>CAYOVE010000130.1:0-9125 GCA_964407295.1 uncultured Occallatibacter sp.
CTCACCTACAAATTCAGCCAAACCTAAAATCACCAAAAACCTGGCAGGCGCCCCGGTCGTGAAATAGCCAAGAACCTCTGTGCCCCATTCATCCACGGTTTTATCGTGGATGAGTGGGAGAGCACGAACCACAAACCCGGGGAAAGACGGGGCAGGCGTCCCGGCCATTCTGGCACACCGGACTGTGCCCCGTTCATCGAGTTCTTTGCGATGAGCGGGCGTTGCGTTAAGATCGTTCCCGAACGAGGATCGAGTCATGCCCAGCGGCTTGAAGCGCTTCCAAAAGGCGGAGTCGCTCCACTTCATCACCTTCAGTTGTTTTCACCGCCTGCCGCTGCTTGAAACGCCGGGAGCCAGGGAGACGGTCGAGGCCGTTCTGGAGCAGGTGCGCGCAAGGCATCGGGCGCGGGTTTACGCGTATGTTCTGATGCCCGAACACGTCCACCTCCTTGTCAACGAGCCGCCGCTGATACTGCTGTTCCAATTCCTCAAAGCCGTCAAGCAGATCGCTTCGCGCAAGCTACGCGGACCGCGCGAGAAGTTCTGGCAGGAACGCTACTACGACAGTAACGTCCACGGAGAGAAGGCCCGCTCCGAAATCATCCGCTATATCCATCGCAATCCAGTAAAGCGAGGACTGGTCGAGAAACCCGAAGACTGGCCGTGGTCGAGTTTCCGGCGCTACTCAACGGGCGCCGCAGGCGCGGTCGAGATCGAATCGCGGTGGACTGCGGCGCGGCGTGGCAACCAATTACCGGAAGGGGTACGTTTAAACGAGGGCAAACGTTTGTGCTTCCCCACCCAAGCTGCAAGAGACGCAGCTTGGATGGGGCACAATCCATCGCGGGAGAACCGGAAGTGAAAAACTTGGCCGGGCCACCTGCCGGGCACTGAGCGAACCGAACGGCACTCCGCCGTCGGGTTCAACATCAGGGTTTGTTGTGGGAACGGATTTTCCGATATGGCCGCCGATAGCACAACAGCAGGGCCACTGTGACCATTAACTGCAGCTGCGCAGCGCCAGCCTTGGCCCGTGCGGAGGTTAGTAAAATGAATCGTCTTAGGAATTTGGTAGTTTTGGCAATGTTGCCGCATCTAAGTCTGATCTGCACATTCGCCGCGGTTACTCATCCGTTCGCTTTGACAATTGACTCTTCTTCACCGACTGTTGCAGCGGGAGACGAGGTTCGCATCCACGTGGTGGTGACGAATGTCTCAGATTATGGATTGAGGATATCGCGTCGGTCGCTTAACCAAGCGTGCGCTTTCCGCATCGAAGTGAGCGGTCCAAATGGACTCAGCAAAGATGAACCTCCATGTTTTGGGTCCAGCCTTTCGTTCACGCCGTTGGAGCCCGGGGAGAAAACTGAAGGGTCGATAGTCTTAACGGAAATTTATCAAGATGCTGCGCCTGGTGGGGAGGATTTGGTGAATGTGGCTAGACCCTTTGCTTTCACGCCCCCTGGAGTGTATTTTGTACAGCTATCGCGGATCGATTTGGACGACCCCGATCACGGCTATGTAACATCGAACATTCTTAAGATCACTATTCTTCAGAACGGCAACGCCACGACCCTCACGACGGCGCCTTCACTGTCATTGAAAATTAGCGCAACGGATGACAGACTCGAAGTTGGCCAACCGATACTCATTCACGTCTCGCTTACCAATATCTCGAACCGCCCCATTACGGTGCCCTGGTCGGCCGCCCCGCAGCACGCAGCAGAACCATTTGCTGTCGCCTCTCGCAGTGATCGAGGCGAAATGATAAAGGCCAGTGGTTCCGACGGACGTAACAAGAGATCGCTGGAGCCCGGCGAGAGCCTAGAACAGGATTGTGTCCTAAAGGGGGAGCCGCTGGATTTTACCGCACCTGGGACCTATGAAGTTCAACTCTTTGGGATTGATCGTGGAAACGGAAATGATTGGTCGCTAAGATCCAACAAGATCACGATTACGGTTTTTCAATAAAGAGTCGGCAGCGGCTTTGCGACGGCAGACGTGGCCGGCAGGCGCCCCGCTCACTCCGGCTAACGGGACTGTGCCCCGTTCATCGCGTTCTTTGCGATGAGCGGGCGTTGCGGCAGGCGCCCCGCTCACTCCGGCTAACGGGACTGTGCCCCGTTCATCGCGTTCTTTGCGATGAGCGGGCGTTGCGGCAGGCGCCCCGCTCATGAAATAACCGAGAACCCCTGTGCCCCATTCATCCACAGTTTTATCGTGGATGAGTGGGAGACCACGAACCACTGCATACCCGCTGGCGGGTGGCGTAGGGCAGATGGCCCGGCCAAGAAATAACCAAAAAAACCGGGGACAGTCGGCACGTTCCCTAGCCCCCTCTTTTTCCTGTCAAGAGTCCACCCTACCCGGCAATCCCTCAATACCGCCCCTAACTCCTTCCCCCTCCGTCTCTTACGCCCTCGTAAATAAATCCCCTCAAGTTTGCCGATTATTTCGCCCAAATCGTTAACCTTGAAGATGAAGGTGCGAACCTCGATGACATTCAAAACCACATCTGCGCGGACCATCAGCCGTCGTTCAGAGCCCATCGGCAACCGCAACTTCGCCTCCGGCTCGTCAGGTTCCCGCGGAGCGAAAAATGAACTAAGAAAAAAATTTGGGGCAATTTCGCCAAATATTCGCCATTTAACTCGTTTAGAATCAATAAACACGTCTCGGAAATGTCGTGAAAACGTGCGCAATAAGCTCGAATTTATGCCCCACAACCCGTTTAGAATCAGCAGAATTCTCGCGAAAAATGACGCGCGGCTCTATCCGTCGCAAACCACTCTCCTGGAAGGAGTTACGCATAAAATCGGCCTGCGCATGAGGCCGGCGCGTCCTGGCCGGCCAGCGACCAAAGACAAGCAAGAAGGTGCAGCGTACCCCAAGTCTTTCAAGACCTCTACCCTTCCGCGAGTGCGGTCGCATTATCCTTTCGCTCGCTGTGTCGCTATTGACCAACCTCGTAGCGCACCACCGCTAACGCCGTTTCGTAGGCATAGCGGGCGTTGGTGTTGTCGATTTCAGCTTGCGTCTGGTTCAGTTGTGCCTGGCTGATCTCGACAATGCCGCTCAATCCGATTCTGTATCGAGCAGACGCCAGGTCGAACGCCAGGTTAGCTTGGTCGAGCAACTGTTTGGTCACGGCGATTCGCTGGTACGAAGTCTGCGCATTCAGCACCGCCGTGCGCACGTCGCGAGCGATCGTGTCGCGTAGATTGCGCACGTTCTCCTGGGCAGCCTGAGCGCGTAGCTTCGCGTCCCTGGCCTCGGCATTAAACAGAAAGCCGTTGAAGACCGGGATGCTCAGGTTGGCGCCAGCGGCGCCGTACCAGGAAGACTGGATCGGGTCGGCGCGCACCGGCGTGCCGCCCACTGCGGCCATTGCAGAGAGCGTGGGCAGCCAAAGATCGCGCTCCGCCGTGCTGAACTGGCGAGCCGCGGTAAAGTTGTCGTTCATCGCCTCGAGATCCGGGCGCGCAGTGAACGCAGCGCTGACGAGCGCTTCAGGATCGCTGGGCGCTGCCGGTGGATTGCCATTCGTCTCATCGACGAGAGTGTACTGCTGATCTTGCTCCGAGCCGAGCACTTCGTTGAGAGCGGCCATCGCGGCCTGCTCGCTGTTCTGTGCATCGAGCAGCAGCAGTTGCGACTGCGCGACCTGAACGTCTGCAAAGCTCTTGTCGAGATCGGATCGAATCTTGGCTTTGGTCAATGCGCCGACCTGATCGGCCGTCGCTTGGCGCTGGTTGAGCGTTTCTTGAGCCACTTTCAGCACGGCCTGCGCGGTCAGCGCCTGATAAAAGGCTTGATCCACGGTCAGCGTAATGTCGAGCTGCGTTGCGCGCGCGCTTTCCATCTGCGCCCTCGCAGTAGATTCGGCGCTGAGCACCAGATGATGCGTGCGGCCAAAGTCGGTGATCAATTGGCTCACGGTAAGGCCGCCGGCCGCGCGATTGTAAACAGACGGATTGTTAAGCAACCCCGCTGTAATCCTGCTGTTTTCGTACGAGTCGACGGCAGTTAGATTCCCGGTCGCAGTCGGCATTTCTGCCGAGCGCACTTCGCGCGTGACCTGGGCCTGCGCCAGCGCGAGCAGTCGCGCCACGCTGATATTTGGATTGCTGCGAATCGCCATCTGCTCGGCCTGCGCAATGGTGAGCGCCGTGCCCGCAGGCTGTGCGGTCGCCGGTACGTTGGTTTGCAACTGCGGATCCGTGGCCGTGGTTGAGGCTGAAGCCGGCGACAAGCTTGCAGCGAGTTGCACTGTCGGCGCGTCAGGGAGCGATGGCTTTTGCGCAAACGCGATTGCGGGCATTGCAGCAAGAACAGCGGCGCAGATTGCGAAGTGAAGGACCTTCTCAGTTGGCTTACGCATGTTCCACTCCCTCCGCGGCGGTCTCTTCACCGCGCCGCCCGTGGATGACGAGATACATGGCGGGAACCAGAAAAACGGTGACGGCCACCGACAAGGCGAGTCCGCCGATGATCGCGCGGGCCAGCGGCGCATACTGCTCGCTGCCTGCTTCCAGGCCGAGCGCCAGCGGAATCATTCCCAGAAGCGTGGCCAGTGAAGTCATCAGGATGGGCCGCAATCGAACGCGGCATGCCGTCACGGTCGCTCGCAAAAGCGACTCGCCTTCCTGGTGCAGGATGCCGGCGAATTCGACAATCAGAATGCTGTTTGAAACCACGATGCCGGCCATCATGATCACGCCCATCAGCGACATAATATTCAGCGTGCTTCCCGTGACCAGAAGAATCAGAACCACCCCGACCAGACCCGGAGGGATCGCCATAAGGATGATGAATGGATCGACGAATGACTTGAACTGCGCCATCAGGATCAAATAGACCAGCAGCACCGCAATGATGAGCCCGACGCTGAAGTCGTGGAAAGCCTCGTTCATGCTGACCACAGCTCCACGCATGTCAATTACCGTATTGCGGTCGTGCTTGGTATCGGCCAGCATTTGATTGATCCGTGCTCCCACACCCTGTAGAGCCTCGGATTTAGTGGAAACGAAGATGTCGATGACGCGGCGAATCTGGTAGTGGTCAACTTCAGTGGGCGTGTTGATCTGCGAAATGTCGGCCACTTCGCCCAATGGCACATAACCGGAAGCCTGATCGCCGGTCGTCATCGCCGGTGAATCGGGGTCAGCGGCCTGGCTCTCCTGCATCGGTGAGTATCCGGCAGGCCGCACGCCGCGAAGCGGAATGTTCTTCATGTCTTCAAGCGACATGTTGTCGATCCACCGGTTCGCGTATTGCACGGTGACCATGTAATTGTTGCCGGTGCGCGGATCGATCCAATAGCTCGGCGCCACCATGCCGTCGGAGGTCAGCGCTGTGATCACGTCGTCAACCACGTCTCGCGTCGAAAGCCCGACCATGCTGGCGCGCTCGCGGTCGATGTTCAGCGCGAGACCAGGGTAATTCACGCTCTGCGGAATATAGACGCTGCTCACGTTCGGGATGGCCTGGATTTTTGTGGCCAGTTGGCGAGCCATATCGTAAGCGTGATCCATATCGTTCGACTTGATTTGAATGTCTATCGGCGCGGGAAGTCCCTGGTTGATCACGCCGTCAACCAGTCCGCCAGCCTGGAAATAGGTAGAGAGCTCCGGCATCTGCCGCGCCAGTGCGTCTTGCACGCGCCGCATGTACTCATAGCTGCCGATGCTGTGGTCTTCCTTGAGGCTGGTCTGAACAAACGCTGTGTCCATCGACGCATTCGTGGTGTAGATTGCCGAGAGGTCGGGATAGACGCCGATGTTTGAGACGATCATGCCCATGTCTTTCGGCTTCACTACGCCGCGAATCACATTCTCCACCTTGGCGATATAGTCGTTACTTACTTCGAGCCGTGTTCCGCTCGGCATGTGCACATTGATGATGAACTGGCCCGGATCAGTCCGGGGAAAGTAGGCGCGCCCGAGAAACGGGAAGCTGACAACCAGAAGCAGCGCCAGCCCGCCGAGCATGACGGCAGTCGCGAACCCGGGCCGGCGCAGTACCTTGTAGGCAGTCGCCTCGTAGCGATCGAGAAGCTGTTGGAATTGCCGATTGAAGTGGATCAAAAAGCGCTTGAAGAAATTCGGTTTGGTTCCTTCTACCGCATCGACATCGCCTTCGTGCTCCTTGCCCAAAGGGTCCTGGCGAACGAACTTCGCGCAAAAGAGAGGCACCACCGTCATGGCGAAAAAATACGATGCGAAGATCGAGAACACAACGCCGAGGGCAAGCGGGGTAAAAATGTACTTGCTGACGCCGCTGAATCCGGTGACCGGGAAAAAGACGATCGCAGTTGTAAATGTGGCCGCCAGCACCGCCATCGACACTTCCGTGCCGCCCTCCTCCGACGCCTGGTACGGCGATTTGCCCAGCTCCATGTGCCGGAAGATGTTTTCGAGCACGATAACGCCGTTATCGATGAGCCGCGAGAAGACGAGTGCCAACCCGCCGAGGATCATGGTGTTGATGGATCCGCCCATCGTGTTGACGATCAACAGGCAAACCAGCATGGAGAGCGGGACAGCGAGCAGCACGGCGAGCGTGGCGCGAGGGCTGCCCAGAAAAATGAGAATCATCACGCCAGTCATGATCAGCCCGATGACCGCCTCGCGCGTGACGTTAGCGATGGCCAGCTTGACGAAGATCGACTGATCGAAGACCACGGCGGTCTTGAGCGTGTCGGGAATATCGACGAGCTTTTTGACGGCGCCCTTGATGCCGTTGACGATCTCGATGGTGTTGCTGTCGCCGCCTTGCTTGAAGACGGGCACATACACTGAACGTTGGCCGTCGATGCGCACAATGTTGTACTGCAAGGCTCCGGAATCGACCGCCTTGCCCACGTCGCCCACCAGGACAGAAGAGTTCCCTACCGACTTGAGCGGCATGTCGTTCATCGCGTTCGCGTCGGGGAATTGGCTATTGGCATAGATATTGAAGTCTTTGGAGCCGATGCGCACGTCACCGGCGGGAAGAATCAGGTTGGAGTTGTTGACCGCGGTGACAACGTCGTTGAGGCTCAGGTTGCGGGCCTCAAGCTTCAAGGGATCGACATAGATCTCAATCTGTCGATACGTTCCACCATAGGGTTGCGGTACCGAGGCGCCCTGCACATTGGAGATCTGATTGCGGACTTGGAACTGCGCTAGGTCCTTGAGGCGCGTCTCATTCAGACCCTCGCCCTTCAGCGTGACCAGGCAAACCGGTTGCGTCGATGCGGTCATCCCCAGTACCACGGGTGGCAGCGTGCCGGGAGGCAGCCGGCGCAAGTCCGCCATGGCGAGGTTGGCAATATTGCTCAACGCCGCATTGGGATCGGTGCCCGGTTTGAAGTAGATCTTGATCAGGCTCACGCCGGTGAGCGAGCGCGATTCGCTGTGGTCCACATTTGCGGCCAGCGTGAAGAACCGCTCAAAAGTGTTGGTGATGTCGGCTTCGATCTGTTCCGGAGGCATGCCGTTGTAGAACGTGGCCACCACCACCACGGGCATATCGATCGGCGGAAAGAGGTCCACCGGCATACGCGCCACAGTCACCGTTCCCACGAGCAGCACGATGAGACAGAGCATGAGGATGAAGAACGGAAAACGCAGGGCAAACTTTGGCATTATTGGCTTCCTCCGTTGGCCCCGGACTTAAGGTCGATCATGCCGCCCGATTCATGCACGGTCTCAGAGGCGGGCGTCGAAGCGAGGATCGGATTGACCTCTTCATCGTCGTGATACTTTTCCTGTCCGCCAATCAGGACTCGATCGCCGGGTTCGAGCCCGCTTGTCACTTGCGCTAGCTTGGTTCCCTGCAGGCCCACCTGAACCACGCGAATGTAAATGTGGTTATTTGCGTCGAGCACATACACCGTTTCCTGTTGCTGCGCATTCAGCACCAGGGCCTCAACAGGAATCGTGACCGCATTCGTGGCGCTCGCAAGCTCAAGTGCTGTGTTGGCATACATTCCCGGCGCGATGGAAAGGTCCTTATTGTCGACGTCCACCTCGGTCTCCATTGTTCGCGTCTCAAAGCTCACGTCGCGTGTGAAGCGAACAATCTTGCCGGTGAAGGAGCGATCGATCGCGTCAACGCGAACCTGTAGCTGATCGCCCTCGTGAACATACTTCACGTCGTCTTCCGGCACGGGAACACGCAGTCGAAGCAGGCTGCTCTGCGAAAGCCTTACGATAGGCAGCGTCTGATCGTTGGAATTGGCGCCGCCCTGAATCAAGGCTCCGGTATCGGCGTAGCGCCAGATGACGACGCCTGAGATCGGCGCGGTCACGGTGGTGTAATCTTCGAGCGCTTGCACGCTCTGATTGTCTGATCGCGCCGCTTCGGCGTGTTGCTGTGCGGCGGCAAGTGCGGACTTGGCTGCATCCACCTGCGCCTGCGAGTTCAGGTCCTTGGCCTGCGCGTCGTCCAGCTCCTGTTGCGCAATCAGGCCGGGCCGCGTTGCCGATGCCTCTTGCAGGCGCTGCGATTGTGCATGCAAGGCAAAGCTCAAAGCCTCGGCGCTCTTTACTTCGTGCTGTGCCCGCGCGATCTCCTCCTGGCTTTGCTTCAGCTCGAAAGACGTCTGCTGCAATTGGGCCTGCAGTTCGGGAACATCAAGAACCGCCAGGGTCTGGCCCTCGTGCACAATGTCGCCAATGTCGACATTGATGCGCTTCATGTAGCCGCTCACCTTGGGGTGGACATCGATCACCTGATAAGGCTGAAACTGCCCGGCCAGCGTGAGCACATGAGAGATATCCCCTCGCTGCGCGACAGCGACCCGTGCCGAGGGAATGGTTGCTGCGCTGGCCTCGGAACCTGTTCCGTTGGAACGGCACGAGCTGATGCCGAAGACTGCGCTTCCAGCTGCCATCAAAAGAAGAATTCGTTTTTGCATGTCGAACGTACTCCTGATCCCCAACACCGGCTACTGCCGCGGTGCTTGGGAACAATTGAGAACTCAGCCAGGGACGGCCGGGCAGCATTCGTTTGGATGCCCCCCGCCGAAAGCCGGTTGACTAGGTGATGGTTACTCTGGTCTGTTGAATCGCTTCGCTCCGTCAAAATTTCTTCGCGAGGATGCGCTGCGCCGCGGTGAGTCCAATCACACAAATACCGCG
>CAYOVE010000131.1:0-9039 GCA_964407295.1 uncultured Occallatibacter sp.
GGAAGAAAGTCGGCATCGCCTTCTCCGGCGGGCTCGACACCTCCGCTGCCCTGCATTGGATGAGGCAGAAGGGCGCGATCCCCTACGCCTATACAGCCAACCTCGGCCAGCCCGACGAGACCGACTACGAATCCATTCCGCGCGCGGCTCTCGAATACGGCGCTGAAAAGGCACGCCTTATCGACTGCCGCGGTCCGCTCGTGCGCGAAGGCATCGCCGCGCTCCAGGCCGGAGCTTTTCACATCACCACCGCCGGCGTTCCCTATTTCAACACGACGCCCATCGGCCGTGCCGTCACGGGCACCATGCTTGTCGCCGCCATGAAAGAGGACGACGTCAACATCTGGGGCGACGGCTCTACCTTCAAAGGCAACGACATTGAGCGCTTCTACCGTTACGGACTGCTCGTTAATCCCAATCTCCAGGTCTACAAGCCCTGGCTCGACTCGGCTTTTATTGACGAATTAGGCGGCCGTGCCGAGATGTCTGCCTACATGCAGCGCTCTGGCTTCGCCTATAAAATGTCGGCCGAGAAGGCCTACTCCACCGATTCCAACATTCTTGGCGCAACCCATGAAGCCAAGGATCTGGAGCATCTCTCTTCGTCCGTCAAAATCGTCGTTCCCATCATGGGCGCCGCATTCTGGCGCGACGACGTCGAGATCAAACGCGAAGAAGTTGTCATTCGCTTTGAAGAGGGCACGCCCGTCGCCCTCAATGGCCGCCAATTCGATTCGCCCGTCGATCTTCTTCTTGAAGCCAACCGCATCGGCGGCCGCCACGGCCTCGGCATGTCCGATCAAATTGAAAATCGCATCATCGAGGCCAAGAGCCGCGGCATCTACGAGGCTCCGGGCCTCGCGTTGCTCTTTATCGCCTATGAGCGCCTCGTCACCGGCATCCACAACGAGGACACGATTGAGCAATACCGCGATCATGGCCGCAAGCTTGGCCGCCTGCTCTATCAGGGCCGTTGGTTCGATTCCCAGGCCATCATGCTCCGCGAATCCGCCCAACGCTGGGTCGCCAAACCTATCACCGGCGAGGTCACACTCGAGCTGCGCCGCGGCAACGACTACTCCATTCTCAATACCGAGTCGCCCAACCTCACCTTCCATCCCGAGCGCCTCAGCATGGAGAAAACTGAATCCACATTCTCCCCGCGCGACCGCATCGGGCAACTCACCATGCGCAATCTCGACATTACCGACACCCGTGAGAAGCTTGTCACTTACGCCAAAACCGGCCTCCTCACGCTGAGCAAAGGCAGTGAGATGCCCCAGCTCAACAATGGCAAAGAGATGGAATAGCTTGAGGTAGGCTTAAAGCAATGTCTGATGAGCAACAATCCGGCAAGATGTGGTCAGGCCGCTTTCGTGAGCCGCTGGACTCTGAATTCGAAGCCTGGCAGCGCTCCATCGTCTTTGACTGGCGCCTTCTCGATCAGGAAGTCGCCGCAAGTAAAGCGCACGCGTCGGCCCTCTCCGCGGCAGGAATCCTCTCTAAGAGTGAAACAGTCGAGCTGAGGACGGCGCTCGACGAGATTGCCGCGGAATTCGGTTCTTACTCCGGCAGGGTCGAGATGCGCAATCATGCCTCTGCCGAGGACATTCATCACTTTGTCGAGCTCAAGCTCGTAGAGCGCGTTGGAGATCTCGCTCTCAAGCTGCACACCGGCCGCAGCCGCAATGAGCAAATCGCAACAGACCTGCGGCTCTATGTGCGCGCTCAAATCGAACTCGTAGTCAGCGGCCTCGCTGCCTGGGCCGGCGCCCTGGTCGCGCAGGGACGCGACGCAGGCGAAGCCGTCATGCCGAGCTACACGCATTTGCAACGGGCGGAGCCTGTTCTGATCGCGCATTGGCTGCTTGCTTATGTTGAGATGGCATTGCGCGATGCCGATCGCCTCCTCGATTGCGCGGCACGCCTGAATTTCTGTCCTCTGGGATCTGGGGCGGTGGCCGGTGCCACGCTTCCTCTTGATCGGACTATCGCGGCGCGTGAACTCGGATTCACAGCGCCAACCGCCAATTCGATGGACGCAACGAGCGACCGCGACTTTATTCTCGAGTACCTCAACGCGCTCACATTCGTTGGCCTGCATCTCAGCCGCTTTGCCGAGGAGATCACTCTGTTTGCCACTGCGGAATTCGGCTTTGTCACACTGCCCGAGGCTTTTTCCACGGGATCAAGCGCAATGCCGCAAAAAAAGAACCCTGATCTGACCGAATTGATCCGCGCCAAAGTTGGGCGCATCAACGGCGCGGCGCAAACGGTGGCAATGCAGCTCAAAGGGCTGCCATTGGCCTACAATAAAGACATGCAGGAGACCCAGGAGCCGGTCTTTTCCGCCGGCTTTGTGCCGCAAATGCTCAATCTCGTTGCGCGGTTCACGGCCGCCATCCAATTCAATCGCGACCGCATGGGCCAAGCGGCAGAGTCAGGCTTCCTCAACGCGATGGCCGCCGCAACCTATCTGGTTCACAAGGGCGTGCCTTTCCGCACCGCCCATGAAAAGATCGGCCGCGCCGTCCGCTTCGCTATCGAGAAGGGTGTCGAACTCGACGGCCTCACCATCGCCGAGCTGCGCGAGTTTGGCCAGGAGTTCGGCGAAGACTTCTATGCCGCAATCACTCTCGATGCCACGCTCGATTGCCACGATGTGATCGGAGGAACCGCGCGAGAGCGCGTGCGCAAAGCCCTCGATCGGGCCTCGGACTGGATTCGAGTTCTCGAAAAACACCAGACGGGGGAGGCAATGCATGCTGGTGCGTAAAGCGCTTCTGCACGACGCCTCCAATATCTACGACCTGGTGAACTCTCTTTCCGGCGACGGCACCTTGCTCAAGCGGCCCTTCGCAGAAATCTGCGAAAACATCCGCGACTTTACCGTCGCCGAGTCCGATGGTGGAGTATTCCTGGGCTGCGGCGCGCTACATCTCTACGGTCCGCATCTCTGCGAGGTGCGCTCGATCGTCGTCAAGCCCGAAGCGAAAAGCCAGGGCGCCGGCGGCGGCATCCTGAAAGCCCTCATCGAAGAGGCCGAAACACACGGCATCCAATCGGTCTGCCTGTTTACGCGCATTCCCGATTTCTTTTTCAAATACGGCTTCCGTACCGTTGAAGACAAATCGGAGCTGCCCGACAAGATCTTCAAGGACTGCCAGATGTGTCCCCGCCTGCACCGCTGTGATGAGGTTGCCATGGTGCGCGGGCGCATCCCGCGCATGTCCATCCTCGGCCCTCGCGACGAGGCTCAGGAATTGGTTCGGCTGTCGGGCTGAAGGAGTAGCGCCAGTCTTCAGACCGGCTATAGTGTGGGCCTCCTGGCCCGCACCCGATAGCACTAGAATCACCGATTCAGTTCTTCTTGCTTGACCCAAGCTTGCCGCGCCCCTCCACCACAAACGCGGCAACGCTGCTGAGGGCAACTCCCCAAAAGAGCAGCGCCTTCGATGTCGTCATTGTCGTGAGGAGGACCGGCGCGATACTGCTGCAATATCCCAGCTCGGCACAGGTTCTCCAGTTCAAAGCAGAGTAGACGGGAATATATGCGAGAACCAGAACGGCTTGAAGCGGCAGCAGCTTGCGCACCGTGAGCGCTAACAAATAAAGAGGAAGACTGAGCAGCGGCAATCCGCAATAAACCAAGGACAAAACAGTGTTCTGCCGAAGATCCAGGCCGCGCACCGCGGCAAGCCCGTAAAGAGTTAGCAGCAAACTGAAAACTCCGGCAGGAATCGTGAACACCTTGCGGCTATTCCTTCGCATCGTCACGTTGTCCTCACGGCGCGGCGCGCCGATTCGTTTCTAAGAATCGCTGCGGCCACCACAGCCTGCCCATAGCTCAGTCCTCCATCGCCCGGGCTCACCTGTTTGTGTTGAAAAACCTCAAAACCCTGCGCTTCAAGCGCCGCGCGCAGCAGCCTTGCAAGCCGGCGGTTGTGCATGCAGCCTCCGGAAACCGCCACCTGGCCAACCCCTGTGGCCGCGCGGGCCTCAACCGCCGCGCGAGTGAATGCGGTCGCAACGCCGGCATGGAAACGCGCGGCAATGCGCGGCTTGGCAACACCCGAGCGCAGATTCTCAAGTAGTTCGCGCCATAGCGGGTTGGCCGAGATGCGTGCGGGCGCGTGCGTCTTCCAGTCGCCGGCGATCCAGTCGAAGCCGTAGCCGGAATCGAGCTCATCGGTTTCGTCAATCGCCAGCCCTTCCAACTCAATCGCCGCCTGCGCTTCATAATCGACCACGCCGCGCCCCAGAACCACCGCAGCAACAGCATCGAAGAGCCGCCCGCAACTGGACGTGAGCGGCGTATTCAACCCTCGCTCGATCATGCGCCGAATCACACGCGCGTCCTGCTGCCTCGCCCCAACCGCCGCCAGTACTTCCGCCGACTCGATGTCGAATCCCGCCGCATGCAATGCACCCAACGCCATTCGCCATGGCTCGCGAATTGCCGCTTCACCACCGGGCATGGGGACATAATCCAGATGTGCAAATCGGTCGAAGCTGCCGGGATTCGGGCCATCGAGGCTCACGATCAGCACTTCCCCGCCCCAGATGCAACCATCGCTGCCGTAACCCGTTCCATCAAGCGAGAGACCGATGACCGGCCCTTCGATTCCATGCTCAGCCATGCAGGCAGCGATATGTGCGTGATGATGCTGCGCGGCGATGACGCGATTTCCGCGCTCCGCCGCCCATTCCTTCGCCCACGACGTAGACAAGTAGCCAGGATGTAAGTCGCAAACCACAGTCTCCGGCTCAATTTCAAACGTGTACATCAGATGAGCGAGAGATTCGCGAAAGAATTCAAGGCCTGTCACATTTTCCAGGTCGCCGAGATGCTGGCTCTGGTAGGCAAACCGTCCGCGCGCGAGCGTAAAAGCGTTTTTGAGATGACCGCCGACCGCGAGCAGCGGAGGCGAATCAAAAGGTAGCGGCACACTCAGGGGAACAAATCCGCGGGCGCGGCGAATCAATTGCGGCGCGCCGTTGACCATCGCCATCACCGAGTCGTCGCAACGCTGCAAGATCTCACGGTCATGCATCAGAAACGCATCCGCAATCTTCTTGAGCCGCGCCAGTGCCTCGCTGTTGTCGATCGCAATCGGCTCTTCGCTCAGGTTCGCACTGGTCATCACCAGCGCTTGGACCCGCGCGTCGGCGAAAAGCAAATGCTGCAAGGGGGCGTAAGGCAAAAAAACTCCAAGCCACGGAATTCCCGGCGCGACCGAGGGTGCAATGCCGCAGCCTGTTCGTTTGGGCGCAAGAACAATCGGGCGCGCGGCCGTAACCAGGAGATCTTCTTCCTGTGGAGTGAGGACGCAGAGTTCGCGCGCCACTTCCAGATCACGCGCCATCACAGCAAGCGGTTTGCCGAAGCGATGCTTGCGGTCGCGTAGCCGCATCACCGCAAACTCGTTGGTCGCATCAACGACCAAATGGAATCCGCCAATCCCTTTGATCGCCATGATTTCGCCCGCCACCAGGCGATCGATTGCCGCAGTCACCGGCCCACTCGCAGTATCGTCCGTCGGAATCTCCGCCCCATCAGGGCCAACAAGCCACACGCGCGGACCGCACACGGCGCACGCGTTGGGCTGCGCATGGAAGCGCCGACTGGTTGGATCGTCGTACTCCGCCTGGCACTCCGTGCACATCTTGAATTTCGCCATGGACGTCTGCGGCCGGTCATAGGGGATCCGGCGCGTGATCGTGAATCGCGGACCGCAGTTCGTGCAGTTGAGAAATGGATAGCGGTACCGCCGGTCCTTCGGATCGAGCAGCTCGCGCAGGCAGTCGGCGCAGGTCGCCGCATCTGCCGGAATCCCCGTGCTCACCTGCCCGCTCGCATCGCTTAGAACGATGCGGAATTCTTTCTCATGTTTTGGAGGAATCCTTTGCGAACTCACCGAATCGATGCGCGAAAGTGGTGGAGCTTCAGCCTTTAGCCGTCGCCGAAAAGCCTCCATCTTCTCGGCCGGCCCCTCAATCTCGATGGTTACGCCACCTGTATCGTTGCCGATGAACCCCGCGAGCCCCTCCTCTGTGGCAAGACGGTAGACGAATGGCCGGAACCCCACGCCCTGAACAACTCCTCTCACGAGGATTTCCTCACGCCGCAGCAGCCCAATGGGCCGTTCTGGTTTCGGTCGGGATTTCCTGTTCAACTCGGCGCCTCGCTCAGGCATCAGCATAGCGCAGCGGGTCGCAAGTGTTCCCCATTTGGAACGTCTCGCAGATCCTGAGTCGATCCCGAATGGACGGCCCGGATCAAAGCGGAGGACCGATAATGAGAAGGACGGGCGGTTTCAATGGGTCTTCGGCGGTTGAGAACCACGCGCACGGCTGCGAGCATCTTCATCCTGATGTTGCTTCACGCCCCAGGTCTAACGCAGGAGCACGATCCCGCGGCAGTGATACGCCTGATCGATGCCGCGGTAGCCGCCCGATTCGAAAACATTTTCGGGTTCACGGACGTTGAGCACTATGCGGTCTACCGTGGCAACGATGAAACACATCCTGTCGCGGAGATGACCGTCAAAGACACCTACAAAAAGGGGTCAGGCAAAACCTACTCGGTTCTCTCCGAAAGCGGATCTTCGATCCTTCTGCACTTCGGGTTGAAGCCTCTGCTGGAGAACGAGCAGACCATCAATCAGCCCGGAAATGTCGAGAAGTCCTGGTTCACGTCAGCAAACTATGCGATGACCCTCAAGTCCGGCAATGTGCAGAAACTGAATGGGCGCGACTGCTTTGCGCTGGATGTCAAGCCTAAAGAAGTCGCTCCGAACCTGATCATCGGGACCATTTGGGTTGACGCGAACGACGGAACTCTGGTCCAGATCGATGGAATCTCATCGAAGAACCCTTCGGCATTTTCAGGAGCCACTCACTTGATGCGGCAATACACAAGCATCGACGGCTATTCGATGGCGATTCATGCGCGCGCTGAGTCCGACAGCGCGCTCTTCGGCCGAACCGTTGTCACGATCGACTATAGCGATTACAAACTCGAGATTCTTACCCGCAAATAGAACCTTGCTTTGTCCTCGCCATTCAGTTGGCGGCCCAACCGTGTCCAGATCCTCCGATCGTGGCTGAATAAGAACGCTCGAACGAGCGTGATCTCCCGCACAGCTTCCGGCCTGATTTTCACCGTCACCGTGCGCTCGAACACGGGCTGGCGTCAATCAGATCGAACCGCCATTCGTTTCAATCTGGAACGTCCGAAATCGATGCCAACAAATGGGATAGCCACACACGCTGGTGATTGCGGTCACCGAGGCTCGGCGGTCCGCGGTCGTACAACAATGGTAGTATCAGGCGCAAGCGGCATATCCGCGCCGCACCATTCCTGATGCATGCTTTGTTTGCACCAATCACGGAGGGAATGTGCCCGGAATCGCGCCCCCACCACTACCGAGCGATGACAAGCGATGGAAAATCGTCAACGGTACCATGCGCAAGAACGGCTTTGCCCGTCACGCGCTGATCGAAACGCTGCACACTGTGCAATCGTCGTTCGGCTATCTCGATGACGATTCCATTCGCTTCGTCGCGCAATCGCTTCACGTGCCGCTGAGCCAGGCGTATGGGGTTGCGACGTTTTACCACTACTTCACGCTGAAACCGCCCGGCAAACATACGATCACCGTCTGCGCCGGCACAGCGTGTTACATCAAGGGCGCTGACAAGCTGATTGCCGCGGCGGAAAGGCGACTCTGCATCAAGCAGGGGCAAACCACCCCCGATGGGCAGGTGAGCTTGATGGTAGCGCGATGCGTCGGCGCTTGCAGCCGCGCTCCCGTGGCCTTGTGCGACGGCCAGGTTGCTGGTGAGGTCACCGAGGAGCAGATGCTCGAGCAGTTGGAAAGGTGGAAGGCCGAATGACAATCGAAGAGCTCGAGCAAATCGCCAAGAACGTCAAGCAGGAAAACGAGAAATACGACTACGAAATCAATGTCTGTATGGACCTGGCATGCGCAAGCCAGGGCGCAGACAAGCTGAAAGACGCCCTCGTGAAAGCTGCCGAGGCCGGCGCAAAGAAGGTTCTCGTCCGCCGCACCGGCTGCATGGGGCCCTGCTCGCATGGACCGCTCGTCCGTGTGGACACGCGCGTCGATCCCGAACCGAGACTATACCGGCGCGTGAACGCGAGCCACGCCGATGCCATCGTCACCAGCCTGGGCGGTGCGCCAGTCCCGGATCTCCGCTCGAACCTCGACGAGCATTTCGACAAGCAGGTGCGCGTCGTTCTGGAGAACGCCGGTTACATTGACCCGGAGAAGATTGACGACTACATCGCCCGCGACGGCTACAAGGCGCTGCTGACTGTGCTGACGGAGATGACACCCAACGGCGTCGTCCATCGGATTACTGAAAGCGGCCTGCGCGGTCGCGGCGGGGGCGGTTATCCGACCGGCCTGAAGTGGGGCACGGTAGCCAAGGCCGCAGGCGACCTCAAGTATGTTGTCTGCAATGGAGACGAAGGCGACCCCGGCGCATTCATGGATCGCAGCGTCATGGAAGGCGACCCGCACCGAGTCATCGAAGGCATGGCGATCGCCGCCTACGCGGTGGGCGCCAGCAAGGGATTCATCTATGTGCGCGCCGAATATCCCGTCGCAGTCTCGCGGCTCACGACTGCCCTGCGCGAGGCACGCCGCCATGGCCTGCTTGGCAACAACATCTGCAATACGCCTTTTAATTTCGATGTGGAGATCCGGCTTGGCGCAGGCGCCTTCGTCTGCGGTGAGGAAACAGCATTGATCGCATCGATCGAGGGCCGGCGCGGTACGCCCAAACCGAGGCCTCCTTATCCCGCATCGTCCGGCCTTTGGGGCAAACCCACCCTGATCAACAATGTCGAGACCTACGCCAACATCGCACCAATCGTGCGCAATGGCGGCAAATGGTTTTTCAACATGGGTTCGGAGCGCAGCAAGGGCACGAAGGTCTTTGCGCTCACGGGCAAGATCGCCAACACCGGCCTGGTTGAAGTGCCCATGGGCATCAAGCTGCGCGAGATCA
>CAYOVE010000132.1:0-8978 GCA_964407295.1 uncultured Occallatibacter sp.
TGAACGGCACCTTGCAGTCGGAGTTCTTCACGATGTTCTGCCCGATCCGGTTCACGTACTCATCCACCACGGGATCGGTGATGAACTTCGTGCTCTTCTCAATCTCGTCGGCGAACTCTTTACCCATCTTGATCTCGCCGTCGGTCGAATACCAATTACCCAATCCGCGCTTGCCGATCTCACGATTGCCCACCGCGCCCACGTCCTCGATGCTGCCCGGCTTAATCGGAATCATCTGGCTGCCAGGATCGATCACTTTATTCACATCCACTTGCGGCCCGGCGCAATCATCGCCCACCGGCGTAGTACCCGGCTCGGGATCGTCGTCCTTGGCGTCTTTATCCTTCTTCTTGTCCTTCTTTTCGTCGCTCTTCTTCGTCTCGCAGGGGGAGAGTTGCGCGCTGCTATCCGCGGTTGAGGCTCCGCCCGTGCTCGTGCTCGATGCCGGTCCTGAATCCGGCTGCTTGGCCGGAGCCGGCGCATCTCCGCCCACCGGCGCGGTCCCTGGAGCCGGCTGAGCTGCTGTCGATGTCGTTGGGCTTGCGGCCGGACTTGCCGCTGGGCTCGATTGCGGGTCAACCGGTGTGCTTGCCGGAGCCTGCGCTGCCGGTGTCGCGCTGTTCGGGGAATTGTCGCCTGCTGGCGCTGTCGACTGCGCCCAAACTCCAACGGCCATGGCCAGCGAAAATCCTGCCAGAACCGCCGTTCTCGACACCATGCGATCCACTGCCACCATGACCAAACCTCCGCCGCCGAGCAACGGTTCGCCGCGCACGGCCCCGCTTCGCTCTATCACTTAGACGCAAGTATGTTCCACTTCGGCAACAAAGGCAAAGCGGCTTTTTTTCAGCTGGGCGCCTCGTCCCTCACCCCCCAGAGCGAAGCCGATCCTGGGCCTCGCTGAAGGAATCCTGAAGATCGGCCTGACCAGCACAAATCCGGCCCTTTCAGGGGTCCTTCATAGCCCAAAACGAATGATTCCCATCCTTTGCCTCCAGTGCCCGGAGTTCGCTCCAAGCTACGGGCCCAAGTCCAAGCCCACCTCCCTTGTTCCTTCGCTCCCCCGGACCCCGGTCCGTGATCCCTGTTCCCTGTCTTACCCCTTTCCAGTACAGTGAAGAAAAAGGTTGGGAGGCGCTTTGCGGTTGAAGGTTCTGGCTGGGGTTTGGATTGCTGTCTGCGGGGCAGCGCTGGTTGCGGCCCAGGCCGCTCCCTCGTCCCCAAATCCAGCTCCTCCTGCGGACTCACCCAAAGCCCACAGCCACGCAAAGGCCAGGCACGCGGCCCCGCCAGTCTCTGCCGCTATCTTCGACGCCACCGGCATAGGCTCGCCTGTCGTCCTCGACAAAAACTGGCGCGTCGGAATTACATCGGATCTTTCCGCATCTTCACCCGCCTACAATGACTCTGCCTGGGCCATTCGCGACGCCCTGCCATCCATCGGCGACGTCCCCGACGAGGACGCGATCGCTCCCGCACCTGCCAAAAAAGCGAATGCGGAATCCCCAGCAGCCCCCACGCCCGCAGCTCCCGCGCGCCGCTACGCCTGGTTTCGTCTCCACGTCCAACTCGGTCCCAATCATGGCCCGCTTGCTCTCCTCATCGAGCTTCCCGTCGGGCACAGCAATTCGTTGGAGCTCAGCTCGCCGGGGCTCAGCCCCGCAGTCTTCGTGAATGGCAACCAGGTCCACCCAGAGGGCCCGCACGGAGATGCGCCCGACGAGTATCAGCCCATTACCCGCCTCTACAACTTGAATCTGGATCCATCGGTTACCTCACTCACCGTGGTCGTGCGCGTCATCTACATCGCCTTCGGCGCCGACGCCTACACCGGCTTCTTCGCCAACCACACGCTTTTCCTCGGCAACCCCGGCGACCTCGAGCACGAACTGAATCTTTCGTCCGATCGCAGTCTCTTCGAACGCCTGCTCAATCTCATCTATTCCGTTCTGTTGGGCGTACTGGCCCTCTTTCTCTTTGCGCTTTATTTCTCTGAGAAAGACCACCCCGAGTACCTCTGGCTGGCCTTGCATGAGCTTGCCGCCGCGCCCATTGGATTTATCGAGCTAGCGGGCGGCTCTGCGCGGCTCACAGCCTTCTTCTGCGCCACGCTCGTTCTCCAGCTCCTGCTCGTCTCCGCGTACCTTTTCTTTGAGTTTCTCGTCGCATTTCTCTCTCTTAAGCAGCGCTGGTACATTCGCACTTTGCGTTACACCGCGCCGGTTTTGGCCGGCGTCACCCCAGCCCTGCTCTTCCTCTTCCACCACGGAGCCATCCCTTATCTCACCGCCATTTTTATCGCCTGCGGCTTGTGGATGATCGGTTGGTCCATCTTCGTTTTCGGCACCCTCATCTCCGCCGCACTGCGCCGCAACTTCGAGGCCGGCCTCTTCCTCGTTCCTCTTGGATTCAGCGTGGTTGCCATCGCCGATGCCATCATCGGCAACGCCATCAACGGGGGATCCGGCACTCCCTATATTTCTCCCCTTACCATCCAGGCCGGCCCCATTCCCATTCACATCTCCTCCGTCGGCGGCTTCGCGGGCATCCTCGTCATCGTCCTCATCATCTTTTTCCGCTACCGGCGCGTGCAACGCGATAAGGAGCATGCCACCAACGAGCTCGCAGCCGCGCGTGGCGTGCAAGAGCTCCTCATCCCCCAGGAAAAGCTGGCCACGCCCGGATTCGAAGTGGACTCCGTCTACAGCCCGGCCAGCGAGGTCGGCGGCGACTTCTTTCATGTGCAGACCATGGGCCGGGATGATCTCCTTGTGGTCATCGGCGACGTTGCCGGCCACGGTCTCAAAGCCGCCATGAACGTATCCCTGATCATGGGCGCATTGCGCCGGATGCAGGACACCAGCCCCTCCAGAATTCTTCACGGACTCAACCGCGTTCTCTCCGGAACTGACAGCTTCACCACCTGCCAGGCTCTCTGGTTCGGTTCGAATGGCGAGATGGTCATCGCCAATGCCGGTCACCTTCCCCCTTATCTCAACAGCCAGGAAATCACCTTGCCGGGCAGCCTCCCGCTCGGAGTCCTCGGCGAAATCACTTATGATGAGTCGCGCTTCTTCCTTCATCGCGGCGACCGCGTTCTGATGCTTTCCGACGGTGTGGTTGAGGCCCGTCACCCCAATGGCGAGCTCTTCGGCTTCGACCGTGTTCGCATGCTCAGCCAGGAGTCCGCGGCCAACCTTGCTGAAGCAGCCAAATCCTTCGGCCAGCAAGATGACATCACTGTCCTCACCGTCCGACGCGAGGTGGAAGCCGTAAAACCGGAGGCTCCCGCCGCTGTGCCATCTTCCGCTTTTTCGTGAGTCGAACAAAGAAGTCGGGCCGAGCTTGACCTAGCGGGCGTTTCGCCTCTGGATTAACCTCATTTAGCAGCGCTTCCTGACCGGTCTGATATAACCTTCTCCCATGAAATCCACCTATGCTTTGAAGCTGTTTTTCGCGGTCGCGCTGGGCGTGCTCTCTGGCCAGGCAGTGACCCGGGATTATGCCAAGTGGCATGCTTTGGGCCGGGAAGCCTTCCTCGCCTACCAGGGCAACCGGTTCGATCAATCCATGGCCCATCCGGCTCCGGGCGCGTTTCACATTATGATCTTCACGATATTCGTGGTCTCGCTCGTTGCTCTGTACGAAGTCGCCGCATTCGGGGGAGCAAAGTGTATTTCTTTGGTCGCAGCAACAATTCGCGAGCGTTAGTATTCTGAATTCCCGCGAGGTTTCATGCCTTCAGCCCCACCCGCACCGAACCATCCGGTCCCCACAAAATCGCATGCGATTTCCCTCACCCTCGAGGCCTTTGCTTTCCTCGGTCTCATCGCCGCCGTCATCTATCTTTTCAAAACCAATCCCTCTTCACTTCACTGGACGCAGGGCTACAACCCCACCGGCAGCTTCATTCTTTCCACTCTTATTGCCGCGCTGCCCATCGTCATCCTTCTCGGCGCTATCGCCATCCTGCGTCTCAAGGCGCACGCCGCTGCGCTCGCCGGTCTCATCACCGCGCTTCTCGCCGCCATGTTCGTCTTCCACATGCCTGCGCGGCTGGCCTTCACCACCGCCGCCTATGGCGCGGGCTACGGCATCTTTCCCATTGTCTGGATTATTCTTCCCGTCATCTTTCTTTACGACCTCACGGTGAAAACCGGCCGCTTTCGCACGCTGCAAGAGAGTCTCACCGGCATCACAGCCGACAGCCGCCTGCAGCTCCTCCTCATCGCCTTCGCCCTCGGATCGTTCTTTGAGGGAACCTCAGGATTCGGCACGCCCGTCGCCGTCTGCGCCGCGATCCTCATCAGTCTCGGCTTCCGTCCGCTGCAGGCCGCCGGGCTCACGCTGCTCGCGAACACCGCACCGGTTGCATTCGGAGGCATGTGCATTCCGATCGTCGCGCTCCATGGCGTTACCGGCATCGATCTTCATTCCCTCACGCGCACTACCGCCACCATCCTCGTGCCCTTCGACGTCCTGATTCCCTTCTGGCTGATCTGGGCCTTTGCAGGCTTCGGCGCCATGATCGAAATCTGGCCGGCGATCCTCGTCTCCGGCGTCACCTTCTCCGTCGCTCAATACCTGATGGCCGCTTATTCGAACCCTTCCCTCATCGCCGTCGCCGCCGCAGCCGCCACCATCGTCGCCCTCATCACATTTCTTCGCTTCTGGCAGCCGCGCCGCACGCTCAGCGTCGACCTCACCGACATCACCGGTCACGTCCGCCGCCATCATGGACACAGCGGCTCAGCCATCTTCAAAGCATGGCTTCCCTGGCTTGTTCTGAGCCTCGTCGTTTTACTCTGGGGCCTGCCGGTCATTTCAAACTCGCTTGACGCGCACACCACAATCAAATTCGCCGTCGCCGGTCTTAACAAAGCCATTCAACGCGTACCACCCGTCGTTCCCGCGCCCACCGCTGAAGCCGCGGTCTTCAATCTCAACTGGCTCTCCGCCACCGGTACCGGGATCTTCTTCGCCTCAATTCTCGCCGGACTCCTCATGGGTCTTGGTCCGCGCGCTCTCGCCGCAGCCTTTGTACGCACCATCTTCAACGTCCGCTACACCATCGTCACCATTGCCGCCATGATGGCGCTCGGCTACATCACGCGCTATTGCGGACTCGACGCCACTCTCGGCCTCGCCTTCGCACGGACCGGCGCGCTCTATCCTTTCTTCGGAACCCTCATCGGATGGATCGGCACCGCCAGCAGCGGTTCTGACACCGCCTCCAATGTTCTTTTTGGAAGCCTGCAAACTTTGACCGCACGCCAGATCGGCGTTTCGCCCGTGCTGATGGCCTCTGCCAACGCGGCCGGCGGCGTGATGGGCAAGATGATCGCCGCTCCCAGCATCGTCGTCGCCAGCACCGCCACGCAAAGCTACGGCCAGGAAGGCTCCATCCTCCGCTTTGTCTTTTTCCATTCACTCGCGCTCGCCGCACTCGCCGGAATCGCGGTCACCCTCCTCGCCTACGTCCCGCTCCTCGCCGGCCTCGTCGCGCACTGAGCCTCTTTGGATGTAGCTGGGTTATGGTAAGAATTGCCTCGCCGGTCCTTCGATCTCCTGGGGAAGATAATTGTTTAGGCTCAATATGAACAAAAATTGGTTTAACGGCCCGGCGCATGATCAGGGCCGCAGCCTCAATCTCGTGCGAGTGATGGTGGCCTTCATTCTCATCACCCACCCTGTCTTCGCGTTGCTGCATCCTGCCAACGTTCGCGGGTTCGGTCTTATCCTTGAATCCCGCCACATTCCCTTCGGAACGACTCTCGCCTGGGCTGTGATGTTGTTGCAGGTTGCGTGCTCCCTGGCGCTGATGGCTCGGCGGCTCGTCATCCCAGCTTGCATCGGACATATCTTCGTGCTGGTCGCGGGCATTCTCCTCATTCATGCGCCGAGGTGGCGAACGGTGGGTCTGCCCGACGGAGACCATCAGCCCGGGTCTGAATTCAGCGTATTGCTGATTGCCTGTTTGCTCGCAATACTCTGGGCGCACCGGCGCAAGTCATCGCAAGAATCGCCGCTTCAAGATCACGACAATCCGCCCGCCCGTCAGGCGCTTGAATTCATTCGCATCGCCTCGGCTTCGATTTTGATCGTTCACCCCCTCGGCGGACTGAGGGATCCGGCCGGTCTCAACGACCTTGGCCAGTATTTCTCCTCCATCGGCTTCCCATTCGGTGTCCAGTTGGTATGGGGCTCCATGTTCCTTCAGATTGCGTCCTCTTTGGCATTGATCGCTCGCCGCTTCGTCGTTCCAGCCTGCTTGGGACACATGCTCGTTCTGGTTACAGGAATTTGCCTGTTTCACGCGCCTCACTGGTTTGTCATCGGACCGGACAATGTCGTTGGTCCCGGCAAAGAAGGTGTCGAGTACAGCATCCTGTTGATCACCTGCTTCATAAGCATTCTGATTGCCTATTGGCCGAAGCGAACACGCCCCGCTACTCGCAACTGACATCCCCCCAGTTCCCTGCCTCGACGCACTAAGATTGTTTCGCGTCTGAAAAGGATCCCATGACCCTCTTCAATCCCCAGCGCCGCGATCTTCTCCGCGTCGGCTCGCTCAGCGTTGCCGGCGCAGCCATTCCGGCCGTCTCCTTCGCCGCCGCAGCCACCGGCGATGCTCCCGGTTCCGGCAGCGCTTCGGCGCCGGTCAACGGTGTCTTCTTCAATGTCCACGCCTACGGCGCAGCCGGCGACGGCAAAACCCTCGACACTGATGCCGTCAATCGCGCCATCGATGCCGCTGCATCGTTGGGCGGCGGCGTGGTCCTCTTTCCGGCGGGGAACTATCTCTGCTTCTCCATCCATCTCAAGAGCAACGTGCATCTGCGCCTCGACCAGGGCGCAACTATCGTCGCCGCGGAATCACCGAAGCCCGGCGAGATCACTGGCTACAACGGCGGCACGTACGACGCGGCCGAGCCCAACGCGCCATGGGAGCCTTATCAGGATTACGGCCACAACCACTGGCACAACTCACTTTTCTGGGGCGAGGATCTTCACGACATTTCCATCACCGGCACGGGCCTCATCTACGGAAAAGGCCTGAGCTTCGGTGCCGAAGGCGCAACACATGCTCCTCGCGGCGACTACCCCATCTTCATCGCCGAGCAGCCCGGAGTCGGCAACAAATCTATCGCTCTCAAGAACTGCCGCAACGTTCTCCTGCGCGATTTCTCCATCCTCAAGGGCGGTCACTTCGCTCTCTTGCTAACTGGCGTCGACAACCTCACCATCGACAATCTCCGCATTGACACCGATCGCGATGGCATCGACATCGATTGCTGCCAGAACGTCCGCGTCTCCAACTGCACCGTCAACTCACCGTGGGACGACGGCATCTGCCCCAAATCCAGTTTCGCTCTCGGCTACGCTCGACCCACGCGCAACGTCACGATCACCAACTGCTTTGTGTCGGGTTGCTATGAGCTTGGCACCGTCCTCGATGGCTCTTGGAAAAAATTCCCGCCCACTCCTCGTCCGTATGGAACGGGCCGCATCAAGTGCGGCACCGAATCGAACGGCGGCTTCATCAACATCACCATTTCGAATTGTGTTTTTGAAGGCTGTCTCGGTTACGCGCTTGAATCCGTCGACGGTGCGCTCTTAGAAGACATCACCATCACCAACTCGACCATGCGCGACCTTGCCTCAGGCCCGCTCTTTCTGCGTCTCGGCGCGCGTCTCCGCGGGCCCAAAGAATCCACCCAGGTCGGCGCCATCAAGCGCATCCTCATCTCCAACCTCGACTGCCACAACGCGGCGGGCCGGCAGGCGTCCATCCTCACCGGCATCCCCGGCCACATGATTGAAGACCTCAAGCTCTCCAACATCTACGTTGAAACTGCCGGCGGCGGAACGCCCGACATGGCCGCGATCGTCCCGCCCGAACTCGAAGACGGCTATCCTGACCCCGGCCGCTTTGGCACCACCCCCAGCTCGGGCTTCTTCCTCCGCCACATTCGCAATCTCGAAATGTCCCACGTCGAAATCGCCAACAACACTCCCGACGCGCGCCCCGCGTTTTACCTTCAGGACGTAAACCGCGCTGATTTCTTCGCCATCACCGCGCCCGGCGCTGCCGTCCCAAATGGAAATGGCGTCTTCGCCCTCCACGACGTCAAGGATCTTCGCATCGGTTGGAGCCGCGCTGCCGCCGACATGACCCTCCCCACCGCCGAAAACAAACTGTTGTAGCGCGCACGAACCATTGACCACCGTTCACTGCCTTTGTGGCTTCCGTCACATTCGCACGAATCCGAAAATCGTACTATTAAGTGGACGCCTTCCATGAAGCCCCCCGCCAACTCGCTCGCCCCTCCGCCCGTCGACGAATCCAACGCCGCACGTCCACGCCTGCTGGCGCTCTTTGACGACGACGCCGGAAATCTTCGCGGCAAAGTGATGGGGGTCTATGGCCTGCTCTTCGTCTTCAATGCCGGGGCATGGCTCTGGGCGGTCATCGCCTTCCGCCACTATCCGCTCCTGCTCGGCACCGCGCTGCTCGCCTACAGCTTCGGCCTCCGCCACGCCGTCGATGCCGACCACATCGCCGCCATCGATAACGTCACCCGCAAGCTCATGCAGGAAGGCAAGCGCCCCATCGCCGTCGGCCTCATGTTCTCGCTCGGCCACTCCACCATCGTCGTCATCGGCTCGGTCCTCATCGCCGCAGCCGCTCTCGCCCTTCAGCACCGCATGGACGCTGCTCGCGACATCGGGGGCCTGGTCGGCACTCTCGTCTCTTCGCTCTTCCTCTTCGCCATCGCCATCGTCAACATCGTCGTCCTCGTCTCCATCTATCGAGCCTTCACGCGCGTGCGCGCCGGCGCGCCCTACGTCGATGAAGACTTCGATCTCCTCCTCGCCAATCGCGGATTCCTCGCCCGCCTCTTCCGGCCCATGTTCAACCTCATCCGCCGCAGTTGGCACATGTATCCGCTCGGCGTCCTCTTCGGCCTCGGCTT
>CAYOVE010000133.1:0-8974 GCA_964407295.1 uncultured Occallatibacter sp.
CTGCTCGTCTTCAGTTGCCTGCGCGACAAGCCACTCAATGAAATGGCACAGATTCTCTTTCCGCTTTTTGACGAAGTGATTGTCGCTCCTATCCACAGCGCGCGTGGCGCATCTCTTGAAGATCTGCTGGCCGCGGCCGCCGCCACAGGAACGCCGGCAACGTCAGCCGATTCGGTGAGCGACGCTCTGCGCACGGCCCGGCAGAGAGCAGCCGGTGGCATCGTGGTCGTCTCGGGATCGGTCTATCTCGTGGGCGAGGCGCGCGCATTGCTTCTGTCGGAGAAGAACGAGTAGTTATGAGCACGCGCCCCAACCCGTTGCCTCGCTTCTACGTCTGGCTCACCTATGGATTGATGGGTCCGCTGATGCTCGCGCTCACCGCGGTCTGCGCTTCCACCGCGCTTCTCGTCTCCGTCGTCGACAAAAAAGGCCGCGTTCAGCACTGGATCGCGCATTTCTGGGGACGCACCTTTGTGCGCCTTTCGCTCTCCAGGCTCAAAATCGAAGGCGAGGAAAACTTTCGCAAAGTTCCCGTCGCCGTTTACGTCTCCAATCACACTTCGTACATGGACACGCCCGTGATCTTCGGCTCCTTGCCCTTCCAGTTCCGCATCCTCGCAAAGAAAGATCTCTGGCAGTGGCCGATGATCGGCTGGTACCTGGGCCGCTCCGGCCAAATGCCTATCGACCTCGAGAATCCGCACGCAACTCTTTCGAGCTTGGGCGGCGCGGTGAAAGCGCTGCGCGCCGGCATGCCGCTCTTTGTCTTTCCGGAGGGCGGCCGCACATCAGACGGCGAACTGCGCCCCTTCCAGGCCGGCGCCGCGTACCTCGCCATCCGCGCGCAGGTTCCTATCGTCCCCATCGCGCTCTCGGGCGTTTACGATCTCTTGCCCATCCACACCAAGCATTTTTATCCCTGCCAGCTCACCGTGCGTGTCGGCGAGCCGATTGAGACAAAGGGCATGAACGTGCGCCAGAATGCCGAGTTGACAGAGCGCGTGCGCAATGCGATCGAAGAAATGCGCATCCCACACGAGCACGCGCACGCTGAATCGCCCGCGCCGGTCACGTGAACGTATTGCATCTCGTATGTGTAGCGCCGGTCTCCAGACCGGCTGTCGTGCAGCCTGCCCTGAGCGTAGCCGAAGGGTCCTCGCCCGCACACCCTGCCTCAACAAGTGCAGACATCAAGAGTGATTTGTCATCTTGAGCGAAGGTCGCTGTGCTGGCGCGGCGACCGGAGTCGAAAAATCCGCGGTTGCTCATGGGGATTTTCACCCCAGCACGAAAATGGGTGCCCCGTCCAAGCTCCGCTTGGGCGGGATAGCCTGAACCTCGACTAGCCGCTTTAAACCCGCCACTTACATCGGAAACGACAGCTGATGGAGCAGCGGCCCTCAGGCCCTGGCTTCTAGAAAATAGCGAACTCGGAAAAACCAATAGATCAACAGCCCCAATGGAAAGACTGCCAGAATAACGAGCAGGATCGACCCGCGCAGGACGGCGGGGAACACTTGTTGCTGCCCGAGAAAAAAGGACGCCGTTGCGACAAAAAGTCCAAAGCACATCCGCCATAAATGCCTCAGGATGCGATTTCTCTTTGAAAGACCGCTCAACATCATGCGAAAGTCTCCCACGGCAGCGAGGAACATGATGCAACCCACAAAAACGTCCATCGCAAGGGGAACGCCATCTCTTGGTGGGATTTGGCTAAAGACCTTCTCCGCAGCGACAGTCCACGTCCACGCACATCCTGCCACTGGAATTAGAACCATTGCCCGGTCAAGGACGCCTGTTTCTCCATGTTTCCGTCGCGCAGTCGACCAAGCTGTTGTGATCAAGTAAAAAGTTAACGTCCCTGCAAGAATGTTGGGTATCTCGTGCTTGAGGACTGCAAGGTACACCGCGGCTCCGGCCATAACCAGCATGGACACAACAAACACTCTTCCAGCAATCGCGTGTCGCCGGCTACCTTTGCGGAAAGATAACGCCGCCGACCCAGCCACCATTCCCACGATTCCACCGGTTATGTGAACTGGCAGTAAGGGCGAGAAGAGCACTGGGCTGTCCTCCAAGACAACATGTACGAGAATCAGTGCTTCATCGTTCCACTCGCGCTCATGATCAGTTCGACGCGAGACTCGCCCGCGCCGCCTTTACACTTGTTCCATGGCCCCGCGCATCGCCATTCCCGAGCCCACGAGCGACGATCCCGAATACAACCAGCGCGCGCTGCCGCAATATCTTGAAGCCATCAAGGCAGCCGGCGCCGATCCGGTCGTCGTCCATCTCGCCGATACGCGCGAGCGCATCGCGCAACTCCTCGCGGGTATCGATGGCGTTCTTCTGCCGGGCAGCGGCCACGACGTCGATCCCGCACTGTACGGCGAAACGCCCGCGCCTGAAACCGCACCGAACGACGCCGCACGCGCCATCGCCGATGAACTCCTCTTGCAGGACGCGTTCGATCATCACAAGCCGATCCTCACGATTTGTCACGGCACGCAGACGCTGAACGTGTGGCGCGGCGGATCGCTCATTCAGGATTTGAAAACGCCCGTGAATCACAAGCCCGGACGCGACGTCGTTGAAGCACATCCGGTGAAAATCGCCGGCGAATCGCGCATAAAGAAGATCCGCTCTCTCGCCGGCGAACCCGATGCGCAAGTGAACTCGAGTCACCATCAGGCAATTCGCAAAGTCGGAGACAATCTGCGCGTGACTGCAATTTCTCCAAACGACGGCGTCGTCGAAGCGGTCGAGCTCGACGCATCCGATCATTTTGTCGTCGGCGTGCAGTGGCATCCGGAGCGGACATACACGCAGAGTGAGTTCTCTCGTGCGGTCTTTGCCGCATTTGTTCACGCCGCCGAAGAGTGGAGCGGACAGGCGGAATCGGGTAGCGAGCAATGAGCACAGAAGGCACAGCGACCCGGCTCAACGACCTGCTGGTAAACGCCGGCCAGGAGCCGCTCGACGACCCGACGGTCGGAAAGTTCGAGGCTTATCTTTCGCTGTTTGTTCGCTGGAATCAGCGAATCAACCTAAGCTCTCTTCGCGAAGAGGATGAGATTCTATCGCGGCATTTTATTGAATCCATTGTAGTTGCGCGTTCCCTTCCCCGCCAGATCACCACATTGCTCGATTTTGGCTCCGGTGGCGGCCTGCCGGGAATCCCCATCGCGCTCTGCCGGCCCCCAACCTATCGCGACCCGATCGCTGTCACGCTGGCCGAGTCGCAAGGTAAAAAGGCCGCGTTCCTCCAGGAGGCCATTCGCGTCCTCGGAATCAACGCAAAGGTCCACGCCGACCGCGCCGAAGTGCTTCGCACCGTCTTTGATTGCGTGGTCTTGCGGGCAGTCGAGAAAATGCCGGGGGCCGTAGCAGCTGCCGTAGGGCTCGTCGCGCCTCAAGGCTGGCTCGCGCTGATGACGACGGATTCTCATCTGGCCGAGCTCGAGACCGCGGCCGGCGGCCAGTTCCGCTGGGAGTTACCCATTCGCCTCCCCGGCAGTGAGTTCCGAATTCTCGCTCTTGGCCAGCGAGTCAATGGGAAAGCTTGATTTCGACAAGTTTGCGCACCACGGCCAGGTCTTCATGTTTCCGAACCATGAGCCGGACGGCGGTCCCCTCGGCGTAGCGCTTGGCCTCCGCGATCTCCTTCAGCAGACTTCTCGGCAGGCTGCTGGCGCGGGCCTCCTCCACCGCTCGATCGCGAAGAATAAAGCTCACCCTGAAACAGCGCTCGCATGGGCCGAGGTAGAGGATCGTGCGCTTCTTGACGGCCGGACGGAGACCCCAACCATACTTCTCTGGTGAAACTGACCTCCATTCCCCGCTGGCGATTCCCTTCTCATTGAGCCAGGCGATCAGCTCCTTCCAAATTGCCAGGGCCGGCCCCAGCTTGGCTGCCACGTCTCTTTCCGCGGGAGAAGCGGCCTGGCCGATAAACGCGTTTGGGAGATCCATTCTTGCCTTCTTTCTGGATTCCGACCAAATTCTACTCGCGCGCGGCCAAACGTAGGCCCGCCCGATCGTCAAGTCCTGTTACCCTGCCTTTCGGCCTCAACTCGCTGAAAACAATGCGCCAAATATTTTCGCGAAGTTTGCCGATCATTTCCCTCTTCCGGCGCATACTGAATCCATAGGCGCTCAAGAGAGGGCTTGGCCAAGGGCGCCGAAAGGTGCGGCCGGTGGCCCGTTTTCTTCTTCATTTTATGGACCCGCATGCCGGTCTTTGCGTGAAAGATGGACAAAGGAGTGATTTTTTGGCCCTCAAAGGCGCAAGAATGGCTCTAACCTATTTGCAATCAACAAATATGTCGAAAAGTCGTCGACAAATTTAGTCGAATTTCGTCGATTTTATGAGGGAAACTACCCGAAAACGCCCCTAACTCGAGTCCACGAGGATCCTGCAGGCGCGGCTCGCCCAGTTGGGCGATTCCCCGGTTAGGTCTGCCACGACCCATCCTCCGCTTCCTTTTGTTCCACGTGGAACATTGAGCGATCGAGATGAGGCCTTAATTTCCCAAAGGTAGCAATCGTTCCACGTGGAACATTCATTCCGATCCGACCTCCCAATTCGGGAGAAGACCCAAAACAGAACACCCATTCCTCAACCATAAAAACGGGTCCATCCATCGCAAGTTTTCCACTGCCGCCCCCTTTTTCTGCTTTTTGTGGCCATTTCCCAGCTGTCCGCCTAAAGCCCTTCAGCCATAATGGTTTGCTGCAATTTCCCCGCTTGCCCGTTCGGGCGCTTTCCACAACTCCGTCCCGTTCTCCACAATGCAAGTCCCAACGCGCCGCCTCGCTCTCGTTTTACTCTGGAGTGCCATGGGAAAGATCATCGGACTCGTCAATCAAAAGGGAGGCGTGGGCAAAACCACCACGGCCATCAATCTGGCCGCCTGCCTCGCGCTCGAAGGCCTTAAAGTTCTCCTCGTCGATTGCGATCCCCAGGCGAACGCCTCATCCGGGCTCGGCCTGCAGCGCGATGACAGCCGCCACTCGATCTACGACGTCCTCGTCGGCGATAGCCTCGCGAGCCAGGTCATCCTTCCCACGGAGGTCGACGGCCTTTCCCTGCTTCCCGGCTCCAAGAACCTTACCGGCGCAAATATCGAGCTCTCCGCCGTCGAGGACCGGGCCCTTCGCCTGCGTCAGAGCCTCGAGCCCATCAAAGCCGACTACGAGCTCATCTTCCTCGATTGCCCGCCGACTCTTGATCTGCTCACCTTGAACGTCCTCTCCGCCGCGGAAACCCTGATCGTGCCCATGCAGGCCGAATACTTCGCGCTCGAAGGGATCTCCGAGCTCATCTCGACGCTTGAGCGCGTGCGCTCCGCCTACAACCCCAATCTGGCCATCGAGGGCGTTCTGCTGACCATGTATGACGACCGCACCAATCTTGCTCAGCAGGTGACACAAACCCTTCGTGAGCACTTTCGCGAGATCATTTACAGCACTGTCATTCCCCGCAATGTCCGCCTGGCAGAAGCGCCCAGCCACGGCAAACCGGTCGCGATCTACGATCCGCGCTCGCGTGGCGCCGAAGCCTATTTCGAAATGGCATGGGAGTTCCTGGCTCGCAACCAGATGGAAAGCCCGCGCGCAGCGGAGCGCAAAGCTGCGGCGAGCGAGCGTCCTGGCGACCATCCCCGCACCAAAGGCACTTTCTGGCCCTATTCGTGACCCGTAACCAGCGCTTTAAGCACGCAATCACACCGGAGTTCAGGCACCTTGTTGTATTCACTACTCTTTGAGGTTTCAGCACCATGACCACCGCCGCCATTGACCCCAAGCGCCGCGCACTCGGCAAAGGCCTCGATTCTTTGCTTCCCCGCGCGCAAGCTTCACCCGCACCCGAGACCGACGGAGGAAAGCCGCGCGAGATTCCTCTCGACCTGATCGACCACAACCCATTCCAGACGCGTTCGATGGTCAACGAGGAGCAGTTGGCCGAGCTGGCCGCCTCCATCGCGGCCAACGGCGTTGTGCAGCCGGTGCTCGTTCGACCTTTGGCTGGCGGTCGCTTTCAGCTCATCGCTGGTGAGCGTCGCTGGCGCGCATCGCGGATTGCCGGCAAGACGACCGTGCCCGCAATCCTGCGGCAGGTCTCCGACGAGCAGGCGATGGAGATCACCATCGTCGAGAACCTGCAGCGCGCGGATCTGAACCCCATGGAACAGGCGCGCGCCTTCGAGCGCCTTTCGCGCGAGTTTCACATGACCCAGGAGCAGATGGCACAGCGCACCGGAAAAGATCGCGCCACGGTCTCCAACTTCCTTCGCTTGCTCAAGCTGCCGCCGTCTGTCCAGGCCCGCGTTGAATCGGGCCAGCTCACCTTCGGTCATGCACGCGCCCTGCTCGCCCTTCAAGAATCCGAGGAGATGGAAAGGGCGGCTCAGCGGATCGCGGACAATTCGCTATCTGTTCGCCAAACCGAGAGCCTCGTCCAGGAACTGATCGACCCCAGCCGCAAGGCCAAGAGAACTCCCAAACCGCCTGCGCCTGTCGACGCGAACGTTCGTGATGCCCAGGAACGCCTGCAGCGCGCACTTGGCCTCAAAGTCACGATAGAGGACCACCACGGCCGCGGTAAGGTAATCATCGAGTACGCCCGCCTGGAGGATTTTGACGCTCTTATGGAACGGTTTGCGGCACAATAAGTGGCCGAGGCCCAATAAGTTACTGCTAAGAATCTGATAATCTGATTTCCATGGACCCGATCTCGATCAGCGTGACGGAGGCTTCGCGGAACTTCTCAGACTGCGTAAACCGTGCGCGCTATCAGGGCACCAGCTTCATCCTGCAAAAAGGCGGAGTGCCCGTAGCCCGAATCGAACCGGCTGAGACGCAGCCCAGGAAAGGCTGCGAACTGGCTGCGGCGCTCAAGCAGGCTGTGGAAGGCATTCACGTTGGCGCGGACGAGGCCACTTCATGGCTGCATGATCTTGAGCAGGCGCGCGGTTCATTGCAGCCGCAGGTGAGGCCATGGCGTTTCTGATTGATGCCGATGTCATCATTCAGGCGGAGCGGAAAACGCTCGATCTCGAAGCGTGGCTTCGCGCGCGTCCCGAGGAAGAAATCAAGCTTGCCGCGATTACTGTTGCAGAGTTAAGTCGGAGCGTGGAGCGCGCTACCGGCGTCCACCGCGCCAAACGGCAGAAATATCTGCAGGCTGTTCTCTCCGTATTCGAAGTCGTTCCCTACACCGAGAAGGCAGCCGGGGAACATGCGCGGCTGTGGGCCGATGTTGAGGCCGCGGGACAAAGAATGAGCCCTCACGACTTGATGCTTGCCGCAACGGCCCGCGAGTCCGGCGCAACAATCATCACCTTTAACACCCGGCGTTTCGCGCCTGTTCCGGGATTGACGGTTCTCAAGCCTTAGCTCAGCCCACCTGAGAGGTCAGAACTCAATGACGAAAACATTTGCGTTGTTCCTTTTTGCGGCTCTCGCGTGCGTCGTCCTCGCCGGCGCCCAGGAGCCCACGTTAACGCCGGTGTCGATCCACGTCGATCTTGCCAAGCCAGTCGGAATCTACAAACCGATCTACAGTTGGTTCGGCTACGACGAAGCCAACTACACAACCAAGAAGTTCGGCAGGGAATTGCTCGGTGAGTTGCATGACCTGAGCCCCGCGCCTGTCAACATTCGCGTCCACAATCTGCTGACCTCTGGCAATGGCGTACCCGAGCTCAAGTGGAGCTCCTCGAATGTCTTCAGCCTCGATGCGAATGGCAAGCCGGTTTATGACTTTACCATCACCGACGCGACATTTGACGCATTCCAAAAGGCCGGCGTGCGCCCGATGGTCGAGCTGGGCTTCATGCCGAAAGATCTTGCCGCTGCGGTTCCCGGTGTTACCGAATATCAGCTCCACTATCCGCAACCGACCATGGCCGGCGCATCCAACAACCCGCCCAAAGACTACAAAATGTGGGGAGAGCTGGTCCGCCATTACGTCGCGCATCTCGTCCAGCGCTACGGCCGCCGGCAGGTCAGCACCTGGTACTTTGAAGTCTGGAACGAGCCGGACATTGTTTACTGGCACGGCACGCCGCAGGAGTACTTCGAGCTCTACGACTTCGCTGTCGCGGGCGTAAGAGCCGCGCTGCCCAATGCGAAAGTGGGCGGACCCGCCAGCACAGGCCCCGCCGGCCCCAATGCGGAGGCGTTTCTCAGGAGTTTCCTGAACCACTGCCTGCGCGACAAGAGCGCCGCAAACGGCAAGCCCATCCCGCTCGACTTCATCTCGTTTCACCCCAAAGGGCAGACGTACATGGCCGAAGGGCACGTGCGTATGATCATTGCGAATGAGCTGGAAGCGGCGCAGGCGGGATTCCGCATCGTCCAGAAATACCCAAAGTTCGCGCGCCTGCCCATCATTCTGAGCGAAGCCGATCCCGAGGGTTGCGCGGCCTGCTCGATGAAGCAAAACCCAGCCAAAGCCTACCGCAATGGGCCGATCTACGCCAGCTACACGGCCGCGGTAATGAAGTCGCTCTTCGAGCTTCAGGATGCGGCGAAGGTAAACCTGATCGCCATGCTTTCCTGGTCGTTTGAGTTTGAAGACCAGGACTACTTCGCGGGTTTTCGAACGCTCGCGACTAACGGCGTTGACAAGCCCATTCTCAACGTCTTTCGCATGGCCGGCCTCATGTCGGGAGAGCGTGTCGCGACCACGAGCACCGGACGCGTCTCACTCGCCGACCTCATCAAAACCGGCGTCGTTCAGGCCCCCGACGTCGACGCGCTCGCCACGAGAACCGATCGTGAAGCGGCCTTCATGGTTTGGAACTATCACGATGACGATCTGCCCGCGCCTCCCGCGGACGTTCAAATCACCGTCGGCGGAGTTCCGCAAGGCGTCACCAAAATCCTCCTCGAGCACTACCGGATCGACGAGACCCACAGCAATGCCTACACTGCGTGGAAAAACATGGGCTCTCCGCAGTCGCCGACT
>CAYOVE010000134.1:0-8972 GCA_964407295.1 uncultured Occallatibacter sp.
GCAGATTGCCGCCAATCGCCTGCCGCTTTTGCCCCTGGCCGCGGGCCTGGCCGCTGCCGAGTCCATTCGCGCCGTCTCCGGATCAAGCGTCGATCTGCGCTGGCCTAACGATCTCCTCATCGGCCCGCGCAAGACCGGCGGCATTCTCGTTGAGTCAAGTCTCCAAACCAAAGGGCTGCTCCATGCAATGGTCGTCGGGATTGGGATCAATGTCCACCAGCGCGTCTTTCCGTCCGGCCTTGCCACGCCCGCAACCTCGCTCGACCTGGAAGCAGGCAAAATCATCCCGCGCCAAACCCTCCTCATCGCCCTGCTAAAATCTTTGGAGCGTGAAGCGTCCGCGCTTGCTCGTGAGGCGTCCGCCAAAGAGATTCTGGCGCGCGTTGAGCAGGCTTCCACATGGATTCGCGGCCGCAACGTTCAGGTGCACGGCCCGCAAGCGTGCACCGGCGTCACGGCCGGCCTCGACGAACACGGTTTTTTGCGCGTCGCAACCGCTGATGGGCTTGTCACCGTGCAAACCGGCGGCCTGCGCGAAAGCAGCTTCTAGCCGCTAGCTTCTAGCTCCTGGCTCGTCCGTGCCGAATTGACAATTTTGGCCGTTACGAGAATCCAGCTAGAAGCTAGAAGCTAGAGGCTAGGAGCTAAAGAGAAATGCTGCTCGCTCTCGATGTCGGAAACACGAATACGACGCTCGGCCTCTACAAGCTCGACGGCGAAGCGGCGGGCTCCCCCGCGACAGGTCCAGGTCGCGGGGGAGCTACCAAGCCTGAGCTCGCTGCGAACTGGCGCGTCACCACGCATCGCACGCAAACCGTCGACGAATACGGCGTTTTCTTCGTCAACCTTTTTGAGATGCACGGCATGGCGCCCAGCCAGGTCACAGACATCATCATTGCGTCCGTGGTGCCGCCCGTCGACTCCACCCTCCGTCAGGTTTGCGAATCCTACTTCAACATCGAGCCGCTCTTCGTTGAGCCCGGCATCAAGACCGGAATGACGCTGCTCATCGACCAGCCCACTGAGCTTGGCGCCGACCGTATCGCCGATTGCATTGCCGCGTACGAGAAGTACGGCGGCCCGTGCATCGTCGTCGACTTCGGCACGGCAACCAAATTTGAAGTGATTTCCGCGCGCGGCGATTATCTCGGCGGAGCCATCGCGCCCGGCCTCGGCCTCAGCGCCGACGCGCTCTTCAATCGCGCCGCGCGCCTCAGCCGCGTTGACATCAAGCGCCCGGCAAAAGTCATCGGCACAAACACCGTTGGCCACCTGCAGAGCGGGCTTTACTTCGGCTACATCGGCCTCGTCGACGGCATCATCGAGCGCATTCTCGCCGAGCTCGGCGCCGACCCCGCCAAGCCGCCGCGCATCGTCGCAAGCGGAGGTCTCGCGCGCCTGATCGCGCCGGACTCGCGTTACATCCAGGAGATCGACGACATGCTCACGCTCGACGGTCTGCGGATCCTCTTCGAGCGCAATCGAGCCACACGTCCCCGCGGCCGCGCGCGCTAAGCAACGAGCCTCGAAGGAAGCAAACCCACCGAGAGAACCGGGGTGCCCCGGGTCTCGATTCTGAGACCCGGGATAGCATGAAACTTGACGCGCGAATCTGGGTGCCCCACCCTTGGCGCGTCTTTGATTTTGCGCCAAGGATGGGATAGCACGAACCATTCACAACCCCGACAACACTTCCTGCGCCGCCGGAATATGTTCGCGCAAACTTTCCGCCGTCAGCTCATCGGCCTTGCGCAGGCTCGGGAAGATCACTGTCCATAACCCCGCCACCGCCAGCGCGCCCACTCCGCCGATCACCGTTGCCCGCACCGCGCCCCACCATTGCGCCGTCAGCCCGCTCTCAAACTCGCCCAGCTCATTGGACGCGCCAATAAACAGCGAGTTCACCGCGCTCACCCGCCCGCGCATCTCTGGCGGCGTCGCCAGTTGCAACAGCGACCCGCGAATGATCACGCTGATCGTATCTGCCGCGCCGGCAAGGGCCAGCGACGCCAGTGACAGCCACAGCGTGTGCGACAGCCCGAACACCACCGTCGCCGCGCCGAAAATCGCCACGCAGATAAACAACCACTTTCCCGCGTGCCGATGCAGCGGAAACCTGGCCATGATCAGCGACATGGTCACCGCGCCCACGGCTGGCGCCGCGCGCAGCATGCCCAGCCCGCGCGGACCCTGGTGCAGAATCTCGTGCGCAAAAATCGGCATCAACGCCACTGCGCCGCCCAGCAGCACCACAAACAAATCCAGCGAGAACGATCCCAGCAGCAGCCTCACCCGCAACACGTATTTGAATCCCGCCAGCAGCACCTTCATTGAGAGATCGCGGTGCTCCATCCGCCCCGGCCGCACATGCAATGACAACACCAGCGCCAGGAACCACACCACCGTTCCCAGCGTGAACACATACACGATCCCCGCGCCCTCCAGCCCCGAGCGCACCAGAAAGCCCGCCAGCGGCAACGTGAACAGCAATCCGCCCAGCGCCGGCCCCGTGATGTTCGCCAGTTGAAAAATCGCGCCGCCCCACGTCACCGCATTCACAAAGTGACTCTGCGGCACAAGGTGCGGAATCAGCGCCGAGCTCGCCGGCGAAGAAAACGCGCGGCCCGTGCCGACAAAAAACAGCACGGTGTAAATCGCGAGAATATTTTGCGTGTTGTTGCGCGCCAGCTCGATCAGCGCGCCCGTGCAGAATACCTGGAGCGCGTAACACGTCAGGATCACGTGCCTGCGGTCGAAGCGGTCAGCTACGTGGCCTGCCGGCAAAAGAAAGATCAAGCCCGGCAAAAACAGCGCCAGCCCCGTGTAGCCCAGGTCGATGGCGCGATGCGTAATGGAATACACCTGCCACGCCACTGCAACCGACTGCGCCTCCGCGCCCAGGATCACGGTCACGCGCGCCAGTTGGTACCGCCTGAAGTCTTGCGAGGCAAAGGCCTCCAGGCCGCGCCGCGGCTGTGGGGAAGCAGGCTCCATCGTCTGCTTTCAGGGTATAACGCCGCGCGCCGCGCAGCTTCGGAAACGCGCGGGCCTTAGTCCACCGCGCCATGAAACAATGAATCCGTAAACGCCATGACCGACGAAATCATCTCTCCAACTGAACCCACTCCAATCGAGCCCGAACAAAACCAAAGCCTCGACTCTCAGCCCGATGCTGTCGAAGAGTCCTCCTTCGCCGACGAACTCGCCGCCTTCGAGCGCTCGCACACCCATCGCGCCGAAGCCAAACAGGGCGAATCAAAACAGCTTCAGGGCACGGTCGTCTCGCTCACTGCCGATCAGGTTGTGCTCGACGTTGGCTACAAAATAGAAGGCGTTCTGCCGCGCTCTTCGTTCCCTGAGAATGCCGAAGGCGTCAAGGCCGGCGACAGTTTCCCCGTCTCCATCACCGGCCGCAATGAAGAAGGCTACTACGAGCTCTCGCGCCATCGCGTCGCGCAGCCCCGCGACTGGTCGGCCCTCGAGCGCGCCTTCGCCGAAAAAATCGCGGTCGCCGGCACCGTCACCGCGGTTATCAAGGGCGGCCTCAGCGTCGACGTCGGCGTTCGCGCCTTCATGCCCGCCAGCCGCAGCGGCACGCGCGACGCAGCCGAGCTTGAAGCGCTCGTTGGCACTGAGATTACCTGCCGCATCACCAAGCTCGATGTTGCCGATGAAGATGTTGTCGTCGATCGCCGCGTTGTTCTTGAGGAGCAGGCCCGCGGAGAAGTGGCTGGTCGCCGCGCCGCGCTCAGGCCCGGCGACACCGTCACCGGCACAGTCCGCACCATCATGCCTTACGGCGCGTTTGTCGAAATTGAGCCCGGCCTCGACGGTCTTCTGCACATCTCCGACATCTCCCGCGCCCGCGTCGCCAAACCTGAAGACGTTCTCTCCGTCGGCGAGCAGCTCACGCTGCGCATTCTCAAAATCGATCCCGAGACCAACAAAATCTCGCTGGGCCTCAAGCAGCTCCAGCCTGAGCCGTGGGAGACCGCCGCCGATCGCTACGTGGCCGGTCAGCGCATCGCTGGCGACGTCACGCGCCTCACTGATTTCGGCGCATTCGTTGAGCTTGAGCCCGGCCTCGAGGGCCTCATTCACATCTCGGAGATGTCGTGGGCCAAGAAAGTCCGCCACCCCTCCGACCTGCTCAAGCAAGGCGACCGTGTCGACGCCGTCGTTCTCTCCGTCAAGCCGCCCGCGGGCAGTGAGCAGGGCCGCATCTCTCTCGGCCTCAAGCAAACGCTCGCCGACCCCTGGCTCGAAGTCGAGCGCAGATTCCCCGCCGGCTCGCAGGTTGAAGGCCCTGTCACAAAAATCATGAACTTCGGCGCCTTCGTTCAGATCGCCGAGGGTGTTGACGGCCTCGTCCACGTCAGCGAAATCGTCGCCGATCGCCGCATCAACCATCCTCGCGACGTGGTGCGCGAAGGCCAGGTCGTCAAGGCCGTCATTCTCGCCATCGATTCTGAAAAGCGCCAGATCAAGCTCTCGATGAAGCAGCTCATCCCCACCAGCATCGACGAGTACATCGCCGAGCACAAAGTGGGCGATACGGTCTCCGGCCGCGTCGTTGAGCTCACCTCTTCCGGCGCAACAGTCGAACTCGGTGAAGGCATCCGGGCCACCTTCCGCATTGGCTCCGCCAGCGCCGCTAACGCCGCTAGCCCCGCCAACTCCGCTAACACCGCTAGCCCCGCTGCCGTTGACCTCTCACAGCTCTCCTCCATGTTGAAGGCCCGCTGGAAAGGCAACGCACCCTCGCCGACAGCCGCTCCCGAGACGCTAGCCGAAGGCCAGATCCGCACCTTCAAAATCACAAAGGTTGTCGCCGATTCAAAGAAGATTGAAGTAGAGCTGGTGTCCTGAGTCAGAAGTTCGCATCATAACGATCTGTCATCCTGAGCGAAGTTTGCCGCGTTTTGCGCGGCAAACGGAGTCGAAGGACCTGCATTTGTTCTTCAATGAACTTCAGACTCAGGATCCTGACCGCCGGCTAGAGATACACCTCATCCACATAGCACCAGCGCCAATCCTCCCCGCGCTGGGCACTCTGGATCAGCGGATGCGCAGTCTCATGAAAGTGAGCGCGCGCGTGCCGGTTCTTCGAGGAGTCGCAGCAGCCCACGTGCCCGCACTCCAGGCACATGCGCAGGTGCACCCACGTGTCGCCCATCTTCAGGCATTCCTCGCAGCCCTTCGTATTCGGCTTCACGCCCTTCTTGATCGTTCCAACGTGCGTGCATTGCGTCGCCATTTGCAACCTCCATTCGGGGAGCTCTCCAGTTTCTCAGTCCGTGTTCCCTCGGTCCCTTGATCCCTTGGTCCCTGGTCCCTGATTATTTCGCCCAGCCCAGTCCGTCCGTCACATTGCCCGTCTTGATGGTCCGGCTCACCGTCCACGTAGCCAAATCAATCTCCGCCACTTCATTGCTTCCATCGCACGAAACGTACGCCGCTTTTCCGTCTGGCCGCACCAGTACCTCCTGCGGGCCTTTGCCCACGTCCACCGCGCGCGCCAGCGTCATCGTCTTCAGGTCGATCACGTCCACTTTGTTCTCGTCCGGCAGCGCTACCAGCAGCCAGCGTCCATCGATTGTGGGCGCGGCGCCGTAGCCCGGCCCGTCAATCTTCACCCACCTTGTCACTTTATCGGTTGCTGTGTCGATCACCGCCATGCGCGGCGCGGTCTGGTCGGCGGTAAACACCCAGCGATCGTCATTTGAAATCGCAATCCGCTGCACGTTGCCCGAGACGGGAATGATCTTGAGCCTCTTCCGCGCCTTTACGTCGAGCACGCTCACCGTTCCCGGCCCTACATTCGCCGTGTACCCGCGCAACCCGTCGTGCGAGAGCGCCAGCATGTGGCTCTCCGGCTGCCCCGTCGGTATCGCGCCCACAATCTTCAGCGTCTTCGGATCGATGATCGTCACCGCCCGGTCCAGCTCGGTGGTCACATAGAGCATTCCGTCCTTTGGGCCGATCACCGCGCAGTGCGGCCGCACTCCATGGTCGAACTCGATGTTGCCGACCACCTTCTGCGCCGCCACATCGATCACCACAATGTTCTTCCCGTCGGTTCCCGGTTTGCCCACGCCCGAGTTGCCGTAGATGGGCACAAAAGCCAGCCGCCCATCCGCCGATCCCGCCACTTCGTGCCCGGTCGTTCCATTCTCCTCAACGTTCGCAATCACTGTTCCGGCGACGGGATCGACAATCGCGAGGCTGCGGTCGCCCTTCTGCGCCACCAGCAATCGACCCGTCTGCGCTTGAGCCGCGCTGGCAAAAAGCAGCAGCACTGCCATCCACGAGAACCACGAGAAAAACTTCAAAGACAACCTCCCGCAACAACTGAATGACGTTCGACCCAACTCCCGATTTGCCCAAAAGACTTTATCTCAGCTGTGCTGTGCCCACGGATCGTACGTTCCCACGCTCCACGTGTGCCCTTCGGGATCGCTCACTGCAAACTCCCGGCTGCCGTAAGGCATGTCCTGCAAGGGCCGCACAATGGTCGCGCCCGCCGCATGCGCCCTCGCATACACCGCATCCGCATCGGGAACCACGATATACGCGCTGCTCGTCTCCGCGCCGCCCAGCTCTACGGGCGCCTTGAATCTGCTCTCCTGCTCGTCGTCCTTCATCGACCCGAGCATAACCATTCCCCCGCCCAGCGCAAGTTCGGCATGGTTGATCTCTCCACTCGCCCCTTCATAAACGGCATGGCGCGTGAATCCGAGAACCTTGCAGAGCCATTCGATTGCGGCGGGCGCATCGCGGTAGCGGAGCGCAGGAATCACACTGCTGCGGGAATCAGCCATGGGGAAGCCTCCGCGCCAAGGTTAGCTTGTATGCGGGTCAACGTGCAATCTGGTCTAATCCCTTGCGGCGTCTCAGAAGGAATTTGAATGGGGCACTCGAGGCAGGTTAATGAGCTCCGTAATGCAGGATGAGCCAGATGGCCCACATTCCGAAGACGGCCTCGAAAGTTGCCGGAATTGCGATGACGAGAAAGACAATGCGCGCCCAGCGTCGATGGGTCCGGCTTGCGCCGAAAATACCGATCAGAGCAACTGCGGCGAACACCGCAGCCCGTTCAATCGCAGCGCGAGCTTCGGGCACGATCAGCATGATTTTTAGATTTTAGCTCCTGCCCGTGACGTGCCTCTAGCCCGGCACATTATCCTTCCCTCATGCCTCCTGCCGCGCGCGACGCGGGTGCCCCATCCTAAACGCGTTCTTTGCGTTTAGGGTGGGAAACCACAATTCCGCCCCATGGAGCATTCCTCGACGCCGCAATCTATGCTTTCCCTCATGCCCACTCGCGACGCCCAGTTGGTCCGGATAGTCGACGCCGCCCTGGCTGATGCCGTCCGCCGCGCCGGAGACCTCCTAGCCTGCCGCATCGGCTGCACGCAGTGTTGCCACGGAGCCTTCGCCATCAATGCTCTCGACGCCGCGCGCCTTCGCGAAGGAATGTCGTCTTTGCGCGCGACAAATCCCGCACTCGCAACCGCAATCGAGCTCCGCGCCCGTGCCTGGCTTGCCGCGCACGGCCCAGCCTTTCCGGGCGATCTTGAATCGGGCGTGCTTGGCACCTCAGAATCCGATCAGGCCAGGTTTGAAGACTTTGCCAACGACGCTGCCTGTCCCGCGCTCGACCCTGCCACCGGCCGTTGCGACGTCTACCAGTGGCGTCCCATGACCTGCCGCGTCTTCGGGCCGCCCGTTCGCGCGACAGATGAGAACGGCGCGGAGGGCCTCGGCCACTGCGAGCTCTGCTTCATCGGCGCCGCGCCAGATCAGGTTGCCGCCTGCGAAATGCCCGTTCCGCACGCGCTCGAAGCGGAGTTGCTTGAGGAAATCGGATCGCGAGACGAAACCGTCGTCGCCTTCGCCTTGGTCGGTGTTGGCCTGCCTTGAAAGGCACAGCTTCGCAGGCTGCTGAAATACTGCTTTGATGGAGCACGAAGTGTCAGGGCACGACTTCAGTCGTGCCGATAAAGGCAATCAGATCGGCGGGGCTTTAGCCCCTGAGGGCAGATCTTCTCATCATTGCCCGCTTCCGGATGATGTTGCCTCTAAGCCTCATCACGGCAGCGGATTGACGATCGTCGCTCCCCACTCCTCGGGGCTCATGTCGCGGGCGTGCGTGGCAAAGATCCATCGATGGCCGTCGATGTCGTCCACGCCGTACTGCCTTTCTCCATATTCCGTCTCATGCAATTCTTCCCATATCATCACTCCCCGCTCCTTGGTTTTGGCATAGTGAGCGTCCACGTCCGCAACCATCACGGTGAGCGTTTGAGTCCCGGATCCGAGCAACGCCGGGCTTTGCGTTCCCCGGCGTGGCCCGGTCAGCATGATGACGGCGCCCCCGAGGAACATCTGAATCCCGGCTACCGGCAGGCCGTAGCGGAAATGCTCTTTAAAGCCGAAGGTGCGGCTGAGCCAATCGCACGCCTCGTCGATGTCGCGGTAAACCAGATGGGGAAGCACAGTCGAAACCGGCACGGAGCGGTTATTCATGGCGACAGTATGCAATGAGCCCTTATTCGGAATCAATGGCAAAAGCGTAACCAGTGCCCCGCCGGGAAAAACAGCACTCCACATCGTCCTTCCGCCCATGCCGTAAACTGTTCTTTGCCGACCCCCATGACAACACGCCCTTGCTGGGTTGAGATTCGCACTCGCGCTCTCGAAGAAAACTTTCGCTTTCTCGCGGGCCTCGCCTCGCCTCACGCCGAACTGCTCGCCATCGTCAAGGCCAACGCCTATGGCCACTCGCTCGCGCTCTGCGCTCCCGCAGTTGTCCGCGCCGGCGCAAAGTGGCTCGGCGTCACCAGTGTTGAAGAAGGCATCGTGGCTCGCGCCCTCTGCCCGGACGCGCGAGTTCTCATCATCGGCGGCGTCTTTCCCGGCCAGGCCGCGGCCGCCATTCAGTTTCAACTCACTCCTGTCGCATGGGAGCC
>CAYOVE010000135.1:0-8960 GCA_964407295.1 uncultured Occallatibacter sp.
CGATCGGATACAACTCCGGATGCTCGACCGCGAAGAAGGAGGGGTCCACTCCGGAAATCACGTTGGCCGGCGGCGGCGCCTCTGCGGCGGCATCCGCTGTTTTGCTCTTGCAGCCGCTCATGGCGAGGGACGCCGCGAGCGCTATCGGCACAATTGCGAGTTTCATAGCTTTGCATTTCATCGAGTGCCCTCATGTTCTAAGGCAAGGTTCATTTCACTGGCCCGTGAAACCAGGTGCAGGGGCTGAAAATATCCCATCTCGCGGTAAGAAAGGACAGGCTGGTTTCGCCTCGCATACAACCATTGCGCCATGAATCGCACAGCGGTTGCGGGCAGCGGATCAGCCAACATATTCAGCAGGAATTAGGGAATGATCAGGCGAGGGGAGGGGGTCGGTTCTGAACGGGGTCTTTGGCGGGAACTTCAAACGCCGGCGCAAGGAGATTCCCCAGCACGGCAGAATGCGATGTGCCAAACGAAAGTTTTGCGGAGAGTTGCGAAACTAAGCTCACGATCGGATGCAGGGGGACATGCACATGCGTGGCCAATTCATCTTCGCGCTGCTGGAAACAGCGAGTCTCAGCTGGATTCTGCGCCATTGCCATGTCGTCATACATCGTGATCACAACAAACATGGTGACGAGAACCAACGCCAGCGCAATTCCCTGCACCCGGCGTCCCGGACCCTCGCGCCGCGCATGCCGCGCCCACAGCCAGCACATCACTGCGGCCACCGCCGTCCATTCGAGATTGAGGGCCAACTCCATCAGTGATTACCTTTGCATTCCACTTGCATTCCGGCGAACATGCGACAGCATCTTGCTTGCTTTGCCCGCCGACGTCTGTGGCCACACATGTTTTGTTCTTCAGCACTATTGCAAACTGCATCCCATGAGCGGCACATAAACGAATCGTAGGATGTTCATAAGTTCGGCGCTCTCATCGGAATCGCAACTTATGCACCCGTCAACAGTCTCTCTGCCGAAGTTACTCAAGCACCTGAACGGCGCCGAAAGCACAAGACTCCCGACGCCGCCCCATGGATAAGTCCGCGGGCTCGCCGCGTTCGGTGGCGAGCCCGCGGACAGCTAGAACCGTACCTTGATTGCTATGGTTGTGTTGGTCTGGTTGGTGCGTAGGTCGGGCCACCAGATCGCGGTGGTGTCTGGCCCTTCCCCTGTCCCATTTCCCAGAGCGTAGCAAGCGGATTCCGCCGCGCCCAACGAGCCGTAGCCGAAGCCGGACGGAGCTCCACTGGCGCAGGCATACTGTGCAGGCGCTCCGTTGTTACCGCCAGGCGGCGTGATGCCGCCACGGCCTGTCCAGTACGGCACGTCGGAGTAGCGATAGCCTTCCTCAATTGTGAAGGTGATGAATTGACTCGGCATGTAGTCGAAGGTGACGGTGCCGTCGTGCATTTGGGAGCGGTCGCCAGCATTCTCGGTAAAGTACGGAGTTCCGGTGATTGCCGTAGCTCCGTCAATGGGCGGCAGCAGCGTCAAGTAACGGCCGGGGTTGTTCATTTGACCGCCACCGAGCGTAAGCGCATAAAGATCCTTGTGGAACCAGAAGCGCAGATAGCTCATCCATCCGATAAATGCTTGCTTGGGCTTGCCGTCGTGACTGTTGTGGCAGTTTACGCCTCCGGAATAAGTGTCAGCAGAACCCATCTCCGGCGAGAGCCCTTTGGGGTTGTAGTACCCGACAGCCGGACCACCGCCATATTCGCAGCCGGCATCGCCCGTGATCGTCATGGCAATTTTGTCCATCATTTTCGTCGGGTCGTCGTAAAACTTCCACTGCGCGCTGTAGTCGGCGTGAATACGCGAGCGTCCGGGGAAGCCGGCGTCGTCTTCGCCCAGGCCGTAGTTGTTCCACACGAAGTCAAGATAGGGCTTGGGGCGCCAGAGGATCTGTCCGCCGAGTCCGGGTTTCCCGTTGTAACGTGCATAGGATTGCCAGCCGTTGATGACCCACGGTTCGATCTTCAGCTTTGCCGTGGGGAAATATTGGATGCGAAGACCGTTGAAAAACCACGGGGTATTGGAGGAAACGAAGGAGGGTTGATAAGTCCAGTTGTCGAAGTTGTAATAGCTGAAGAGGCCGATGTAGGAAACGAAGATACCGGCATCGACGTTCAAGCCGTGCTGGATATCCCAGTGATATCCGCCCCAGCCCTCTGAGATGTACTTGTATGCCCCGGCCAGATCCCACTGGCCGCGGTTTGGGCTGCCGTCATTGCGCGGCGTCGTCGTGGCGAACAACCCGTCCATGGTGAGAATGCGTCCGCGCACATTGTTGATACGGATGTCGCCGCCGATGCTGAGCTGTTCAAGCTGCCATTCGTCGGAGCGAAAGCTCTCCGTCGCGCCCCCCATGGTGTCGTCTTTGGGGTGATTGTAGTCGAGGATGTAGTTCGCGTCGGCCCGAAACTCCGGCGTGAAGTACTTAGTGGACATAGGGCTATCGACCGCGTGCCCATTGCTGTTCAACCACGTCCAGTCTCCCGGAAAAGGTTCGCCTTTAGTGGTGGTTTGAGCGCCGATCTCAGGAGCAGGTGGCTCGGCGGGCGCAGGCGTTGCGGCCTGCAAAGATGACGACATGCCGCCCGCCGGTTTCGTGGCGTTCAGCGCCAAACCGCCGTCTCCGGCGACTAACTGCTTCTCCGCAGCCTTAATCGCCGCCGTATCGGCGCTATCGGCCAAAGCCCGTGCCTTCTCTTCCTTCACTTCGTTTTCGAGCTGGTCGATCCGGCTCTTCAGCGCGTCAATCTCCTGCGCGACTGTAGGCTGTAGCTCCTGCTTATCGGTGCTCGGAGCCGCGTGGGTAGCATCCGCTCCGCCGTTGGGTGTCGCAGGCGTGGCCGCCGCAGGCGGATCAACACTTGCGGTCATATTGGCGTCAGTCGTGGCCGACTGCGCCATACATGCACATGTCATGCCCACGGCGAGCGCCGTCAGCGTCGTGGCTTTCCAAAGGATGATTCTCATGATGACCTCTCGCTTTCGTCTGGAGTGATGTATATGTGTCCCGCCTCGTGTTCCAACCGATTCGAGTGACATGCCGCCCAAGAAGGCGACGAGGAGTCCGCGTTCAATCAGCGGCAATGATGTTGGCTCGCCTTGGTCGTCTCCGTTGCTCAATCCGCTCCAGTACAGGACCCATTGCAACGCCAGGCCTGTAAGGGACGCCTAAACTTTTTCTTTGCTTTCCATAAGTGCAGCGGATCGATAGCGGATGAAACGCCAACTCGTTATGTGTTCGTAGACACACGAATCGTGAAATGAGCGCACACGCGTGTCAGCTCACCGACGGGCAATGAGAAGGCTGCCTGTTCGTTGTTACAAAGACCCCGGCGCGGCGGCACAAGTCAGGCCCGCCCGTAAAAAGAGTGAAGACAGCAATGCTGCATTTAGCATCGAAGTGACCGCATCAAGAAGGCATGAACGAAAAGAAAATCTTTCCTAAGTGCCTTTACTCTTTAATTTGACAAGGATGAAGATGTTGGAAGAGCAAATGATTATGTGCTGCGGAGTCCATAGTGCGCCGCGCGAGAATCACTTCTGAAAATGCCCGCGGGAAAACGATCGAATGAGCGCGCCGCCTTGTCGTCGAAATATGCAGGACAGAATCGCAGCCTTTGTCGTCGCAAGTCGCATTTCCTTGCTCCACAATTCTGCCGGATATAACGAGCGTCGACATGCTGAGCAGCCCGATCGTGCTACCTGGTGTCCTACCAGACACCGCGCCGCGAAGCGCATTGTTCGCGAGTCACCGGCAATCCACGAATTACTACTTTGGCGACCATTCGGAACTGGCCAGTCGTCTGGAAAGATCTGTACCGATAAGTCGGCCAGTGTTTGCAAATTCAACCCACCTGGACGTAAAACCGGCTGCGGTGAGAACTGAATTCCAATGTTGAGCACTGGTTAGAAACCATGTGGACGCGAAGCCTACTAAACGCTCAAGTGGATTGCCGCAGCGAAATATGCGCAATGGCATTCCCTGAGCCTACCGCGTTTATAGTTCCTTATCCGGCGAAAAATGAATTATCTCGCTCGCCACCCATTGGCATATCCGGTAGCGCTTTCCGCGTGTCAGAAACGGAAAGGGGGGTACGAACCAGCCTGCTGGTCCGTACCCTTCTTTGAATGCGCCTTGTTGTTTCGGTTTTCTATTGAACAGTGATCGAAAGGTTCAACGGAACAGATGTACTGCCGCTGGTTACATTGATGGGTATTGAGTAGGTCCCCGGCGGCGTAGATGAACTGCTGCTCTTCCCTCCGCATCCAGCCATCCCGAGCAAGCCCGCGGCTGTAAGGCAGGTTCCTGCAAGCAGCAACAAGCCGAGCCACGGACTTCCGGCCTTCCTGATGCGAAGAAGCCGGCGCGTAAAGCCGAGAGGCAACAGAATCATTGCCACAAATATCCCGGGAACGTAGTTTCCGCGGGGACCACGTTCAAGCGACGCGGTAGCGGTTCCGGTGGTTCCGATGGTAAGTGTAGTGGTTTGAGCCGCGGCAGTCGTGACCGTCAAGCTGCTCGGCGCGAAACTGCAGGTGATATCGGACGCCAACGTTCCGCAGGAGAAGTTCACTGTTCCTGTGAACCCGCCTGTTGGAGTCAGGGTAATCACCGTGGATCCCGTAGAGCCGGTTTGGATGGTGAGCGTCGATGGGGACGCGCTCAACGTATAGCTGGGCGTTGCGGCTGTGATGGTGTAGGCAGCGCTTGCGACAGCGCTGTTGGTATAGCCGGTGGCGACGGCAATGGCTTCGATGGTCTCGGTCGTGGAAACTGAGATTGCGCTGCTATATAAGGTGGACGAAGCGGTCGGCGTGGTTCCGTTGGTGGTGTAGTAGATGCTGGCGCCGGTAGTGGCGTCCGTGATGGTTACGCTTTGAGTTGATGTGTAGGTGCCGGCAACCGGCGAGAAGACCGGCGTTGCTGCCGCAGCCAGATTGATGGTGTAGGAGGCCGAAGCGACCGCGCTGTCGGTGTATCCGGTAGCTACAGCAATGGCTTCGATGGTTTCCGTTGCCGCAACAGAGATTGCCCCGGTGTATTTCGTAGACGAAGCGGTCGGGGTGGTTCCGTTGGTGGTGTAGTAGATGGCTGCGCCGGTGGTGGCGTCTGTAATGGTTACGCTCTGGGTCGAGGTGTAAGTGCCGGCAACAGGCGAGAATACGGGCGTTGCAGCAGGCGGAGGGGCGGTGTAAGTGACCGGCGCCGCGCCGGTGGCTGCAGAGTAATTGGAATCTCCGCTGTAGTTGACAGTGAGCGTATAGGCTCCCGCGGTGAAGCTATTCGCCGGAATGGTAAAGGTATAACTTCCGCTGGAAAGTGTCTCCGCTGCTGAAGTGTAAGTGCCTCCCACCAGGGTTACCGTCCCAGTGGGCGTGGCGCCCGAGCCGGCTACCGTGACCTTCACGCTTAGGGTTGACGACGTGGTGACGCTGGACAAAGCCGGAGTTACGGTCACAGTTGCGGTGAGCCCGTTCACGGTGAGTGTGGTCTCGCCATTCACGGTCGGATAAGTGCTGTCACCGCTATAGACAGCAGTCAGGCTGGCTTTACCGGGATCGAGCGTAGAGGTTGCGTAGGTCGCGACCCCGGCGGAGTTGAGCGCAACTGTACTCAGGGTTGTCGAGCCGTTCTGGAATTCGACCGTTCCCGTGGGCACGGATGCATAAGTCTCTGTCGGAGTCACCGTCGCGGTCAGAGTCACTGTTTGGCCTGCTGTTGCTGGAGACGGTGAGGCAGCGAGCGCCACGGTGGCTGTTCCCTGCGGGGCGATCTTCAGCACAAAACCATCGCCGTATCCGTCAAGAGTGCTGCTACCCGCGAAAGCCTGCTGGAAAGCACCCGGTGTAACGATGAGCCCGGTGCCGTTGATGTTGCCGGCGAGATAGATGTCGCCTGACGCATCGACTCCGAGCCCAGCCGTCTCGCTGTTATTGGGACTATAAATGATCGTGGAAAAGAGAAGGCTCTTGCCGGTCGGGTCAAACTCGGCCACAAAAGGCTCGCTTTGGTTGGCGTTCGGCTCAACGGGGTTAACCTGGGGAAAGAGGCTGCCGCCGGCCATCCCCGTAATGTAGACGTTTCCGTTGCCATCCAGCGCGATGGGGCCGGCGCCTTGTGCGCTGTCGCCGCTGCCGGTGACGTCCCCCAGATAGGTGCCCCAGTCGATGGCGGTAGCAGTGGAATTCAGTTTGACCACGAAGTCTGCATTGCAGGCGCCAGTACCCGCGCCGCAAGCCGTTTGGTAACTGCCTGTGGTCACGGGAAAATCCGGGGATGTCGTAAACCCGGTGACGTAAGAGTTTCCCGCGCTGTCAACGACGATCGCGTTGGCCAGGTCGTTCCGGAACTCTGTCTGACCACCGAGGTAGGTGGCGTAGGCGAGTGACGCGCCACCAGTTGCCGTGACGGGGTTGAATTTGGCGATGAAGCTGCGATCTTGCGGCAATTGACCCTCTACGGCCGGGCCTGCGGTGGGCTCAATCACGCCGGCCGTCGTAGGCAGATTCGGAGACACGGTGTAGCCAACCAGATAGAAGTTTCCGCTGGAATCGACATTGACTCCGGTGGTCCACGTGGTTTCGCCGCCGCTGGTGTTGATTGTGGTGCCGAAGAGGCTGGAATACAGAAGATCCGCGCCCGTGGGATCAAAGACTGCGATAAAGGCGTAGGGGGAAGCTAGCCCATAGGTCCCAACAGGGGGAACTCCCGCGATGACGGCGCCGCTTGTCGTGGGAAAGCAGGTATAGGGGTACGGGCCCGCCGGGTCGATAGCGGTTCCGTCGTAGCATGAAGTATAACTATAACCTCCGACATACGCTCGGCCCGCTGCGTCCACGGCAATGCTGACGCCATGCTGGACACCGTCTCCCCCCAGGAAGGTGGAGTAGACGAGAGCGGTTCCGGCCGCATTCAGCTTCGTGACATAGGCGGCGTTATTGCCCGCCCCGGCGCAGGCGGAGACCTCGGGGGTTTCATTTGGGGGTTTAGGTGCGGGCGAGCAGAAAGGCTCGTAGGCGCCGGCGGTGATTGGGAAATCGTTTGAAAAGGTCTGGCCGGTCACATAGGCTTCTTTGTTGGCGTCAACCGCGATGGCGTAGGCGTAGTCTGCCCCGGTGCCGCCGCCGCCAAGATAAGTGGAATAGACCAGCGAACTGCCGTCGGGGCTGAACTTGGTCACGAAAGTTGTCGGGGCTCGACTGTTCGACGGGGTTACGTTGTTGGTCGACTGGTAGGGGTTCTCGACCGGAAAATTGGTGGAATAGGTTGTGCCCGTAACGTAGACGCTGCCCTCGCTGTCGAGCGCCAGACCCTGGGTGTAGTTATAGCCGCCAACTGAGCTGCCGATCGTGTCTGTGGCGCTTCCACCCAGGTAGCTGGCGTAGCTGAGAACGGGGTCGATGATCAGCGGTTTGGAGTGGTCGTAGGCTCCAAGGCGAAAGCCGATCTTGTTAGTGGCCACGTCAAATGAGCCGTCGACTGCGATCCTCTTATCGCCGTCCATCTGGTAGAGGACCGGCTTTTTGAAGCTGGCCGGCCCGTTGGCCGCCGTCAGCACCAGGTTGCCCTCGGCGTCCACGGTGGCTCGGGCGCCATCAATCTGCCAGGCAATGCGGCCCGCATCCGCGCCAGGTGCGACGACAAAGTCGTACTCCAGTTGACGCTGGTTCCCGTAGAAGACCAGATCGACGCCAGGGTAGACCTGCGCGTAGCTGACCTTGCCGTACGTGGAGATGCCGGCGCGCCATTTTTGGGGGTCGTTGCCGATGAAGTAGCTCACCACGCCTGGAAGCGGGTCGGTTCCGGCGACAGCCGCAGCGGGGCTGGCGCCCACGAGCTTCATGCGCAGCGTATCAACGGGGACGACCGCGGGCGTTTGGCCCTGCAAAGGAGAGGCCGGTTGCTGACGCTCCAGATTCAGGACGACCTCGTCCTGCGTGAGAAACATCGAGTAACCGGAGCCGCGGGACAGGAACCGGACGGAGGGGTCGGTCTGTCCCTGATTGGCCTCGAAGCTGAGCGGAATGCTGGCGTAATGAGCCGCCATTTGCTTCGCGGGTTCGGTGGCGGTGGGCGTATTTGGCACAGCGCCGAAGGCATGCAGCACGCTTTCCTGCGCGGCAGCTATGTGCGCGCCAATCCCGAGCAGGGCCAATGCCATGATCGTTAAGACGTTTCCAAGATGTTTCATAATCGACCCTCCTTAGGGGAACTCCTCTGGTTTACCGGTTCACTGAGACAGCGAGAATCGGGCATAAAGTGACTCAACAATCTTTTGAGGGTGCGATATCAAGGGGAAAAGGCAGGCAAACCTGCTGCGCGAATACGGAGCAGGGTGATAAGCTTTGGATCAAGTTCACTTCAGGTTCCCCCAACAAACGGAGAGGGTTATGGCCCAGGCCAAGGGAGAGATCACTTTGCTTCTGGCGAAGTGGAAAGAGGGGGATCCCTCCGCCTTCGAAGAGCTGATGCCGCTGGTCTATCCCCACCTGCGCGAGGTAGCCGCAGCCTACATTCGCAGAGAGCGAAATCCTGACGATCTCCAGGCAACGGCCCTGGTCCACGAACTTTACCTGCGCCTGCTCCAACAGAAGAAGGCGGTCGGGGAAGATCGCCGCCACTTTTACACCTTTGCGGCTAAAGTGATGCGCATGATGTTGATCGATCACGCGCGAGAGAGCCAGACGCAGATGCGGGGCGGCGGACAAGAACGCATACCACTTAGCGACGATCTTTCGTGGGTCAATATCGACAGTCCGGAGTTGCTGGACCTGAATCGCGCCCTGGACGAGCTGGGGGCGCTCGATCCCAGCAAGGTTCAACTCGTCGAATTGCGTTACTTTCTCGGTTGCACCGCCGAGGAGACCGCATCCCTCACGGGGAGATCCAAGGCCAGCGTCGATCGCGACCTGAAGTTCATCAAGACCTGGCTGTAC
>CAYOVE010000136.1:0-8941 GCA_964407295.1 uncultured Occallatibacter sp.
AATCCGTGGCCATCAACGCCATGATCATGAGCCTGCTCTACCGCACCACGCCTCATCAGGTGCGGCTCATCCTTGTTGACCCCAAGCGCGTCGAGCTCGGCATGTATGAGGGCATTCCCCATCTCTTCACGCCCATCATCACCGAGCCCAAGCTCGCCGCCAACGCGCTGCGCAACGCGGTGCGCGAGATGGAGCGCCGCCTGAAGCTGCTGGCCAGCCGCAGCGTGCGCCACATCGACCAATACAACAAGCTCTTTGAGAGCTCAATGCCTTCTCTCTTCGACCAGGGTGAGCAGGAAGAGCCGCTCCCCTACATCGTCATCATCATTGACGAGCTGGCCGATCTAATGATGCTCGATCGCGCCAACGTTGAGGAGTCGGTCACCCGCCTGGCGCAAATGGCGCGCGCCGTGGGTATTCACCTCATCCTCGCCACGCAAAGGCCCAGCGTCGACGTCATCACCGGTCTCATCAAGGCCAATGTTCCTACCCGCATCAGCTTCCGTCTCGCCACCAAGGTTGACTCGCGCACGATCCTCGACACAAACGGGGCTGAGGCTCTGCTGGGCCGTGGCGACATGCTCTTTCTCCCGCCGGGCACGAGCCGCCTGATGCGCCTCCACGCTCCGTACGTCAGCGAGAAAGAGACAGCCGCCGTTGTCGACTTCTGGAAGTCGCAAGGCACGGCTGAATATGTCGAGGGCTTCCTGGAGTCGCCCAAGGATGAGCACAAAGCGACGGACGGCGAAAACGGGGACGCCAATGAAGACGACCCGATGTTCGATGACGCAGTTCGCCTGGTATTCGAGTTCGGCAAGGCCTCGACGTCCCTGCTGCAACGCCGCCTCCGCGTCGGTTACGGCCGCGCCGCGCATCTCATTGATCTGATGGAGCGTGACGGCCTTGTCGGAGCCGCCGACGGCCCGCGTCCACGCGAGCTGCTGAAGGCTCCCGGCTGGCTGCATGAGGTCGCGGTCGGGAACGACTAGCCGGCCGGAAAAGCACCCATTTGCCTTAACAAGACCATTGGCGCGCATCAAACGCGGCATGCTAAACTTTTTGATTGAAAACGCTTACTCAACCAGCGTCAACGGGCTGTCTTCGGGATCGCCCATTTCCGCGGGAACACTCAAGACGAACGGCGCTTCTCGAAGGGCTACTCTGCTTGACAAGTGTTCGAGTAAAGCAATTTACTTAGGGGCGAACGTCTAACAGCCTTTGTTGACGCATTCTCGCCGTTTCAGGTGATGTTCATGATTGGGTTTGTCCCTGCCTCCGTTATCGGGGGATCTGTCGGCTCTTTGCCGGCCATGCTTGCCTTCAGCGTAGGACCGCTGGCGCGCCTGAGCCCGCTCGATATAGCCGTAATCGCCATCTACTTCGTCATGGTGATCTGGATCGGCTTCTACCTCAAGAGCCGTGCCAATACCAGCGAAGAGTTCTTCATGGCCGGGCGCGAGATGACCGCCTGGATCGCCGGCTTGAGCTTCGTCTCCGCCAATTTGGGTTCGCTGGAACTCATGGGCTGGGCCGGCTCTGCCTACCAATACGGCATTCTTGCCGCGCACTGGTATTGGGTTGGCGCCATACCCGCCATGCTCTTTCTCGGCATGGTGATGATGCCCTTCTACTACGTGTGCAAAACCCACTCCGTGCCGGGCTACCTCAAGCTTCGCTACGGGCCGGGCGCGAGCATCGTCTCCGCGTTTTCGTTTGCCTTCATGACCGTGCTCATGAGCGGCGTGAACATGTTTGCTATGGCTGAGGTCATGAAGGTTGTCCTCGGCTGGGACCTGAACTTTTCCATCATCGTCTCTTCGCTGGCTGTGGCCGCCTATGTGGCCCTCGGCGGCCTGCGCTCCGCCATCTTCAATGAGGTTCTCCAGTTTGTGCTCATCTGGGGCGGCGCGCTGCTGGTGCCGATTATGGGTCTCGTCGAAGCCGGCGGCTGGACGGGATTCAAGGCCAAGCTCGCGCGCGACATGGCCGCTGGCGCGGTCGCAAACGGTGACTACACGCACATGTGGCGCAGCATGGGCCACTTTGCCGATAACCCCATGGGCATTCACTGGACGGGCATCGTCTTTGGCCTCGGGTTTGCCATCAGCTTCGGCTACTGGACCACGGACTTTCTGGTGGTGCAGAGAGTGCTGGCGGCCAACAATCTTCGCTCCGCTCGCATGGCGCCCGTCATCGGGTCGTTCTTCAAAATGGCGGTTCCCTTCATTGTGATTCTGCCCGGCTTGCTCGGCCTGGTCGTGCTCCAGAATCCCGATGGAAGCCTGATGCACCTTGTCGGCCAGAACCTGGCTACTCCGGGATCGGGAATGCACAGCTATAACGAAGTGTTGCCTCTCATGATGGTTCGTTATCTTGCTCCCGGTTTGCTGGGTCTCGGCATCACCGCGCTCATCGCCGGCTTTATGAGCGGCATGGCGGGCAATGTGAGCGCTTTTTCCGCGGTTTGGACCTACGACATCTACCAGCCGTTGATCAACAAGAATGCCAAAGATGAGCACTACGTGACGGTCGGCCGCTGGGCCACGATCCTTGGCGTCATCATCTCCATCGGAACCGCGTACATGGTCATGAATGCCGCGGGCATCATGGATTACGTGCAGGCTCTGTTCAGCTTCTTCATTTCGCCTTTGCTGGGCGTAGTGCTCATGGGCATGTTCTGGAAACGCGCCACCAAGGCCGGTGGCTTCTGGGGACTTCTAATCGGCACCTTGACCTCCATTGGCCTTTGGGCCTGGGTCTACGTGAATCCGGCGGCACTGCGGTATGTAGCCCTCTCAGCTGACGCCAAGACCATGGCCGAGGATATGTACCGCGCCCTCTGGTCGGTGATCACTTCCATGCTGGTCACGGTTGTGGTGAGCCTGTTCACTGAGCCCAAGCCGCTTTCGGAGTTGGCCGGTGTCGTCTACGGCGCGACGAAACTTCCCAAGGAAGATCCGGTGCCCATTTACAAAAACGAGTGGCTCTGGACAGGGATCGCGATCATCCTCTTCCTCGGCCTCAATATCTACTTCTGGTAAGGAGACTGCGCATGCATTCCGGAAATATTTCAATCTGGTTCTTTATCGGGGTGTTGTTGACGGTTTACGGCGCAATGATCTTTGGTGAAGGGATCATCGACCTCGCTACAGGCCATGTCCCCAATGTGGTTTTGGCTAACCTCCAGGCTCCACTATGGTGGGGCGCCTTGTTATTGATTCTCGGACTTTTCTACGGCATTCGTTTTCGCCCGCGCCGCAACGGTTAAGCAGGGATTGCGGAATCAAGGAGCATCAAGATGGCAGCGCAACGCAAGATGACGTTTGGAATTGTGGTGGGTAATCGCGGCTTTTTCCCTGGCCATTTGGCCAAGACCGGCCGGGAAGAGATCATTGCCCTTTTAGAGGCCGCGGGCGCTCAGGCCATCGTGCTCGGCCCGGAGGAGTCAAGACACGGCGCGGTTGAAACCTACGCCGAGTCGCAGCGCTGCGCGGAGCTTTTCAAAAAACACGCGGACGAGATCGACGGCATCATCGTCACGTTGCCCAACTTCGGTGAGGAGCGTGGCATTGTTGACGCCATTCGCCTCTCCGGCCTCAAGGTCCCCGTCCTGGTTCAGGCCACGCCCGACCGCTCAGACAACATGACCATCGCTGTGCGCCGCGATAGCTTTTGCGGAAAAATGAGCGCCTGCAACAACATGATGCAGTACGGCATTCCGTATTCGCTCACCACGCTGCACACTGAGACGCTCAGTTCTCCCGAGTTCAAGGCCGACCTCGAGTGGTTCTCCCAAGTCTGCCGCATCGTAAAAGGCCTCAAGAATCTCAGGATCGGTTCCATCGGCGCGCGCCCCGCGGCATTCAATACCGTTCGCTATTCCGAGCGCATCCTCGAAACCGCCGGCATCTCTGTCGAGCCGATCGATCTCTCGGAGATTTTTGGCCGCATCAACCGCATGAAGGATAACGACGATGCTGCACAGGCCAAGCTTGCAGCGATCAAGAAATACGTCACCACGGCCGGCATCCCCGACGCGGCGCTGCTCAAGATGGCCAAACTCGGCGCGGTCGTCGACGGCTGGATGAAGCAGACCAACTGCACCATCAGCGCCGTTCAGTGCTGGACCTCAATGGAAGAGTTCTTCGGCGTGGTCCCATGCACCATCATGAGCATGATGAGCAATGAGCTGATTCCTTCGGCATGCGAAGTCGACGTTCCCGGCACGCTCAGCATGTATATGATGGCCCTCGCTTCGGGCACTCCGTCCGCGCTGCTCGACTGGAATAACAACTACGGCAGCGATCCCAACAAGTGCGTCTGCTTCCATTGTTCCAACCTGCCCAAGCACTTCTTCAAGGAAGTCAGAATGGACTTCCAGCAGATCATCGCCGGAACCGTGGGCAAGGAGAATACCTACGGCACATGTGAAGGCGTCATCAGGCCCGGCGCCATGAGCTTCGCGCGCTTCTCCACGGACGACCGGCGCGGCGTGATTCGCGGCTACACAGGCGCGGGCCGTTTCACCGATGATCCGCTTGAAACCTTTGGCGGAGCAGGTGTTGCCGAAATTCCGCAGTTGCAGAAACTCCTCAAGTACATCTGCCGCGAGGGCTTCGAACATCACGTGGCCGCGAACTTCAGTGACGTCTCGAAATCCGTCCACGAGGCCGCGCGCTACCTCGGCTGGGAGAGCCACTATCATCCTGTCCTCGAGGACTAGAGAAACCTCGGAATCCCGCTGACCTTCTAAACTGCGAAATAAAAAGGCCCTGCAAGGGGCCTTTGTTTTTAGCGCCGCTAACTCCGCTAATCCCGCTAGCTCCGCTCCGCCACAGGTTCCAGCGTCAGCCGCGCGACCAGCACGACCAGCGCGGCCCACAGCAGGTCAGCGCCGAGCAAATGCGCAATCTGCAACCAAACCGGAGCCAGGAAGACCACGTCGAGAATGCCCAGTGCGTACTGTGCGGCAAGCAGGATCAGCACGAGCGCTGAGAGCCCTCGGTTATCCCAATGAGCTGACCTGCGTCCAGCGCGCACCAGCAGCCAGACCAGGAAAATACTGGCCACCACCGCGATCGTGGGATGCGTCCAACGCCAACGCACCAGCCATTCGCTGGTTGCCGAGAAGTCCTGCGACAGTGCCTCGCCGAGCGAAGTCGCGGGAAAAAGCGTATCGCCGAGCGCCGCCAACGATCCCGTTACGCCGACAATAAGCACAGTGACGATCGATGCGATCGCACCGAAGGGGGCTCTCACGTGAATGTTTCCGCGCATGTAACCTGTGCGGCGGCTCAACAGATGCGCGGTCAGCGTCAGCGCGGCCAGCAACAGCAATGTATTCGTCAGGTGCAGTGCCAGGTACGGCGCTCGCAGCGGTGATTGGCTTTGCGCGGTGAGTCCAAGCTTGACGAGAAAGGCCCCAAGCGCCGCCTCAATCAACGTGAACGCCACGGCTGCAACCGCCGCGATGCGCGCCAGGTGGCCCCGCACAGTACGCGCAAATGTCCACCAAAGAAGGACCACGACCGAGAAAAACGACAGCCCGCTCGTAATGCGGTGCGTAAACTCGATCATGGTGTCGATTCGTGCCGAGTGCTGCATCACCGTGCCGTTGCAGAGTGGCCAATGATCGCCGCAGCCGGCGCCTGAGCCCGTGGCCCGCACCAGCCCGCCCCATAAGATCACAGCAATGAAATAAGCCAGAACGCCCCAGGCAAACCGCCGCAGCGCGAGCGAAGGAAGTTGGCGGGTTTCTGCCGGCGTGGCAGTAACGGTCATGGAAGACTCCGGTACGAACTCACCAGTGTAGAACAATTTCGTACGGCGATGATCGGTTGCCGGTTTTCGCTTATCGAGCGTGAGCGGCGCGGCGCTACTCGCTCAGCAGCCGCACCACGTGATTCACAATCATCAGGTCTTCGAGCGGCGGAATCACGCGCACCTTTACCGGCGAGCTCTCGGCCGAGATGACCGCAGCCCCGCGCACGTTGTTCCTGACCGGATCGACCACGATGCCCAGCGCTCCCAGGCCCGCGCAGATCTCTGCGCGCGAAGCAATATCGTTCTCGCCGATTCCGCCGGTGAACACCAGCATGTCGAGCCCGTTCAGCTCCGCCACGTAGCTGCCGATCCATCGCGCAATGGTCCAGCAGAACTTGTCCACAGCCAGCCGCGCTTTCGCGTTTCCGGCCTCGATCGCCTCGCGCAGATCGCGCATGTCGTTCGATAACTCGCTCATCCCCAGCAAACCTGACTTCTTGCTGACAACAGTTTCAAGCTTGTCGGCCGCCTCAGCTGCGTTCCCGGTTGTCTCCGCAATCTTCTTCAAAATGAAAATCAAGACGCCCGGATCGATGTCTCCGGTTCGCGATCCGCTGATGATTCCCCCCGATGGCGTCAGCCCCATCGACGTGTCCAGGCATTTGCCGTTTCGAATCGCGGAAATCGATGCGCCGTTGCCCAGATGAGCCACAATCAGTTTCTCGGGAACGTTCGGCTGCAGTTGAAAAATGATCGACTCGTAGGAGATGCCGTGATACCCGTAGCGCCGCACACCCATGGCCACGTACTCCTCGGGAATCGGCATGCGCACAGCAACCTCAGGCAATGTGCGATGAAAGTACGTGTCGAGCACGGCAAAATTTGGAATGCCGGGAAACAGCCGCAGCGCCTCGCGCATAATGTACACCGCGATCGGCGTGTGCAGCGGCGCAAGTGCCGCATAACTTTCAATCTCGTCAATTAACGCAGGCGTAATGCGCTGATTCTCGCGGATGGTGGGCCCTCCGCAAACTACGCGGTGTCCGATCGCCGCCGGTGCGGGAATTTCGCCGGAGTTCAGCGCGTCAACCACCAGCTTGAACGCAACCGAACGGTTCGGCAATGCGGGTGTTTGGTCCACGAGCTTTTTGCCGGCGGCGTCCTTGATCCAGAACTTGCCCAAGTCCGTGCCGATGCCATCGACCGCGCCTTCTACAAGCCGCTTTCGCTCAACGCCGGAAGCTTCATACAACGAAAACTTGATGGAAGAAGAACCGCTGTTCAACACCAGAATCGGCAAAGTCGGCATGGACAGAGAACCTTTCAAACGCTTCAAGCGCGGGAATCGACTGAATCCAAGCCTACCAGCCGCTCCATTGTCCAAAGCGTGACTTCAGTCACACGCCGAAGCTCCACTTCCTATCTTCTGGACGAGAAAGCCGGCGGCCTACCTGTCGCAAATGCTGAGACGAATTTCCGCACGCACCGTTCTAAAAGTGCCGCTTCAACTTCAGAATCTGCGACTCGAATCCATACCACAGAGCCGTCGCCACAAGTGTGCACATCGCCAGGCGGAATCCAACCACAGCAAGGTTGCCGGCAATGCCATAGCGGTCCATCGCCCGATCGAACCAACCAAAGTAAATGAAGACCGAAATATGAGTCATGTAGAGGCCGTAGCTGATTCGCCCGTAGAAGGCCAACGGTCCGCGCCGCAGCAGCGCATTTACCGGATTCCGCGCTCCGGTGGATGCGATCGCCGCTACCATCGCGCCGGCAAAGCCCACGGCCAGTGCCGAATCCAGCAGCGACGTTCCGCCTGCGATCGTGGCCGCGGCCGCAATGCCCAGCACAAACGCAGCGAGACCGATTACGAGCCATGCGCGCCGGCTGAGCTTGACCGTGTAGAAAGCGAGCGCAAGCAAACTGCCCAGTGCAATACCGTCCAGATGAATCAGCGTATTCGTCGGCGTCATCCAGTGCAGATTCGCATGCCGGATCATCGGCGCAGCTATCAGCGCGGCCATCAGCACCATCCCCAGCATCCACGGTCTGCGCAACCAGCGCACCAGCGGCGCCCACACAAAGTAGTACTGCTCTTCAATGGCCAAAGCCCAGCTAGGGCCGAGCGCCGGCGGCAATGTGAGATGAAACAGATTCTGCACGCAAAAGATGTAAGCCAGCCATGGCGCGGTCGCGATCGCATGCCCCACGCTGCCGCCCACGAACCATGGCGCGTTTAGGTACACAACCGCCAGAACCAGCAGATACACGGGCCACACGCGCAGCGCCCGCCGCGCATGAAATTTATGAAAGTAATGCGGCTGGTCTCTGGTCCCCAGCAGAATGCATGTGATCAGGAAACCGCTGAGAGTAAAAAAGAGAATCACGCCCGCCCATCCCCACAGGCTCGCGTAATAGAGATAGGTCCCCTCAAGCCGTGGATGGCAGTGAAAAAGGACCACCGCCAGAATCGCCAGGCCGCGTAGCCCGTCGAGTTCCGGCAGATACGTGGGAAGCCAGGTTGGGCGTTGCATAGGCAAGGTCGTCGGCCGGGTGGTCACCGAATCATCGCGGCTTATCCCGCCGCCAACTGCCGCGCTCGCTCGGTTGCCCGCATCACCGCTTTGATCAGCGTTACGCGCAACCCGCCTTCTTCCAACTCCAGGATGCCGTCGATCGTGCACCCTGCGGGCGTGGTCACGGCGTCCTTGAGCAGAGCCGGGTGGTAGCCGGTTTCGAGCACCATCTTGGCGGCGCCGTAGGCCGTTTGAGCGGCAAGTTGCGTCGCAATGTCGCGCGGCAGGCCCACCTTCACGCCGGCTTCAGCCAGGGCTTCAATGATGATGTACAGATACGCCGGGCCAGAACCAGACAGTCCGGTCACCGCATCCATGTGCTTCTCGTCCACCAGCACGGTGCGGCCCACGGTCTCAAACAGCCGCTGGGCCAGCGCCATCTGCGCATCGCTCACAAAGCGTCCGCGGCACAGAGCGGCCGCGCCCGCGCCCAGCGCCGATGGCGTGTTCGGCATCGCGCGCACCACGGCAATATCCATCCCCGACGCTTCCTCAATGGCCCGCGTCTTCACTGACGCCGCGAACGAAACCAGCAGTTTTCCTTTGCTGAGCGCGGGCTTGATCTCCGCAATCAACTCCGGAACCTGGAACGGCTTCAC
>CAYOVE010000137.1:0-8923 GCA_964407295.1 uncultured Occallatibacter sp.
TCCTGGGTAACCCAAACCAGACGGGCATGACTTTGGACGGAACCGGGAATTACACCGGAGGGACGTTCCTCGATAACCAGTTCAGCGGATTCGGGACTGCGGTGAATGCGGTCGGGCACCAGGTTACGAATCCGGCGACGACGGATTGGATGAATGCGAGTACGTTTGTACGACTGCATATCGATTGCCCGACCAGCGGCGGGAATCCGATTGCCGGAACTTATGGAATCAACTTACTACAAGGCGATGGGAACACATTTACAGGCGGAGACGTGGAGGGATGCTCGACCGCGCTGCACTTAGGGCCTAATGCGCAGAACAATACAATTGTGGGGCTGCGGAACGAGAACTCGACGAATCAGGTGGTGGCGGATGCGGGGAGCGCGTACAACAACTGGATGACGGGCGGCACAATGTTTACTGGAAAGCTAACCGACAACGGAACGCGCAACAGCTTTCTGGATACCTTTCACCGGAGCTTTAACGCGCTGAACGGCGACTGGTATATGAGCCAGCAGGACGCGACTCTGACCAATCACTTCAGGCTGGGGACTGGCGCGGGAAACGAGCGGGGGCTTCTGAATGAGATCCAGACCGACTACGGCTACCGGTGGCTCTATGGTTTCAGCGACGCGACGGGTGGCCAGCAGCTCTACCAAGTGCAGGATTTGCTCAACAACGTATACCGGCTGCAAATCCAGCAGTGGAACCCAGGACAAAGCAGCACAAACAACCAAACGGCATTGAACGCGGCGGGCACGGGGAATGTGTGCTTCAACTGCTCGACCAACTCGGGCACAGGAGGCGTGACGTTTGCGAGCGGCGGTACGACGCCGGCGGCCGTCGGTACTGTGGACAAGGCTGGCAATGCACAGTTTGTGGGAAATCTGCTGGTGGGCGGAACGATGCAGTCGACAGGAACCATGTCGCTGCGCAACAGCGCCGATGCGGAGGTGGATTACTACCTGTGGCCCGGACTTACCACGAGCCAGAAGGGGTCATTCACCTACAAGGACTGGAACGGGAACAGCCAGTGGTATCTGGTGAAGGACGCGAACAATAACTGGGCACTCAACTCGGCGACAGGCGGGTTAGATAGCTTCAAGGCGTATCAAAACACGAATAGCGGAGACACCTATATTGATGCGAGTAACCCTACCGGGCATATTCGGCTCAATTTTGAGAGCGGATCCGGAGCTGAGACGGACATCTATTCGGGATCGAGCACGAACCTGGATGCAGCATTTGTGGCGCCGAATGCGATCAAGTTTCCCGGGTTGGCAGCCACAACGGGGGATTCTTGCCTGCAGATCGACAATTCGGGGTACATCACGAATACCGGGTCGCCCTGCGGAACTGGATCGGGGTCCGGGGGTACGAACGGCATCATTAACTCAGCAAGCTCGGGGCAGATTGCGTACTACATGGGCAACGGGACGTCGATCGGCGGCATGAGCGCAGTCCCACTTACTTCCGGAGGGACGGGCGCAACGAGCGCGAGCGGCGCGCTGGCGAACCTTGGGGGGCTTTCCGCCGCGGCTACCACTCCCCAGACTTTTGGAAGCCCGCTGACCGGGCCCTCCCTCAATGCCAGCGTTAACTCACAAATCAATGTGATGGCCCCTCCATACAACGCCAAAGGCGACTGCTCAACCGACGATCAGGCGGCGATTACCGCAGCATTCAATGCGGCCATTGCGGCTAATTGGGCCTCTGTCTATTTTCCGCCCCCTCCCGGCGGCTGTTATCTAACAAGCACACTTGATTACAAGGGCGTTTCGCTCGAAGGGCAACCTGGAGGCACGGAAAACGGAACCGTAATCATTCAGGGGAAACCGGGTCAGGATGTCTTGCACATCGATGATCCGACTACAACGGCGGCACAGATATGGCACCCAAGCTGGTCTATTGAGAATATCCAATTCAAGTTAGATAACTCCGTAGCCGGCAGCTTTCCTCACAGGTGGCCGGGGCGCTGGTTTGACGACAGTGGAATGATCGCGGGAAGCGCGGTTCTCACGACGACCAACGGCGTCGTCGCCTGCGACGATATCGGCCAGGCCATTCAAGTCAACGGCGCCGGCCCCGGCGGGTCAAATCTTATAACAACTATCGCCAGCGTTGCACCGTGCTGGACGGACTCAACGAACAGTTCATGGACGGTGGTTACACTTGCCGCCGCCGCATCCACGACGGTGACCAATGCTCACACATATCTGTCTCTCCTGAACCTTCCGGTTACAGTCAACATCGGCAACTGTGCCATTGCGTTCGACGACTATGACGGAAACCCGGCACATTGGGCAGTACCGAACAACAACCAGATCGGAAACCCGTACAACATTCTTCACAACGTCACATTCACGACAACGAATGGCGCCGCCAACAACGCATGTGGAATTTACACGGAGGGCGCCTGGGGATTCTACGGGATCGATGCGCGCAATTTCGAGTTTCGAGGACAGACCTTTGGAATCGTGCAGGGGACATCAGAGCTGAACTCGTGGTATCAGTCGTCCAGCAATGATTACCAAAAGTGGGACCATGGCTCGATGGAGTCAGTCGTCGATCCATGGATTAGCTACAACGGCGACCAAATGAAGCTGGAGGATATAGAGCTCACGACTAATAATGGGCCACAGATTCTCAGTAACGGCAACAGATGGTTTGATGTTCCCGGCGCCGGGTACATCAACATTCCTGAATACGAGGGCAATAGCGGGCCGGTCGGGTTCCGCATGCGGGGGGCGGCATGGACCATCGAGAATACAGCCCTGACAGAGAGCGTTACGCAGCCGGCGTATATCTATACGAGGTCGTCTAATTGCATTTCTTGTTCAGCCAACAATCTCAGCATGGGCGGCTCGAACAACACGATGCAGTTTTCGAGCGATTTCACCGGGGGGACAGTCAATGACTCAGGCCTGGGGAACAGGATAACCAGCAATTACTCAGCCAATCCACTCGACAGTATCCCGGCCAGAGAAACATACTGGTCTCCGCGAAAAACCTACTCCGGCACAGTAGGAGAGTTCTCAAACGATTTCATTGCGGACGGTAACTACACAACCCCGTACTCGAAGAATGATCTCTTCTTCTGGCCCACCGACCTTCTTGCCGGTGGAACCCCTGGACTGTGGAACAACCTCGTTGCGAGAGATTCTACTTCTCCAACCGGATACTACTTCATATTTCCGGGAAGTGGATCTGTCAGCGCCTGGCAACAATTCGGTGGCGGAGCTGTCGCCGGCACACAAGTTCCGGCTATGCCGGCCACTGTCGCGTTTCTGGCGAAGTGCCCAAGCGGTACGACATCGGCGACCTTCACGGTTGGTATCACAGGGAGCAGCTACGGGTACATTGGGATTGCATCCAGCACGGTATCCTGCACGACTTCATATCAGGCCTACTCGTTGCCGGTTAATTTCACCAGCTATCCGGGCGGGACGGTGTTCTTTAGCAGCACGACCCTGTATGCCGCATGGATTGCAATCCGACCCTATCAGCACGACTATAACGGCCAGCAACCTGTGTTGAGCTTAACGCCCATCGTCACAACAGGCAGCGGCGCCGCGGTTCCCACCGGTCCAGTAACTTCGACTTCTGGTGACCTTGTTACTTACACCGGCACGAATGGCCAGGAGCAAGATAGCGGCGTAGCGCTTTCAAGCCTGACCGCAAAGGCCGGCACAAACTCCTGCCCCTCAGGCCAATACGAAACAGGAGATGCAACCAGCGGTCCAATGTGCGCACAGGTGGCGTACTCGCAAATCTCGGGGCTGCCCACGGGTATAGCTCCGGGCGGTGCGGCCGGCGGCGATCTTGGGGGAAGCTATCCAAACCCCACCGTTACCAAGATCAACGGCGGGGCGGTTCCGGCGAGCGCAGCCGTCGTGGGGACCAACAGCAGCGGGCAGGCAGTGAGTGCGGCGACGACGGGAAGCGGAAGCGTGGTGCTGGCAACGGGCCCGACGCTGAGCGGAACGACATTGGGCGGCGCGACGACGATGCAAGGCAATGTGACGCACGTGAACGGAGCGAACGCGAGCCAGACGCTGGCGATCCAGCCGGGATCGAGCGCGGATTATGCCGGCGTAGTGCAGTTCAACAACTATTCGGGTGCGGCAAAGTGGCAGATACAAAAGGACGCGAACAACTACCTGCGCGTGACGGATGCGGCGAACTCGCTGGACCGGATGATTTTGCCGGCGAACGCGAATACGACGATCAACGCCGGAGCCGGCGCGAACGCGGTGGTGATTAACAATACGAGCGGATCGGGGACGGGCGGGTTCATTGTGTATGAAGGCGGCTCGAATTATTCGACAGCGGCGCTGCAGGTGGGCGGCACGGGAAACACGACCGCGACGGGCTACCTGCAAGGCAAGTTCTTCATGGGCACGGGGACGATGGGCGTTGCAGCGGGCGCGGCGGCAGGGTCGAGTCCGACGATTGCATGCGCGACGAGTCACACATGCGACGGAGTGAGCGGGACCGTGACACTGACGACGGGAACCAGCCCGACGACAGGAACGCTGGCGACGCTGAACTTTCCGAACACGCATACGAACCAGGCCAACTGCATGGTGACGACGCTAAGCGCGACGGGAATGATCACCAGCGACACGTGGACGGAAAGCACGACGGCAATCACGATCACGGCGAATACGGCGTTGACGGCGTCGACGGCGTACAGCATCAAGTACTGGTGCGGGGGGTACTAAAGACAGGGAATCGGGAATAGGGAATAGGGATTAGGGAACAGGGAATAGGGATTAGGGATAGCGGCTGGCAGAGTTAGTGTGATGGCGGGTTAACGAGTTAGCGAGTTAGCAAGTTGGCGAGTTGGCGAGTTAGCGAGTTGGCGAGTTGGCAAGTTAGCAAGTTAGCGAGTTAGCGTGTTAGCGAGTTAGCGAGTTGACGCGCCGGGGGCGCGGTTCTGAAGACACCGGGAATTCAAAACGCAAAAAACAGACAACATTGGAGGTGCGGCTCGGAGCGGGGCTGCGCCTTCGCTTGGCGCGCGACCTGGGCAGTTGCGCGCCAAGCCTGCGATGGAGTGCGCGTGATTGCCGGGGAGAGCGCAGCGGGAGGGGATGAGTGACGGGAGCGGATAAGGCACGCGAAAAGGAAGTGCGGTGGGCGAAGGCGCAAATTGCGAGACATAGCAGGAAGGGTTTGGAGGAACTTGCCAAGGGCCTGCCAACGCGGCCGGAGATCCAAGAAGGGCGCTCAGCGGCAATAACGATTGCGAAAGAACTGCTGGCTGTGAGGTCGCGCAGCGGGAGGTTAGAGAAGCTGAGGGCGAACGCGGTGCAAGTGGAGTTCGAGAAGAACCGCGGGCAGCGAAATATTGTGCTGAAGGCGCGGCAGTTGGGGATGACGACGTGGGTGGCGGCGCGATTCTTCTTGAAGACGATTACGCACCCCGGAACGCTGACGCTGGAAGTGGCGCACACGCAGGAGGCCGCGGAGGAGATTTTCAGGATCGTGCATCGATTTGTGGACTGCCTGCCGGAGCCGATGCGCAAGGGAGTGCTGAAGACGGGGCAATCAAATGTGCGGCAGATTGTGTTTCCAAAGATGGATGCGGAGTATCGCGTAGTAAGCGCGGCGGACAGAAACGCGGGGCGCGGATTGACGGTGCAGAACCTGCATTGCAGCGAGCTGGCGCGATGGCCAGGCGATGCGGCGGAGACCCTGGCGGGATTGCGGGCGGCGATGACGCCGGATGCGGAGATGGTGCTGGAGTCAACGCCGTTGGGAGTGGGAGGGTGCTTCCACGAGGAGTGGCTGAAGGCCGATGAGACGGGGATGGTGCGGCACTTTTTTCCGTGGTGGATGGAGGAGCGGTACCGCGCGAAGGCCGTGGCCGAGAAAAACCTGACCGACGAAGAGCGGACGCTGATGGCGGAGCATGGGCTGGATCTCAAGCAGATCGGGTACCGGCGACAGATTCGCGCGAACTTCCGCGGGCTGGCGCGGCAGGAGTATGCGGAGGACGCGGAGAGCTGCTTCTTAACAAGCGGCGAATGCGTGTTCGAACTGGCGGCGGTGGATGCGCGGATGAAGACGGCGCCGGAGCCGGTGGAGCGGCGGAAGAATGGAGAGCTGGAGATCTGGCTGCCGCCAGTGAAAGGCCGCGAGTATGTGGTGGCTGTCGATCCGGCGGGAGGCGGAAGCGAAGGCGATTACTCCGCCGCGCAGGTTCTGGAGATGGAGACCAGTTTGCAGTGCGCGGAGTTTGCCGGGCATGTGGGCGGCCTGGAGCTGGCGCAGGCTGTGACCGATCTGGCGACCGAATACAACGGCGCATGGCTGGTGGTGGAGCGGAATAACCATGGCTCGGGCGTGCTGGCGCTGGCGGAGACGGCGTGCAAGTATGGGCGAATTTACAGGCAGAACGGACAGGCGGGTTGGCTGACGACGAGTGTGAGCCGGCCAGCGATGCTGGGAAAACTGAATGCGGCGCTGGTGGAGGAGCCTGATCTGTTCCAGAGCAGGAGGCTGCTGGGTGAGTGCAGAAGCTTTGTGCGGATGACGAATGGGAGCAGCGGCGCGGTGGCGGGGACGCACGACGACCGGGTGATGGCGATGGCGATGGGGCTGGCGGCGAGGGCTGAGCTGGTGGGGAGAACCGGGAGCAAGGGAGCGAGGTAGCAAGGAAGACAGGGAACAGGGAGTAGCCAGTAAGGAATAGAGAAACGAAGATCGAGGGAGCGAGTTAGCAAGTTTGCGTGCGCTGGCGCGCACGTTGGCGAGTTGGCGGGTTCGCGGGGTTCTTAGGCCGAGAAAAGCTGGACTGTTCTGAATGCAAACTATAGATACACAATGTAGTTATTTATCGTTTGACGGATTTGCAACATTCTTGATCGCCAAACAGGAAACTGATCGAAATTGCGGAAAAATCTGTGGATTTGTTCCTTTGACAGGCGGGGTGATTTGGCGGTACATTAGGCGAACAAAAGGCGAAATACTAGAGACGCCTCGAACCTATGCCCACTGCCGCCGCACTTCGTTTGGAGATTGAGCACGCGCTGGAAAGGAAGTTTCCGGCGGCGCTGACGCCTGCGCCGCGCGCGATGTACGAGGTTGCGGCGACGGGGATTCGGGCGGTCGATGAACTGCTGCGTGGCGGGCTGCCGGTGGGGGCAATCAGCGAGTTGACCGGTGCCGTGTCATCAGGACGGACGAGCCTGGCGCTCCAGTTTGTGGCGCAGCGGACGGCGGAGGGACGTGCGTGCGCGTGGGTCGACGTATCGGACGCGTTCGATCCCGAGTCGGCTGCGGCGAATGGGGTGCGGTTGAGGCAGGTGTTGTGGGTAAGGTGTGGGACGAGGGACCAAGGGACCAAGGGAACAAGGGAACGAGAAAGCGGAGTTGACGGAATTCGTTCCCACCCTAAAGTTCGCCGCGATGCGGCGAACTTTAGAATGGGGCACCCCATGTCATGGAAGAGGCCAGAGTGGGCGCGACTCGAGCAGGGAATGCGGGCGACGGATCTGTTGCTGCAGGCAGGCGGGTTTGCGGCAATTGTGATGGACCTGGGCGATACGGCGCCGGAGCAGGCGACGAGGATTCCGCTGGCGACGTGGTTCCGCTACAGGCAGGCGGCGGAGAGGACGCAGTGCTCGCTGGTTGTTGTGGGAACGCGCGGGTATGCGCAGTCGGCGGCGGCGGTTGTGCTGGAGTGCTCGGCGCGGAATGCGACGCAGGCGGGCGGGACGGTGGTGCGCGGCTTTGAATTCGAAGTGCGGCGCGAGAGAGAGCGGCAGGCACCGATTGAAATTACGACCAGAAAGCCGCCGGCCGCGACGTGGCAGGCGAACGCGGCGTGGGAAGCGGAAAGAAAACGCAATGTCCAAGCAAGGTAATTTCGCAATCGACAATGTGCGGGCGAGGACGCCCGCACGACAGCCGGCGAGGACGCCGGCGGTACGGAGGATGAGCGCGTGAGCCTGTATGTATGCGCGTGGGCGGCGGAGTTTCCCGCGCAGGTACTGCTGCGGTTGCGGACGGATTGGCAGACGGAGCCTGTGGTGGTGCTGGATGGGCGCGCGCCCGAGGAGTGGGTGTGCTCGCTGAACCGGCTTGCGGAACGGAGAGGCGCGGCGGCAGGAATGACGCGGCTTGAAGCGGAGAGCATGGTTGGGTTGCGGCTGCTGAAGCGATCGGCGGAGAGCGAGGCAGCGGCGCGAGCGGTGATGCTGGAGTGCGCGGCGAAGTTTTCTCCGCGGATTGAAGAGGTGTGCGGCGCGGGATCAGGGGCTAAAGCCCGCGGTCTTATTGATAGGACGAACGTACGGGCTAAAGCCCGTACCCTTCAAGGCCGCACGCCTCACGAACATGAATCCCAAAATGCAGGTCCTTCGACTACGTCCGCTGGGGCGGACTCCGCTCAGGATGACAACTTTATCGCGGGCAGTGGAACGGCATGCGCGTTTGTGCTGGACATTGCGGGGACGGATCGGCTGTTTGGGCCGCCGGCGCAGTTGGCGGAACGGCTTAGGGATGGGCTTGCCGAGGCGGGATTCCGCGCGGCTGTTGCGGTGAGCGCTAATTTCGATACGGCGCGGATGAAGGCGGCGAGTATGCGGGGGACCGCCGTGATTCCCGAAGGCGCGGAGGCGGAGGCGCTGGCCAGGCTGCCGATTGCAGCATTGGGACTGGATGAAGAGTACGCGGCGACTTTCGCGCTGTGGGGCATTGGCACGCTGGGCGAGCTGGCGGCGCTGCCGGAGGCGGAGCTAGTGGCGCGGATGGGGCCGAACGCGCGCGTGTGGCGAGCGCTGGCGCGCGGCGAGCGAGAGCATACGTTTGAGCCCATCGAAACCGCGTTTGCTCTGGAGGAATTTTGCGAGTTCGAGGCGCCGGTGGAGCAGATCGATTCCCTGCTCTTTGTGGGCGCGCGGATGATCGATTG
>CAYOVE010000138.1:0-8848 GCA_964407295.1 uncultured Occallatibacter sp.
CGCTGCTGCGCGCGGTGGTGGCGTGCGGATGGTTCGGGATTCAATCGTGGATCGGCGGCAGTGCGATTGACGCGATGCTGGTCGTCATCTGGCCGAGTGCGGAGGGAAATGTTGGCATCCTATGGGCGTGCTTCCTCGGCTTCTGGCTTTTGAATATGGTTGTCGTGTGGCGGGGCGTGGAGTCGATCCGGCGGCTCCAAGCATTTGGCGCACCATTCATGTTCGTGATGGCTGTAGCGCTGCTCATTTGGGTGCGGATGAAGGCGGGCAGCTTTGGCGCGATGTTGTCGACTCCGAGCACGTTCCACACGAGGAGCGAGTTTCTAGCTGTATTCTTCCCGTCGTTGACGGCGATGGTGGGCTACTGGGCGACGCTGGCGTTAAATATCCCTGATTTCACACGCTATTCCAAATCGCAAAGTGCGCAATCATGGGGACAGGCCTTCGGGTTGCCAGTGGCGATGGTGCTGTACACGTTTCTTGGGATTGCGGTGACCTCGGCGTCGGTAGTGCTGTTTGGCAAGCCGATCTGGGACCCGGTGCAATTGATCGGAATGTTTCACCAGCCATTGGTCGCGTTCGTGGCGCTCATCGCCGTGCTGGTGGCGACATTGAACGTGAACATCGGAGCCAACGTGGTATCGCCGTCGAACGATTTTTCAAATTTGTATCCGCGATTGATCAGCTTCAGAACGGGTGGATTGATTACAGGGTTTCTGGGATTGGCGATGTGCCCGTGGAAGCTGCTGGCAACTCCGGATGCGTACATCTTCGGATGGCTGGTGGGCTACTCGGGGCTGTTGGGTCCGGTGGCCGGGATCATGGTGTGCGACTACTTCTTCATCCGCGGGACGGAGCTGGATGTGAACTCGCTTTACCATCGGGAGGGCGCGTACCACTACACCAAGGGAGTGAATCCGCGGGCGCTGATCGCGCTGGGACTGGGAGCAGGGATCGCGCTCATCGGCGTCTTCGTGAAGCCGTTACATTTTCTCTACGATTACGCGTGGTTCGTGGGATTCTTTACGGCGGGCGCGTCGTATGTAGCGATGATGAAGCTGGCGGCACCTGCAGGAGTGGCAGAGAGCGGGGAAGAGATCGCATAGCGAATTTGGAATTGGCGAATTTGCGTTTGTGCTATCCCACCCATGGCGTCCCCTGCGGCGGACGCCACGGATTGGGCACCCATCTTTGCTGGGTACCGGGCTATGCTTCCACGAGCGCGTCGGCGATGGAGAGGTGTTCATCGAGGGCCGCGATGCCGAGATCGAGCTCTTCTTTGGTGACGATGAGCGGCGGAGCGATGACGAAGTGGCTGACCCAGGCTTGAATTGACACGCCCTGCGCCATCATCTTGGCGGCAATTTGATCGACGACGAGCGGCTTGCCTTCCACCTTGTCGCGCATGGTGTTGAAGAGTTGCCTGGTTTTGCGATTCTTCACGATTTCAACAGCAAAGAAAAGGCCAAGGCCGCGCACGTCGCCGACGGATGGGTGTTTGGCCTTTATGGCTTCGAGCTTCTGGCGAACGTAAGGCTCGAGCTCGGCGGCACGTTCGACAAGCTTGAGGCGCTGCATCTCTTCGATCGTGGCGACAGCGGGACCGAGGGTGAGCGGGTGTGCCTCATACGTATGACCGTGCGAAAAGTAGTGATCCTCGAAGTAGTCGGCGATTTTAGTCGTGGTGGCGCAAAGGCCGAGAGGGACATAGGCCGAGGTGATGCCTTTGGCGGTGACGAGGATGTCGGGCTTGAGATTCCAGTGGTCGACGGAGAACCATTTGCCGGTGCGGCCCCAGCCGGCCATCACTTCGTCGGCGATCATGAGCACGCCGTGGCGATCGCAGATTTCGCGCAGACGAGGGAAGTACTCGGGCGGCGGAACGAGGACGCCGTTGGTGCCGACAACGGGCTCGAAGATGATGGCAGCGACGTCGCTCTCATTGCGGATCATGTGCTCGATGTAGTCGGCGCAGGCGATGTTGCAGGTGGGGTAGGTGTGCTTGATCGGGCAGTCGTAGCAGTTGGTTTCCGGCGCGAAGGCGATGCCCGCGCCTTTGCCGCCCGGCTCCATAGCCCAGCGGCGCGGATCGCCCGTGGCAGCGATGGAGCCCATGGTTGAGCCATGATACGAACGATAGCGCGAGATGATTTTGGTTTTGCCTGTATACATGCGGGCGATTTTGAAGGCCGCTTCATTGGCTTCGGTGCCGCTCGTAGCGAAGAAGAATTTAGTCAGGCCTTCAGGGAGAACTTCAAGGAGCTTGGCGCTGAGGCGGGCACGTGAGTCGGTGGCGTAACCCGGAGCAACGTAGCAAAGTTCGCGGGCCTGCTCGGCGATGGCTTCGACCACGCGCGGATTTTTGTGGCCGAGGTTAACGCACATGAGCTGCGAACTGAAGTCGAGATAGCGCTTGCCCGTACCGTCGATGAACCAGCAACCCTCGGCGTCAGCGATGTACAGCGGTTTCCAAGTCTTCTGAAAGCGCCAGGTGCCGTAGTTGTTCTGGCGCGTGAGCGAGGAAATCTGTTCACTGGTGAGCGCTGCCGACGTTGAAGTTTCGTTCATGGATGGTGACCTCCGATGCGGATGGAACTAATCGTACCATCCGGAATGCGTGCTGAAAGCGGGGGGAACTACGCGGTTGGAATTGAATGGCATTGCAGCGATTCGGGCGGCCTGGCTCGCACCAAACGATTGCAGCCGCGGTTAGCTAAGGAGGTTCCTGCGACGCAATTGTTTGGCTTTTTATCGTCGTCTGGCCGGACCTTTACCGCACCACCATCATGATACCCACGGGTCACGATCAAGATCCGAGTCCTTCGGTTGGGGGTGCGCGATGCGTGTGCTATGGGCGGCGTTGGCGATGTTGACAGTAGCGCAATGCGCATGCGGCGCGCGGTCCGAGACGCCGATTCCCGCGGGGCAACTGGTGCACGAAGTTGTGTACAACGAGCTGAACGACCACTCGCGGCATGGGTTTTGGCGGTACTGGGTGGTGCGGCGATCCCAAGCGGGAACACTACAGGAGGACCAGGTGGAAACCGCCGACGGTCCCCTTGCGCGGCTGGCTCTGATTAACGGGCGCGAGCTGACGCCGGAGGCGGAACAACAGGAGCAGGAGAGAATCGGGCGGCTCCTGAACTCGCGCGACGACCAAGCTCGACACTCGCGGCAATACGACGAAGACGAGAAACGAATCGGGCGGATTCTGGAGCTCTTGCCGACAGCGTTTGTATACGAATACGACGGCGAGGAAAGCGGCTGCTACCGGTTGCGCTTTCGACCCAATTCCGCGGATCAGGAGCGCACGATCGAGGCGCGGGTCTTCCATGCCATGAGTGGAACGTTGTGGGTGGATGCGCGATCGAAGCGACTTGCGCGGCTTGAAGGCCACGTGAATGAGAATGTTGACTTCGGATTTGGCATTTTGGGCAGGCTATATAAAGGCGGGTGGTTCCGGCTGGTACGCGAACAGGTTGGCGTAAACGAGTGGAAAACGACGTCGCTTGAGGTTCACATGAATATCCGCGCGCTGCTGGTGAAGACCTTTGCACGCGAGACGAGCGAAATGCGTGGCGGCTTTGTGCCAGTGCCTGCTGGGATGAGCCTGGAACAGGGACTGGCGCTCCTTGATCAAGACAAGAGTGCGACGGAAGCAGAGAGCCAGAGCCAAAAGCGATCAGATGGTGGAAATGGGTTGTTGGCGGCAACCGAGTTGGCGGTGCACAGGTAGTGCTGAAGGGGTATGTGTCCGAGAATCGGACAGAAATCAGGCGAGAAGATTAAAGACTTTTCCCTGTTTGCCGATAGAGAGCGACAGAAATCGGGATGTGATGATGGAGATCGCCCCCATTCCGGGAGTTCGTGCATTGCCGGCAGTAAGGGCGCCGCAGGCTGAGATGCGCGCACCCGCAATCTTCGATATCGACCCATCGTCGAGGCCGGGTGACGACGCAGAGCGGCGGAGCCGGAAAAAAGCCGCCGGCGCGGAGGAAAACGAAGAGGACGAACTCGGGTTTGAAGGCGGGACTGCGGGCCGCGGAGTGGATCTGGAAGAGGCGACTGTGAGGCAAGTGGACTACTTCGCGTGAACCAATCAGCGTAAACGGCGGTTTTGGCGAACCGATCTACGTTGCGTCACCGCTCACCGGCCTGGCTCGCCGTAAGCCGGCTAGAGGAGAGGAAGCTTCTGGCGTGGTCCAACTCCGGGCGCGAGGATTGCGCGCCGTTGCCGGTCGATTTCAGAAGTGCAGCAAAATAATCCGCAGCGACGGTCTTGTCGCCCGCGTCTTCAGCCCCAACGCCGGCGTTGTAAAGCCCGTTGAAACGGTTAGGACTGAGCTTAAGCGCAACACGATATTCGGCCAAAGCGTCCTGCGGGCGGTGAGACTCGAGCAGCATATCGGCCAGCATCTCACGGGCTGGAATGTCGACTTCGCCCTGGCCCACTTGGTCCTGCGAATCGGCTGCGGCCCGCATGTGCGTCAGCGCGTCCTCCAGGCGGCCAGCGGCAAAGCTGGCCCATGCAGCAATCTCATTGCGCTCAATCTGAGCTCCGGTTGAATCGGCATAGTAGGCGTGCCGGCCCTTTCTGACTTCAATCATGAGCGCGTCGTATTGCGCCAGGTCCGCCCGTGCCTGTTCCGCGTGGCGCAGATGTCCATCAGCGATGGCGCGCGCCCACCAAGTCAATGTGGCGTTTTCAGGCAGCGCGCCGGAGACGGGCTTGAGCGCCGACGCAGCAGTCCAGTCACGCATCTCAAGCGCATAAAAGACGGGGAATTTTGTCCGGTAGTATCCCGACATTCCTTCCATGCGGGTGCTGGCCATGGAGGGCATTGAGTCGATGCGATCGGTCACGGAGACACTCTTGTGGAGCACGTCTCTTGCGCTTTCATCCCGGCCGCTCTGCAAATACGCGTACATGAGGAAGTCATATGAGTGTGGCTCGTCCATGAGGCCGTCTTCATGGTGTGATTCCGCGGCATCAGAGGCCTTGATGGATGCGAGCTGGGAGTCAATGTCCTGTTGCCACATGCCGAGGCGCGCAAAAATGTGTCCGGGCATATGGGCGGCGTGCGGCCCCGAGGGCGCGATCTCTCCGTAATGCTCGGCTGCCGCAAGGCCCTCTTTTGCCATGGCTGGGCTGTCGCAGGAATGAATAATGTAGTGCACGACTCCCGGATTGTCAGGGTACCTTGCAAAGAGTGGCGCAAGCACGACCATCGCTTCATGCTGAAGCCGGAGGCTGGTGTCTTTGGGACCTTCAGAAGCCAAGAGAGATAGCGCGTAGAACGCGCCGGCATCGACATCGTCAGGGTATTTGGCATAGAGCGCGCCCATCGCGGCCGAGTAGGCGGTAACGCGGGCCATAAAGTCCTCGCTGCCGGGCTTGTAGACGATGGCCAGCGCCGCGATGTAGTCCCGTTCGCGGGCGGTTGCCGCCGGCAACGATTGTGCCTTCTCGATCTCTTCCCAGCCGAGTTTCATGGCCCCGTTATCAGGCCGGTCCCAAATCTGGTGGAAGACGCTCATTGCGATTCCCCAGTGGGCCATGGCGCAGTTTGGATCGGCTTTTGCGATCCTCTCAAACTGCGGTTGTGCCTCCGCGTACCAGAAATCGTGCAGCAGGGCGACTCCACGATCAAACGGCGCTTGAACCTGCTGGGAGCAGGAGACGGCAAAAGAAACCATGCCGAGGCGCTCTCCTGGAGCGGGCTCCGCGTTCATTTGCATCGAAGTTGAGGATTGGGCGAGGGCGGTAACCGCAGAAATCGCGAGGAAGGGAAGCAAGAGTGCTTTCATGGCGGGGAATTTCCTTGTTCGGATTTGGTTCGATTTCAGGACGTGAGGATTCTACGCCCCTTGCCAGTGGTCGGTAAAAGTGGGAAAGACGAATCCGTCATCCCCCGGTGGGCGATGGAAGACGCGCGGCGCATGAGATGGCCGTCAGAATGAGCGCAGACTCAGGCGGTGACGGTCTCGCGCAGTTTGTGGTCCTCGAAGAGAGGATCGGACGTGGGTAGAGTGTCGTTTTCGGCTAGCCGCAGGAGGCGGTGGAGATAAGCGCGGGAGATCGAGAGGCTGCGCGCAGCCAGGGTTTTGTTTCCGTTGTTCTCCCGGACAGCGGCGACGGCAAGTCTGATTTTGTAGTCGCGGAGCTGGCGTTCGAACGAGCCGGATGGCTGGTAATCCGCGATGTCGACGATCTGGTCGAATGCGGCGGCATCCTCTTCCGGTTCGTGGTTCTTGATGTTCAGGTCCTCGGCGCGTACGACCCGTCCGGGCGCCAGGATGATGGCGCGCTGCAGGACATTTTCAAGCTCGCGGACGTTTCCTGGCCACGAGTAGCCCTGGAGTATCTCCATGGCGGCCGGTTCAATGGAGTCCATTGGTTTTTGGAAGACATGCGCATAGTGGCGCAGGAAGTGGCCTGCGATAAGGGGAATATCCTCCGGGCGTTCCTGGAGCTGAGGCGAATCGATGCGCATCACATTAATACGGTAAAAGAGATCCTGACGGAATTTGCCTTCAGCCACCAGCTTGCCGAGGTCCTGGTGCGTGGCGAAGATGAGCCGCGCGCGCAAGGGGACGAGCTTGTTCGATCCGAGGCGGCTGAACTCCATCTGCTGCAGGACGCGGAGGAGCTTGACCTGCGTGAAGACGCTAAGGTCACCGATTTCATCGAGGAAGAGCGTGCCGTCGGCGGCTTGTTCGAAGTAGCCCTCGCGGGAACCGACGGTGCCCGTGAAGGCGCCTTTTTCATGGCCAAACAGCTCGGCTTCAATCAAAGTTTCAGGGATGGCGCCGCAGGAGACGGCCACAAAGGGTTTATTCGCGCGGCTGCCTAGATTGTGGATAGCGCGGGCAATGAGCTCCTTGCCGGTTCCGCTGTCGCCGGTGACCAGAACAGCGGCATTGAGATTGGTTACGCTGCGCACGAGCTGATAGACGCGCTGCATGCCGGGACTCGATCCGATAATGCGGTCGCAATTGCCCGGTTCCTCGATACGCTGTTGAACGCTATGCAATTGCTGCTTCAGGGATGAGGTTTCGCATGCCCGGACCAGCATGGTCTTGAGATCGCGAATCGAAGGCGGGCGTCGACAGTAGCCAAAGGCCCCGGAACGAACGAGCTCGAAGGCGGTGGAACGCAGGCTGTCGTCGGCCATGAGAATGGCCGGGACGCTTGAGCCGATCATGTGCCTGGCAAATTCCAGGCGGGATTGGAGTGTGTCTTGCGAGGAGTAGAGGTCGAGGATTATGACATCGCAGTCGGCTGGGGACGCGAAGGCGTCTGTTCCATCTCCATCCGGCTGGAGCAGGACCTCGAAGTCCTTACCAAGGGCAGAAGAAAGAAGAGGGTGCAAAGAGCGGTCTTCCGAGTACAGTCCAATTCTGGTCATTGGCTGGTGGTCTTTCCTCTCGCCGTAAGAGCGACTCGTTTAAAGAAGCCAAGGCGATGTGAGTTCATCATCGGCAAACGGGGGCGTAGGGAACATTCCTCTTTCGTGCTACATGGAGGGGGACCTTGGTAACGAATAGAGCCCAGAAACGAGCGACAGGGGGGGTCTAGACCCGCCGGGCCCAAAGAAATCAACAACCTCAAGACGGAGGGGGTGACCCCATCCGCTTTGGAAACGAAGAAGGGAAGGACGCGGCTTTACGGGTTGCGTTCCATTCCGGTTTTGCCTTTTTCCACTTATTTATTTACGGGCAAAAACGGCGAATTTCCTCGAAATTCACGATCTCCGCGGCCTATTCCACGTTCTTTTGGGGGGCCGCTTGCAACAGTTGGGTCCTGAGGGGGTCAAGACCGCTACTCTAGTGAGACAAAAGAAGGTATTCGTTATTCTGTCTGATTTTCATCGAAGCGTCAACCTTAGAGTGAGTCGTTCTCTCATTAAGTCTCCATCTCTAAAGTCACATTTTGCTTCATTCCGTGGTAATACTCGGTTTCGCCATTTGGCACTCTCCGGCCCGCGCTGGATCGAGATAAAGCCGTCAGGCTTTCGCCTGCGAGGGTGCCTCCGGGGGCATGTGATTGGATTGGGGAGGCGTCGCTTACCTTCGTAACCGAAGTTGCAATCTTCTGATTTAGCAATGGGTTACGAGGGTCGCGAGGTGAGTGAGAGGAGCCGAAGAGGTGTATACCGCTCAATCCAAAGAGCCGATTGAGTGTATACCATCGTATACACCTCACCCTGCAATTTGCTTTCATCTGTCTGAATCAGCAGGGCTTCATGACGTTCCAGGTTTGGCGCGGGAATTGCTTTAAGGGAGTGTGATTCGGAATGCCTTCGGGCAGGGAGCAGGCGCAATGCACTCGTTCGCGTGGTGGCCGACGGTGGTGGTTCTCGCCGTGGCGACCTTCACAGATCTTCGCAGCCGCCGCATTCCGAATTGGCTGGTGTTTCCTTTTTTTGGTTGCGGAGTGGTGGTCTCTGTATTGCTGCACGGCTGGCACGGCGCGGAACAGAGCTTGAGCGGAGCGGGTCTTGGGCTTCTGATTTACGGGTTTCTCTTCTGGATGGGCGGAATGGGAGCAGGCGATGTGAAGTTGTGCGCCGCCATTGGAGCGTGGATCTGGCCCTACCAATTGATTCTGGCGCTGGTGATGACGGGCGTTGTGGGTGGAGTGATGGCGTTAGCGATGGCCGCATGGGGCGGATTTCTGAAGGAGCTATTTCAACACACCGGTGATCTGGTTTTCAGCGCGCAGGATCGCGGAGAAGCGGTGTTGAGCAATCCGCTGCGGCGCAAGATGCCCTATGCGCCGGCGATCGCGATCGGGACATTGATTTCGTTTTTCGCACGTTAAAAACGGAGCACGGCAGTGTCGAGC
>CAYOVE010000139.1:0-8836 GCA_964407295.1 uncultured Occallatibacter sp.
TGGCGGCCAACCAACTGGTGCAGTTGAAGAGTATTTCGCCGGAGATGATGGAAGTTTTGTCGTCGGCGGTGCGGGCGCGCATCAGTCTCCTGGTTTCAGGGGGCACGGGCGCCGGCAAGACGACGTTCATGAACATCCTGTCGCAGTACATTCCGAACAACGAGCGGCTGGTCACGATTGAGGACGCCGCCGAATTGAGATTGGCGCAGGAGAACATCGTGCGCCTGGAGACGCGCCCACCAAACATCGAGGGACAAGGGGCGATCCGGCAGAGGCAATTGCTGATCAACGCCCTGCGTATGCGGCCCGACCGCATCATCATCGGTGAGGTGCGCGGCGAGGAAGCGTTCGACATGTTGCAGGCCATGAATACCGGCCACGAGGGCTCGATGACCACCATTCACGCCAACACGCCGCGCGATGCGTTGTCGAGAATGGAATCGATGGTGGCCATGACCAACATGAACCTACCGGAGAAATCGGTTCGGCAGCAGATGGCTTCGGCGATCTCGATCGTGGTGCAGGCCACCCGCATGAGCGACGGCACGCGCAAGATCACCAACATCTCCGAGATTACGGGAATGGAAGAGAACGTAATCAGCATGCAGGAGATTTTCACGTTTGAAAGGAAAGGGATCGGGCAGGATGGCCGCGTGATCGGAGTCTTCAAGCCCACGCGCATTCGTCCCCGGTTTCTGGAGAGGCTGCGCGTATCGGGCATCATTCTGCCGCCCAGCCTGTTCGAGCGGGAGACAGCGGTCAACTGAGAGGGAGGGGAGGGAACCTAAATGGGATTGATCATCGGATTGGTTTTTATTGGCGTGTTCGCGCTGATTGCCCTGCCGCTGGCGGCGATGGGACCCTCCAGCAGCGCCAAGCAGGCTTTGGCCACGCTGGACTCCGCAATCAAGGTCGACCGGCGCGATTTGCTGCCGCAGAAGCTGAACGTACGCAAGAACGAAATCCTCAGCAGCATTCCATGGCTGAACGAGAAGCTGCTGAAGTTCGAACTGACGCCGTATCTGCGCAAAATCCTGAGCCAAGCCGACCTGGATTGGAGCGCAGGGCGGTTGATGATGTTGTGTGCGGCCGGGTTTATCGTTCCGACCTACGCGCTTCTGGAGACGACCAGCGTCACCTTACTGGCGTTCGTGACGGGCGGGGTGCTGGGCGTGCTGCCGTTTGCCTATGTTCTGTTCAAGCGCCAAAGGCGATTCAGCGCATTCGAAAAACATCTGCCCGAGGCGCTGGACCTGATGGTCAGCGGTCTGCGAGCCGGACATAGCTTGCTGGCGGCGATGGCGCTTGTAGCTCGCGAGTGCGCGCCCCCGGTGAACAGCGAGTTCAAAATCTGCTTCGAGGAACAGAACTACGGCCTGGAGATGAAAGAGGCCTTGGGAAACCTGATCCTGCGGGTTCCGGTACAAGATCTGAAGATCGTGACCACCGCGATCATGATTCAGAAGGAGAGCGGAGGCAACCTGGCCGAGGTGTTGGATAAGACCTCGTACGTGATCCGGGAGCGTTTCCGGCTCAAGCGCCAGATCATGGTGCATACGGCGCAAGGGCGTTTTACAGGGTTGATTCTTACCTTGCTTCCGGTCGTGCTGGGCGTGGGCATCTACATTGTCGACCCGGGAATGATCAGCATTCTTTGGCATCGCGACATCGGCATCGACATGATGTGGGGCGCGGCGGGACTGATCACGGTTGGCGGATTTGTGATTTGGAGAATCGTCGATATCGACGTGTGAGGAAGAGTCATGATTTTTGCAATTCTGGCGTTCGTAGCTGTCTTCGTGCTGATTGGGAGCATCGGTGTGCTGATGTTCTATCGCGAGGCGGCGCTGGACCGCATCAGCCAGGTGATCAACCCGCGGCGCAAGCAGAAGACGCTGGCCGAGACGTTCCAAAACACGGGCTCGTCGATCGGCGACGTGGTGAAGAAATTCGAAAACTTGATGCCGAAGAGCGAGAAGGAAGTCTCGATCATCAAGACTCGGATGCAGCGCGCTGGATTCCGCGGCGAGAACGCGATCAAAGTTTTCTACGGCTGCAAGGTGCTGTTGCCGTTGACGTTGGCGGCAATCGCCGGACTGAGCGGATTTGCGAGTCTGAGCCCGTTTTTCGTATATCTGGTTGCGCTGGGCGGAGGATTTCTTGCGCCGGACTTTTGGCTGGGCAAGCGCATCGAGAAGCGGCAAAAGAGGCTTACGCGCGGCTTGCCTGACGTTCTCGACCTTCTGGTGATCTGCATGGAGGCCGGCCTGAGCCTGGACCAGGCGACGGCGCGCAGCGCGGAGGAGTTGAGGTCGTCGCAGCCGGAGATTTGCGATGAGCTGACCGTGGTCGTGCTGGAACAGCGCGCCGGACGAGCCCGCTCAGAGGCCTGGAAGAATATGTCGGATCGCACGGGAGTTGAGAGTCTGCGCAACCTGGTCTCGATGCTGGTGCAGACAGAACAGTTTGGAACAAGTATTGCCAAGATGCTTCGCGTCCACTCGGATACGCTGCGTGTGCAGCGTGTGCAATTGGTCGAGGAGATGGCGGCGAAGACCTCAGTCAAGCTGGTGTTTCCGCTGGTGCTGTTTATTTTTCCTGCGCTATTTCTGGTTACACTGGGACCAGCCGCGATCATGATGGCTGATTCGTTCAAGTCACTAACCAAATAATTGAGGCAGGAAGAGGGGAGTTTCAATGAGCAACGAAATGATTATCAGGGTTGTTGCGGCAGCATTGGCGGTCGTGATTTTGATTGTCTTGATTCAGCGCCGCCGGACGCGGGTGAAGTAGGAGCCGGAAGGCAAGAAGCCGTGGCGTGAAAAAGTACCTGTTCAAGCCACGGCTGAAGTACGAAGCTTCCGTTGCCGGGTGGGCATTCCGCGCAGGCGGCAGATGCCTAAGTGGGCAGCCTGGGCAGGGGGAACAGGTGAAGTGTTCCCTTCGCAGGCGTGACTGCAGGCGAAGAGAAAGGGCAGAGCCGCAGATGGAATTGATGGAACGAGCCAAACCGGTGAAAGGAACGCCGGGTAGTGAGGGAGCCGCGGCAATGCCGCCAGGGGCCCAGTTGAAAATGGACACGCAAACGTTTTGTGCCTACAACCAGACGCGGGAGTGCTTCTTAGGCCTGAAGGTAACGGCCGGCGACCTACCTTCGAATCATGTTGCGGAGATGATGCTGGAGAAACCGCTGAAGTCGGGCGAGGGCTTGTGGATGAAGCCATTCCGAGGCATTACGGCAACGGCGATGCCGGCGCCGCTTGATCTGATCTATCTGGACGGAGATTGCCGGGTCATCGAGATGGCAGAGTCGTTTCCGACTTTTCAAGTGAGCCCCGAGAGGCCGCGGCCGGAGAGCGTGCTGGCGTTGCCGGCGCACTCGATCTACTCGTCGCAGACACAGCCGGGCGATCAGCTGGTGCTGTGCGTGGCCGAAGAGATGGAGCGGCAATTGGAACGGCTGACCAACAGGCGTGACCAGGCCGAGCCAGGGCCGGAGATTGCAGGCGCCGTGCTGCTTCGCGAAAAGCCATTGTGGAGCGGAGGCCCCGGATTGCTCGAACTGGAAGACCGCAATGGGCTCGACAAGCCCGAAGCACGAAAGATGCACAGCATGGATCTGACGCCCGCGGCCGGAAAAACCAAGGGCCAGTTGCGGACCTGGTTCGAGCGTTGGTGGTCGCCGGATCCACGCAAGGCTCCTCGCGTGAAGGAGCCGGGCCTGGCTGCATATTACTGGAACGGCGCAGCGCCGGCGGCGCACGGAGTTCGAGATATCAGTTCGTCGGGACTGTATGTGGTGACCGAGGAGCGGTGGTATCCGGGCACTCTGGTTCTGATGACTCTGCAAAAGACCGACCACGGCGAGGAGATGGCGGAGCGGTCGATCGCAGTGCAATCGAGGGCTGTGCGCTGGGGGCCTGACGGTGTAGGATTGCAGTTCATTCTGGCCGACGATAAGGATACGCGCAACGGAAAGACCTCGATACTGGACGCGGCCACCAGGGAGGAGTTCGAACTCTTCCTGGCGCAACTGAATTTGGAAGGGTAACAGGCGCATCCTGGCGCCAATGAAGTCCCTGGGCGAGCCCGGCTGAAATGCGATAGCGAAGCCGGCTTAGCCGTGAGGTGGAACGATGACAATTAGAAATGGCCTGCGAAAGATCGGTAGCCTGTTTGGCCAGCGCGGCGAGGAAGGTTCGGCCCTGGTCGAATTCGCGTTGACGCTGCCGATGCTGTTTGGTCTTATTTATCTGGCGGCAAGTTTGACGCTGGGGATGTACAACCTGCAACAGCTTGGGAACGCAACCTCTGCCACCGCGATGGCGGTTGGAAACGATGTCGGCTTGTATCCGTCGGACGACCCGTGCGCTTATGCTGAAACCACGATGGTGGCTTCGCTTCCCAACTGGACGGCGGCGAACTTCACTTACAAGCTCACGGTCACGGACACCAGCGACACTACGCACCCCTATTCGGGAAGCGGGACCTCATTTTCTTGCCCTCTCGGATCTGTAGTGCCAGGGCCAAACTACCCAGTGACCCTAACGGTGAGTTACACGTACACATGGCTTGGGATTCCCGCGTTGCCTTTCTTTCATCCCGGTACCAGCACTGCGGGAAAACTGGTGTCGAGCCAGTCAGCGATACAGATGTGAGCGGAGGAAAATCTCTCATGGGCAGGATTCTTTCACGGCAAATACGCAGGCTCATCAAGAGTGAGCAAGGCCAATCCATCGTGATGGTCATGATCAGCGCCGCGGCAGTTTTGACTTTGGCTGTGAGTTCGGTAGAGGTGGGCCATGTCTACTATGCCTACCGGCAACTGGTACAGTCCACGAACGAGGCGACGCTGGCGGGAGCGCAAGCGATGTCGGACGCGCTCACGAGTACCAGCTCAATCGGGGCCTACACAGCGGAAGTGACGGCGGCAGTGAAGCAATTCAGCTCCGTATCGCCGGGGGGATTAAACGCCAGCAGCTTCCTGTCGAATGACCAGATTGCAACGCAGTCTCTCTATTGCGCGAGCTCGATGACGGTATCGCCATTTTATGTGGTATGCCAGACTCCGCCTGGGGGCTCCACGGCTTACAACGCGATCTCGGTGACGCAGACGGCGACGGTGAATTTGTGGTTTGGAAAATTCATTGGCCTCTCGTCGATGAACCTGTCGGCCAAGGCAACTGCGTCGATGAAGGGCGGACAAAACACACCGTACAATTTAGCGATCATCATGGACACCACGTCTTCGATGAATACCACCATCAAGGGGGACAAAGATTGCACGACGTCTCAGATTTCCTGTGCGGTTGCGGGTCTTGAGGCCATGCTGGAGAACATGGATCCCTGTGCGCAGGACACGACCTGCACTTCAAGCACACCCTTCGTAGACGACGTAGCGTTATTCGTGTTTCCCGCGGTACCTTATAGCTCAACGGGCAACTACAAGGCGGATTACTGCGGCACGGGCAGCAGCAGCGTTCCGTACAACTTCGTCGATGTGACAGGGTCCGCGAATCTTGCCATGGAGACGACGGGCACGGATGCTGGCGCGTACGAGGTCATTCCTTTCAACGACACGTATAAGACGAGCGATACGTCGGGGCTTGCACTTTCATCGGCGTTGGCCATGGCGGTTGGCGCCAGCGGTTCGGGCTGCACGGGCCTTTCGGCGCCGGGCGGGCAGGGAACGTACTACGCGCAAGTCATTTACACTGCGCAGGCGGCACTTAAGGCGCAGCAGAATGCGAATCCCGGCTCAAAAAACGTGATGATCATCCTAAGCGACGGCGACGCGACCGCATGTAATGCACAGGCCAACACCGCGGCCGGCGGAAATGCCGGCTGCAATGGCGGCAATAGCCAGATCGTTGCGGAGAATTGCCCGTCGATTACGACGGCGAACGATTCGACAAAGAACGGCACCATCAGCAGTACTACCCCATGCGTCGGCACTTACACTGGACAGCCCCTCAATGGAACTGTCGCAACCGTCACTATTAGCGGAAAGCAAGTGACGATTCAACCCGCAGGCTACCAATCACCCGCCTATCCGTCAGCTTTAGGCGAATGCGGGCAAGCTGTTCAGGCGGCACAATTGGCTACCGCGGCGAGTACTCAGGTCTATACGATTGGGTTCGGGTCGGAGACTTCGGGGTGCGCGACAGACGCGACGTACACCCTATCTTCTGGTTCCACAGACGGCGCAGAGGCATGGCCGGGCGGTTCCTATCCAAAGACGCCGTGCAACGCAATTGCTGCAATGGCTTCTGACGTAAACCACTTTTTTTCGGACAATTCAGGCGGTTGCCCCGCGCTTTCCAAGGAGAACCAGAGCTTCACGAGCCTGGTACAGGTTTTCCAGGCGATTGTGGCTGGTCTGGGCAAACCACGGATGATTCCCAACGGGACGACATAGAGCACATTTGCAATCGAAGCGAGATGTGGCAGGAACTCTTGAAGGGTACGGGCGGATAGCCTGTACCCTTTTCTGCGAAAGCGGCCGTCAAAAAGAAATCAAAAGAGGGGGCACCCGCTCGGCCCTCAGGCACATGACACTCGGTTTATCGATTTATTTGTTCGACTTAGGGGCTTTCGGCTCTTTGAGTACCCTGGTCACCACCCTATAGCACGAAAGTGCAATTCTCTGATTACCCCTGAACCAAGATCATTACACCTGATCCCCAGTTTCTGGGAAGGCCGCCGTGGAGTCCACACGATCACACGATGACACATTCCCAGGGACGCAAGCGGAGACTACATCGTAAGCAAAGTGCAGGACTTCCCCAGCGACGCGGCTTTGCCCTTGAGAGATTAACCAGCGGAAGTTCGATTCCCTGCACGAAGAGATTTGGGGAAAGGGAGACGAGCGGATCCGCGATGTTCAGGGGTTGGGTTGCGAAGTGGTGGCTCCCAGCACCGCAAGCCAGCGCGCAGGACGGGTTAGCGCTGACATTGAAAGCGGTGACTGTGCGAGAGGAGGGAATTGAACCATGAGGATGAGACGGTTCGGAAATTCGTATATACGCCGGTTCCTGAAGAATCAAAAAGGCCAGGCGCTGATTGCCGTGATGATCACAGCTTCCACAGTGATGGCTCTTGCCGCAGCTTCGATCGAGACGGGGCATGTTTATTACGCGTACCAGAAGCTAGTGGCGTCAACGAATGCGTCGGTGATGGCCGGCGCGCAAGCCATGCCCAACACGACCACGGCGACAACCTACGTGGCCACCTACAGCTCGCAGTCGAATGGATTGAACGCGAACCCGATGCTGACGAATGTGACCGCGACGCCAACGTTCAAGTGCTTCAGCACTGTGTCGAGTTCGCTGAATGTGCCGTGCCAGACCTCCACGGGCGGCAGCGGGGGCTACAACGGCCTGGCAGTGACACAGACCGCGACGGTTCCCTTGTGGTTTGGCGGGCTGGTCGGGATGAAGCAGATGATCATGTCGTACACGGCGGAAGCGGCGATGGCAGGCGGCCAGAATGCGCCCTGGAACATCGCCGTGATTGTGGACACCACTGCGTCGATGAACGACTCGGATAACGGCGTCCAGTGCACTGGAACGCAAATCACCTGCGCACTGCTTGGCGTGCAGGCGCTGCTGAACGATCTGTATCCCTGCGGGCTGGGGCAAAACTGCACAACCAGCACAAACTACGTGGACAGCGTGAGCCTGTTTGTGTTTCCCGCAGTGACCGGTACAACGGCGTCAAAGGACTCCACTTGCCCGACCAGCAATCCGACGATCGTGGCGTATACATTCCCAGATCCGCCTTCCAATACGACGCTGCCTGCGGCAGACACCTACCAGGTGGTTGGGTTCAAGAATAACTACAAGACGACTGACGCAGCGACGACCCTGAACCAGGCCGCGCCGATCGTGATCGCGGCAGGAGACTCGGGACAATCCAACTGCACCGGGATTCAGGCGCCTGGCGGCGAGGGCACCTATTACGCGCAGGTGATTTACGCGGCGCAGACGGCACTTGCGGCGCAACAGGCGTCCAACCCCGGTTCGCAGAATGCCATTATTCTGCTGACCGATGGCGACGCGACGGCGTGCGCTTCGAATGCCAACACGGCGGCCGGCGCATGCAACACGAATAGCCAGCTTGTGGCGTCAGAGGGCACGCTGAACGGAACAGGAACCAAGACCAGCAATCCCACTGGCTACCAGTCGTACACCTACCCATCGGCACTGGGGATGTGCGGCCAGGCGGTCCTGGCGGCACAGTCCGCGGCGAATTTGGGGACGGCGGTGTACACGATCGGTTACGGCGCCGAAACGTCGGGTGGGTGCGCCTCCGATCACACGTATAGCGCGAGCGTTTCGACGGGTGGAGGAAGCTGGGGGCCGGGCGATCAGCCATGCCAGGCATTAGCGGCTATGGCATCGTCCACGGTGAACTTCTACTCCGATGACGGCCAGGGCTGCCAGGCGACGGCGCCGAGTAACCAGAACCTGACCAAGCTGACGGCGATCTTCCGCGCGATTGTGGACAACATGAGCTCGCCCCGGCTGATTCCTTCAGGAACGACGTAGGGAGACTGAACCACAGAGAGCTGAAGCTTCGAAGGGTACGGGGAGATTCCCCGTACCCTTTTTGCTGTCGGGGTCATTTGGCGCCTCGGGATGGTAGACCATGACCAACGTAATCACCTGGTAGCACGAAAGTGCAATAGCAGGTAACCAAGCAAGGCATGATGATCGCTTCAGTAACCCCTTCCCCAAGAGGTCGCAGGAGTGCCCGCGAATGCGCACGACGGCATCGCATAGGGACAAATCCGCAGACCTCTTCGCGCTGACAGCGCGATCCAGGAATTGTCTCT
>CAYOVE010000140.1:0-8738 GCA_964407295.1 uncultured Occallatibacter sp.
CGTCCCTTCACCCACCAAAAAAATGGGTGCCCCACCCTCGGCGCGTTTTTGTTTTTGCGCCTAGGGTGGGATGGCACGAACCTCAACTTGTCACATTCCACCCACCACGAGAAACGGGTGCCCCATCCAAGCTCTGCTTGGGTGGGATAGCACAAACCACACCTTTGGGGCGCAGCGAAGGACCTGCATTTGCTTTTCGTCCCTTCACCCACCAAAAAAATGGGTGCCCCACCCTCGGCGCGTTTTTGTTTTTGCGCCTAGGGTGGGATGGCACGAACCTCAACTTGTCACATTCCACCCACCACGAGAAACGGGTGCCCCATCCAAGCTCTGCTTGGGTGGGATAGCACAAACCTCACCTTTGGGGCGAGTCGAAAAACCTGCATTTGCTTTTCGTCCCTTCACCCACCGCAAAACCTGGGTGCCCCATCCAAGCTTCGCTTGGGTGGGACAGCACGAACCTCAATCCGTCTCATTCAAACTCCGCACGAACCTGGGTGCCCCATCCAAGCTTCGCTTGGGTGGGATAGCACAAACCTCACCTTTGGGGCGAGTCGAAGAACCTGCATTTGCTTTTCTGCCCTTCACCCACGCAAAAAATGGGTGCCCCACCCTCGGCGCGTTTTTGTTTTTGCGCCTAGGGTGGGATGGCACGAACCTCAACTTGTCACATTCCACCCACCACGAGAAACGGGTGCCCCATCCAAGCTTTGCTTGGGTGGGATAGCACAAACTCCACCCTCGCGGTCCTTACCCCCACGCGCTGTCAAGACCTCACAGGCGCCAATCCTTACCGATCTCGCTCATTCCAAAAGAAATATAAATCTCCCCAAGTTTGCCGATTATTTCGCTGAAATCTGTAGCCTTAAAGAAGATGAAAGGAGATTCTTCATGGCATTCACTGCCTTAACGGCCACTCCGGCCGCCGCTGCGCTTCAACTCTCTTCAGACGTTTCCGGCAAACAAGCGATCGAGGTTTGCATGAGCGCGTGGAACCGCGCCCACGACCAGCAGGCAGAGCACAAGGGCTCATCCAATTGGGATTGCGAGAAAGCCGGCAACAAGGCCTATCTCAGGGCCGTGCCTTCACTCTCCGGCTATAAGAACATCTGCGACTTCATCGATTGCATCAACTACGCGTCGATGACCGGCGTCATCATCCACACCGATGCCGCGCACTACCTGGCCAATGCCCGGATCGCTTTATCCGCTATTTACCACCAGCCAAAGCCCATCGCTGAGGGCAATTCCGGCCGTCGGAAAGATGCCCGCAAAAAAGCCAAAAAAATAAAATAAAAAAAATGAGGGCTTTTCGCTAAATTTTCGCCATTTAACTCGTTTAGAATCAACACAACGGCTTCCGGGAAGGTCAGAAATGCGCACCAAATTACGCCGATTTGAGACAAACAACTCTTTTGGAATCAATACGCGATCGGCTCAAATCCACGAGGCGCGTTTTCACCCCATAACGATCTCATTCCATGACTCTTGTTTCACTTCTTCACCCGTCCACTCTTTCACCCACGATCCACGAACCGCTCGTTCCGCGCACACTCGCCAACTCGCTAACTCGCTAACTTGCTAACTCGCTAACTCGCTGACCTGCGGCCCTGCCACCTCTGCAATCTCCAGCCTGTCTCCGCGTTCGCTCTGCGTCTCGCGAATGGTTCCCGCCGGCAGTTCCAGAATGCTGTGCGCGGACAGGCATGCCGAAAGGCGCCATGGCCCTACTGCACTGCGCGCCTTCTTGATCCTTTTTTCGCGGTCCAGGTAGACCAGGTCGATGGGGAATCGCATGAAGAACGTGTGCACCGATTCGCATGGCGCAATCCACAATCCTTCGCCGGCCGCAAGGCCATCCCGGCCGAGCAGCCCTTTTCTTCGTTTTGCTCCTGTGTGTGCGGCCTCGAGCCGCGTTGCCAGCACCGTCCCGCGCGTCACGTTGGTGACCTGCAGCGGTCCCTGCGGCCCTGCCTGCGCGGGCGGCGATACAAACTCCACCACGCCCTTGGCGAACCTTTCAAACGGATTCATCCGCTTGCCCCTGGGTCTACTGCTGCGGAGCTGCCGTCCCCGAACCGGTGCTCGCGGCGCCTGAGTTAATCGCCCCGCCAGCAGCGCCGAATCCGCCCGTCGTGGTCTCGATCACCAACGGCTTCTCCGGCTTCATGCTTTGGATCAGCGTCTCCACCGGCAACGATGTTGGCGCGGGCGGCATCGTGTTCGCCGGCGTCTTCGCATCCGCCTGGTGCATCGGGATGTTCGAGTTTGCCGGCAGGAACGGCACCGGATAATGTAGCGCCGGAACAGGATCGCCCACCGCTGTCGGAGACACGATCTCCGGCGTCACAATCACGATCAGCTCCGAGTCGTTCTTGGTCCTCTGCTCCGATTGGAACAACTTCCCGATGATCGGAATATCCCCAATAAAGGGAATCTTGTCGAACGTGTCGCTTGTGCTCTTGTCCATCAGGCCGCCGATCATGAAGCTCTCGCCATCGGCCAGTTCCACTTCCGTATTCACTTTGCGCGACGTAATTCCCGGCACTTCGAACCCGGAGATGTTGACTTCGTTCGAGTAGTCCAGCGCGCTCACTTCCGGCGCCACTTGCAGCCGGATCGTCCCGCGGGGTGTGATCGTGGGAATAAAGTTCAGTCGAATGCCGTATTCCTTGAACTCGATAGTCACCGTCGTCAAGCCGCCGCTCGAGCCTTGCGCGACCGGATACGGATACTCTCCGCCCGCCAGGAAGCTGGCTTCCTTGCCGTCGGTCGCCATCAGGTTCGGCTCCGCCAACAACTGCACCACGCCCTTGTTCTCCAGCGCCGAAATGTCCGCGCCCACCCCCAGCCCGGGGAAAAAGGCAAGCAGATTATATTCATTGGAGAACGTCGCCGTCGCGCCGTTCGATGATACCCCGCTGCCGCCAGAGCCGGTGCTGGTTATGGATGGCGGCGTAAACTGCGTCGTGGTCACTCCACCAACGGCATTACCCAGCCCAAGGTTGAAGAGGTTAATGCCCAGTTGCCGCGCCTTGTTGCGGTCCACGCTGGCAAATCGCACCTTCAGCAGAATTTGCGGATCGGACTTCGGCACATCCACGTCCAGCAGGTTCACCACTTTCCCTGCCGCCGAAGCAATCTGCACCGCGCGCGATGAGCTCGTCAGATCGCTCACCGTGCCGCGCAGAAAAATGGCGTTGTTGCTGTAGCTCACCCGGATCGTCTGGCCCGGCAGTTCCGTCCTCAGCTCGCGCCGCACCGCATCCAGGCTGTCTCCGGTCACTGTCGCCTGCTGTCTCACCGTCACGTTGAAAAACTGCCGCCCGCCATGGATGTCCCAGATGATCAGGCTCGTTTCGCCCGGTGTCTTCCCGTCCACCATGATCTCTGTCGGGCTGATCGCGCTGGCTTCCGCAATGTCTCCGAGTCCGATGGCAACACGCTGGATGGGCTGCTGGCAATCGACAAGCACGGATTTTCCCACCGTCACTGAGAGCTCGTTCGTCGAGTCCTCGTAGGTTGATTCTGCTGCCGGCGGCTGGGCAGCCGGCGCCGCCTGAGCCGGGGCGCTATGAGCCCTCTCGGCTTGACCGGCGAACAATGCCAAGGCCAGCGCGCTCCAGGATACGATGGTGAACCCTGCCTTCGCTCTCAATGCTGTCCCTCAGGTGATCCAAACTTCTCGTCTGTGGTGTGGTTGCCGTTGATGATGGTCATCGAATACGGTTTCGCCGTGGGCTTGCGAGGACCCCTGTCAGCTTTCTCATGTGGCGGCGGGGTCGGGGTGCCGAAAAGATTGCTCATCGCCGTCTCCGGAACCTTCGTCGTCTGCGTATCCAGCGGATTCCGCAGTACAAGTTGAATCTTCAGCGAATTGGCCGCCAGGCTCAACAACTGGGCCTGCTCCGGCGTCACCAGAAGATTCACGACCTGCACTTGTTGCGGCTTGCCTTCCGCGTCTCTCTGAATGTCGGTGCCCGCTGAGAGCACTTGTATATCTTGCAGAATCGTCTCTGTGACCACGCCTTCGTTCCCACCACCCGGCGGATTGCCCGAAACCAGCACGTCCACGCGCATGCCCGGAATCACGAATCCGGCTACGCCCACCACTTCATCCACTCGCACTGCGCAGGCCCGCATGCCCTTTGGAATCGTCGGCGCCAATCCACCGCCAGAGCCGATACCGGCCAACTGGCTATCGAGAATCGGCTCACCCTGAGCGATTTGCGTAATCACGCCCCGGCCGATCGCATCTTCCTGCTTCAGAATCGCGCCCTTGGGTGGCGTGCCTCCCAAAGTCATCGTCGTCAGGTCTGCGGTTGTCAATACTGCGCCCAACGGAATGTCCTTCGCCGCCGCGATCACCTGCGTCGTCGACACAGGCTTCGTCGCATTCATCCTGCCGCTCACAAGGCGATAGACCCCCCAGCAGCAAAAGCCTGCAATCACCGCTGCGACTAGGAAGATCGTCATGAGTCTTCGATTCATTGCTGCTCCGATGGGGCCGGCTCTCGCCGGCTCCGCCCTTCGTTCCTGGCCATTCCCGCTGCGTCCGGCAAGGCCGCCTTCAATTTCTTTGCGCCGGCGCTTTCGGTATTCACGAGCCCTTTGTCTTGCATCCTCGTGTCGGGATCGGGCCGCTGAGAATCGTTCCAGTTTCGATTCCCATCTTCGAAATTGACGCGCACAACGCGCCCACTCCATTCATACTGATCGAGTTCGGCTCGCAGTGCGGTTTCAGTGTATTCCCTGAAAGCCTCTAAAATCGCATCAGAATCTCTCAGTTCTTTCGATGAGGTACCAAAAGTGCTATGGGGGAAAACGCCTCGATGAGCGATTCTGAATGAGGCAATCATCTGCTCCCGGAACGGATCAATCCGGCTTGCGCCGTACTCGTTTTCATGGGCCGTTCCTCGCTAAGTTTACCGTGATTTTACTCGGCAATCTGAGGTCGCGCTTGCATCTTCCGTGTTATATCCGCGCAGGATTTCGTGTGCCAAAGTGGGATGGTCCCCAGAAAAAATCTCCCCTGCGCGCGGTCCGAAAGTCATCACTTGTCCAGAGAATCTCAAGGGGGGGCTCGAGCCTTTGATGACGCCTGCTTATACGATGTCGCTCTTCAACGAGCGCACCGATCTTGGCCCCCGGCCCACCTCCATTGCGGTCTCCGCCCTTCTTCACGTCGTGGCCATAGCCGTGCTCTTGTTCGGTATTGCCTACAAGCCGCCGTATGCCAGGATTTCTACGGACCACTATCGTGTGCGGGAGCTCGACTTGAACATGCCCGACGAGCAGGCGCGCTTTTATCCCCCGAAGCTGCCGAAAGCTGCATCGAGTCCCGGAGCCCGCGCACCCCTTTCCGCAGGCAAGCCGTCGCTCAGCGTCCCCGCTTTGCGCGATGTTGCGCAAGCTCCGCCGGGGCCGCAGACGCTGCTCCAGCCTGACGTGGATAAGCCCATTACACTCCCCGTCCCGATCCCCGTTCCTCAGGTGGCCATTTGGTCGCCCAGCAAAGTCACGGTTAAGAAGGTCACTCCGCCTTTGCCGCAAAAACCCACTTCATCCGACGTCCAGCCTTCCGTCGAGCGGCCCAATGAAGAGCTCACTTTGGCCGACGTCAACGTCGCGTCTAGCTTTCACCCCACGTCCCATCCGATCGTCAATGCAAGTACGACCTCGCCGGTCAGGGTGCAAACGCAGCAGCCAGTCCAGTTGCCGCCCACGATGTCCTCGAAATCTCTCACCCGGCCCACGCCGGCTACGATCCTCTCTTTGTCGAACCTGCGCATGAAGGAAGGAACCGCGACCTTGCCGCCGGTCAATGAGAGTGTTGTGGTGCGTGGACCCGGTGTTCTGGCAGGTCAGGGGAAAGAGGCCTCGCCCGGTAGTCCCAGCTCTTCCGCCAAACCGGGTCAAGGAGGATCGAGCCCGGGGCCGGGCGGAAATCCGAAAAATGAAGGCGCCGGCCCCGGACAAGGTCTGGCATTTAAGATCTCCGGCCCTGGCGTATCGCCGTCAAACAGCGATCGCGAAATTGCTCAAACCGAATCGGGAAATGGACCCAACCGCGTTGACGATGATCAGTCTTCAACCACGAACATCAAGGAGCCGCCGGACGGTAAATTCGGCTCCGTCATCATCGGAAACTCGATTCAGGACCAATATCCCGAAACCTCCGGCGTATGGAACGGCCGAATGGCCTATACGGTTTACCTGCACGTGGGATTATCGCGAAACTGGGTATTGCAGTATTCGCTGCCCAAGTCGGATGCGCCCCAGCCCGCCGCCCAAGCTCTTGAAGCTCCCTGGCCCTACAGCATCGTGCGACCTAACCTCGATCCGGGCTCAATCGACGCCGATGCGCTCATGATCCATGGATTCGTGAATCAATCGGGACACTTCGAGACCCTGTCCATCGTCTTCCCGCAGGCTTTTCCCCAGGCGCAGTTCGTCCTGGCAGCGCTTGAGAAATGGCAGTTCCGTCCCGCCACGCAGCAGGGACAGTCTGCCAAGGTTGAAGTGCTTTTGATTATTCCAGAGCAGGTCGAGTAGTCTTCTCCGAACCGTCGGCCGCGTTCTGCGGCCGATGGCTCGGAGCCTCATTCAAGGCCGGATCCCCAGTTCGTTGTAGGTCGAGCCTGCCGATATCGGCGTCACCACCGGTGTCGCTGCGCCCACAAACTCAGTCAGCGGGCCGACGTTGTCATCGCTCGTCACCCACACATTGCCGGATCCATCCACCGCGATCCCGTACGGCGAGAACATCAATTGGTTCACATATCCGTTGGCGCCTGAGATCGCGGTTCCACCTGAATTGAATTCACTAATGCTGTCGGCGTCGCCGCCATTGTTCGCGGCCCACACGTTGCCCGCGCCGTCGATGGCGATTCCATAGGGATTGTCCAGCCCGCCGCCGCTGTACCCGCTCGTCCCGGTGATGGCCGTCCCTGTCGAAGTGAATTCGCTAAGGCTGCCGGGGCCGCCACGGTTTGTCGCCCATACGTTCCCCGATGCATCGATGGCCACGCTGTACGGCGACTTCAGTCCTCCTCCGGTGTAAACAGTCACCGTAGGTGGCTGACCCGGCGAGTTGCTTGGCACGGCTTCCACAATGCCGCCCTTGGAGGCAATATAATTCTCCGTCCATACGTCGCCATTGGTGTCGGCGGCAATACCCGCGGGCCCGGCCAGAACCTGGTCGCCATAACCGCTGCCTGAGAGCGCCAGGCCGCCCGAGGCGTTTGATTCAAATTCGCTCAGAGTGTTCCCATTAAAGTTGGATGCCCAGGCGTTGCCTACGCTATCGATTGCGATTCCGTATGGCTCGTTGAGTCCGCCGCCAGTGAATCCAGGAGGTCCGGAGATCTTCTGTCCCGCTGAATTGAATTCGCTGATGTCATTTCCGTTGAAGTTTGCGACCCATGCGCTCCCGTATACGTCAATCGCCACACTGGTCGGATTATCCAGTCCGGCCGCGATATACGGCGAGCCCGTGGTTGGCTTTCCGTTGGAATTGAACTCGCTCACGCTGCTGGAGCCATAGTTCGGCACCCAAACGTTGCCGCCAGCGTCGATTGCAACGCCCTCCGGGGCAAATCCGGTGCCGTCCAGGCCTCCCCCTGTGTACGTGACCGCGATTGTGAAGTCATTCGGTATAGTCAGCAACGTCGGCTGGAACGGTAGATCCGTCGGCAGCAGACCATAAAGGGTTGCCACATTCGTACCCGGATTATGCGCGATGTTGATCGCTGCCGTCGCTGTTTCCGTGGGCTGCGTATTTCCATTCTTCGCGTTGCTGAATAGCATGCTGCACGGCGTTGATGACGGCCCGGCCGAATTCACGCAGGCCGCCAGAATGTCCGCCAACGTGTCGATCGTGGCTTGCGGCACCACTCCGTTGCCGTTCGGCGTTGTGGGCAGAGCTACGCCTCGGCCCAGCGATTCGAGGTTGGTCACCGTTGCGAATGCATTGGGCACGTCCGTCGCCGTCGCCAGCGGTGAGCTCGAGCTCGACACATGCGTTGAGTCCACGGCAAAGCCGGCAATGGCGTACGCCGTGGTAATCGTCGAAATCTCGTTGACGACGACATAGGGTTCAGACACGAGTGTGCCGCAGGTACCAAGGGCTGCTATCAGGCCAATGGCCGAGTTCGCCCCGTCCCCCAATCCCGGATCGCCGCCCACCGCATACAGGTACACCTGCGAACCTGCGTTGGGGCAGGTGAAATCGCCATTGATGTTGAAGGTGCCGCCAGACTGCGTCGGGTAATAGTAGTTGTGGTTAGTATCCTCGACGGTGCCCCCGCCGCTTTGCAGCAGTGAAACAGCCCCGTTGCCGTAGCCGGTCGTGTTGGCCGCATAGAGGTAGAGGTGCGCCCCGACAATCGGCTGTTGACCGCCATGCACCATACCGTGAACAGGCGCTCCCGGAACGGAACTGCCTGCGGTCTGTGTCGGCGAGGTTCCCGGCACTCCAGAGCAGCCGGAAAGGATGAGAACACACGTGGCCAGTACAATCGTCCAGGAAATACGCACGGGGGGAACTCCCTTCGTTCGATCGAGTCGCGTCGTTACCCGGTTTTCTCAGACGTTGTTACCGGATTCCCTGCAAGAAGTCAAGCCCACCTTCTATGTAGTGCCGCTGGGAATCAGCCGGGGCGAACTCATATTATCCACGATAGCGCGGAAGATCGCCGTCAGCTTGGTCAGGTTCTGGTTACTCGGCGCCGTCGCCT
>CAYOVE010000141.1:0-8718 GCA_964407295.1 uncultured Occallatibacter sp.
TCCAGAAATCGTTGCCCAGCGCGGTGAAGATGAGCGGCGCGGTTTCCCCAGCGACACGTGCGAAGGCAAGCATGCAGCCAGTGATGATGCCGGGGGAAGCGGTCTTTACGGTAATGGAGAGGACCGAGCGCCAGTTGGGCACGCCAAGGCCGAGCGCGGCTTCGCGCACCGAATGCGGAACCATAAGCAGCATTTCTTCGGTGGTGCGGCAGATGGTGGGGATCATCATGATGCCGAGGGCCACGCCGCCGGCGAATGCCGAGAAATGATGCTGCGGGACAACGATAAGCGCGTAGGCGGCAAGGCCCATGACGATGGACGGAACGCCGTTGAGCACGTCGGCGGTGAAGCGGACGGCATAGGCCAGCTTGGTGCCGCGGCCGAACTCGGCCAGAAAAACACCGCCGCCAATTCCCACGGGAACGCCGATGAGGCTGGCAAGGCCAAGCAGGGTGATCGACCCGACAATGGCGTTGGCCATTCCGCCGCCGGTCTCGCCCACGGGCGCGGGGGTTTTGGTGAAGAAGTCCATATTGAGCGAGCTGGCGCCCTTGAAGATGAGATAAATGAAGATCGCCGCCAGCGGCACAATAACCAAGACCGTCGACAACACTGCAAGCGAAGTTGCACTCTTGTCAACCAGCCAGCGGAGGCGTGTCCGAAATTGATATTCTTGCGGCACTTTCTCTGCGATCCCCTCTTCGGCGGCTGCCGATCATCTTTCCCGCTCTCAACGTTGCGTCGCCGGAGCTCCGCGCGTGACCGCCCAGACGAGCAGGCGAGCGGTTGCGTTCACAATGATGGTGACAATAAACAGCGCCAAACCGATTTCCATGAGCGCGCTCAAATGCATCTCGCTGACGGCCTCGGTAAATTCGTTGGCGATCACTGAGGCCATCGAGCTCCCTGTAGCCAGCAATGACCGGCTAATCTGCGGGGTGTTGCCGATAACCATGGTGACGGCCATGGTTTCGCCGAGCGCGCGGCCCAGGCCGAGAATGATGGCGCCGACGATTCCGATGCGCGCATTGCGCAGCACGCCCATGCGGATCATCTCCCAGCGCGTGGCGCCTAAAGCCAGCACAGCTTCGCGCTGCGAGTGGGGCACGGCCGTCATCACCTCGCGGGTAAGCGAGGAGATGATAGGAAGAATCATGACCGCCAGGATGACGCCCGACGCGAAATAACCGAGTCCAGTCGGATTGTCACCGGCGAAGAATCCGCTCCAGCCGAACATTTTGATCAGCACTGGATTCACGTGTTCGCGAAGCAGCGGCACGAGAACAAAAACCGCCCACAAGCCGTAAATGATGCTGGGAATTGCGGCCAAAAGCTCGGTAAGAAATGCGAGTGGACCGCGCAGAAATCCAGGGCACATTTCGGTGAGGAAAACGGCCACGCCAATAGCCAGCGGAACCGCAAACAGCAGCGAGAGAAACGACGAAACCAGCGTGCCGTAGACGAATGGCAGGGCGCTGAAGTAGTTGTTTACCGGGTCCCAATAGGAAGGGAGGCCGGTTGTCTCGTCAATGTAGGTCTTATAAAAGAACTTGAACCCGAATGCGTGCCATGAGAGTTGCGAACGTTGAACGAGCTCCCAGGCAATGAGGGCCACAATGGCGAAGATGCTGAGGGCGCACAACACCATAAGCGCCTTGAAGATCCCATCGGCAATGGCGGAGTTGCCCCGGCCAAGCAGGTGGCGGCGAATGGCCGATTGCTCTTGCACCAACGCGCCGGCGGGCGGTTGCGGCGGAATCGAATCGGCTTCCGGTTGCGTCTGGGGTCGGGAGATACGAATCTCGGGCACAGTGGCGTCCACAAGGGTCAGGCTACCGAGGAATTATGAACGCGAGGTTACAAGGAAGCAAAATCAAGCGCATACGGGTGGAAAACGCGTGCGGCGCCCCTGGGGCTGCCGCGCGCGGAGGACCCGCAGGGGTGGCAAAATGCAAAATTGACGGTGAAATGAAGTGTTCCGGGCTGAAACGGACCACATCGTGATCAGAAAATCGATGTAGTGGCCGAGCGACCGTCTATTCGCGCGGCGGTCAAGCGTGGTACAACTCCAACATGACAAAGGGCAAGACGACGCCAGCGCCCGGCCATGTGAACCTGCGCATGCTAGCCGAGCATCTGGGCCTGTCTCAAACGACGGTTTCCCTTGTCCTGAATAACTCGCCGAGCGCCAAGTCTATCCCGCAGGAGACGCGCAACCGGGTGGTTGAGGCGGCGAAACGGCTCGACTACCGGCCCAATTATTTCGCCCGGTCGCTGCGGCAAAGCCGCTCCATGAGCGTGGGAGTATTGGCGCCGGACCTGAGCGAGGGCTACTTCACCCGGGTCATGAGCGGTGTGGTGCAGGAGCTGAACCGCTCACACTACTTCTTCTTCACCGCGTGCCACAACTGGAACGAAGAGTTGATGGAGCGCTACCCGCGCATGCTGGTTGAGCGTGCGGTGGATGGCTTTCTGCTTCTGAACACGACTATGGGCGAGTTGTCGGTACCGGTCCCGATCGTAGCCATCTCGGCGCATTGCGCAACCAAGGGGGCGACCAATATCGTCCTCGATCACACCATCGCCGCCAAGCTGGCACTGACGCACCTTTACGATCTGGGACATCGGCGCATCGCTTTCATGCGTGGGCCAAAGGTGGTTCTTGACTCAGAATACCGATGGGAGGGGATACAGAAGGTCGCGAAAGAACTGGGCCTGAAAACTGACCCCTCGCTGGTGGTACGGCTCGATTCGTCAGGCTGGCCGATGAAGACGGGACACCACCCGATGGACCCGCAGATCGCCTATAACCCGACGCGTGCCCTTCTGAATAAGGCCCCTGACGTTACGGCACTGTTCTGTTTCAATGACACAGCGGCGATGGGTGCTATCCGGGCAATTCGAGACGCCGGTCTCGACGTGCCGGGCGACATTTCGGTGGTCGGCTTCGACGATATCACTTCGGCGGCCTTCTCTACGCCTTCACTCACCACCGTGCACCAGCCGCTCTTCGAGATGGGCCAGAAAGGGGCGCAGCTTCTGCTGGAACAGATTGCCAGCAAGGAGCCACCCACGTCGAACGAGGTCTTGATGGCGCCAACACTGGTCGTTCGCGAGTCGACCGGGCCCGCAAAAAACCGGACTTGAACATTCAACTGCAGGCGGCTGCAAGCCAGCGGCTGATGTACACCTGCGCGTGAGCTTCGCCGCAGTAGTGCCGCGCGCCTTTCGAATCCGCGGCTTCCTTGGTCCATTTGTAGACCGTCAATTGCGCGTCGTTGCAATGGACGACGATCCAATGCTGCGGGTTGTCACTCTCTTCGCCGCAAATTTCACATCGATAGATGGTGTCGATCACGGGCGGACCTCACAAAAGACAGGGAACAGGGAATAGGGAACAGGGAATAGAAAGGCAGAGACAGGCGTCCGATCCAGATCCCTGCCCGCCCCAAAAGCAATTTTACTCGAGCATTTGCAGGTCGAGCGGCTCAATCAGCATGCAATCCATGGAACGGATCGTGGCCAAGGCGCGCTGCAGCGCGGAAGATTTGCACGGCTCGACGGTAACGACGAAGGGCAGCGCGTCGGCAGGATAGCCCGCCTTCTGCACGATGGCGCGAATATTGATCTGCTCGTGGGCCAGCGCGGCGGTGATGGAGGCCACGATGCCGGGACGATCTTTCACCAGGAATCGAATGTAGTGGGGAACCTCGAACTCGGCGTCGAGCCGCGCCGGAGCTGAAGGAATCTCGACCCGCCGCGAACCATGAGCGAGGGCAAGCAGATCGCTGACCACGGCGACCGCAGTGGGATGTCCGCCCGCGCCGTGACCGGAGAAAACCACGTCGCCGCCATAGTGGCCGCTGGCAATGACCATGTTCTCGGTCCCTCTGGACCAGGCAAGCGGCGAACGCAGCGCTACCAACATGGGACCGACAGTGGCCGCAATCCGGCCCTCCACTTGCTGCGCGCGCGACACCTGGCGAATGGTGCAGCCGAGATCGCGGGCATAGCTGAAGTCGACGGGGGTGATGGTGGTGATGGAGCGCGGAACGATCTCCTCGGGATCAACCTGCACGCGGAGGGCGAGACGCATGAGAATGGCGAGCTTGGCGCGCGCGTCGAATCCGCCGACATCTTCGGTGGGATCGGCTTCCGCATAGCCTTTGGCCTGCGCTTCCGCCAGAACCGCAGTGTAGTCCGCGCCTTCTTCCATTTTGCTCAGGATGAAGTTGCAAGTGCCGTTAAGAATGCCCTCCATGCGCTCGATGCGATCGCCGGCCATGCCTTGTTCGAGGCCGGGAATGACGGGGATGCCACCGGCTACTGCAGCACCGTATTTGAGATGACCGCCTTTGGCGGCGGCGAGACGCTCCAGATCGATGCCGTGATAGGCAATGAGTTTTTTGTTGGCAGTGACGACGCTCTTGCCGGCATCGAGCGCGCGGCGCACCCAGCTTCCGGCTGGATCGAGGCCGCCGGCGAGCTCGACAATCACGTCCACATCGGAGGCGAGGACTGCGTCGGCGTTCTCACTCCAGACGACGCTCGCGGGAACCCAGGCGGCGCGCTTGCGCGCGACGCCGCGATTGAAGATGTGCGTCAGCTCAAGGCCGTGCGGCTTGGACTCGACGAGGATGCGCGCAACTGAGCTGCCCACGGTGCCAAAGCCGAAGATGGCGATGCGGAGATGGCGCGTGGGGCCGGACTTGCGCACATGTGCTGCAGGGGCGTCGGACGGCTGAGCTGAACTGTGCGCTTGAGGCACGGAAATCTTCCTTTGCTGAATGCCGGAAAAGCAAAATCGAGTAACAACTTGATGATAGAGGAACAGGGACCCGGGGACCAAGGAACCAAGGAAACAAGGGAACAAGGAGTGAGGCAACGAAACCAGATGGAAAAGGCGGTACCTAAAGATATCCGGCGGTTGAGGTAAGAGACGGTGTCATTTTCTAGTTGCTCCCGGCATTCGGCGTTCGCGGTCTGCTAGCATGATGTGCAGATGCGGCGCGGCTTCTCCATTTTCCTGATCCTGTTCTTCGGGCTGGGCCCGGTGTCGGCCTTTGTCGACAGCAGCCAGGACGCGGGTCTGCCGGCCTGTTGCCGGCGGCACGGGGCGCACCATTGCGCGATGTACGCGCAACTCATGGCCATGAGGGCCGGCCGCGGCATCGATCCGACTCCGAGCTTCTCCGCTCCGCCGACCTGCCCGCTCTATCACGGACCTGCGTTTTCAATGTGGACGCCAACTCATGCGCTGGCGACAACGGCGTCGGAGGTCTGCGCTGTCTTCACGCGTACTTCCGCGCCCGCGTTCGGGCCGATGGCAGTGTCTTCTCGCCCCAGCCGGGCGCACGCCGGCCGCGGCCCTCCTGCGATAGACCCCAGCTAACCATTGCGCTGAAAAGAATGCCTTGATCGAGAGGGCGACGATCCGTGTCCGTTTGAATGACGCGGGCAGATCGTTGCGTCGTGCCTCAAATCTCGTCGCAAGGTTGTGGTCTTCCCCTGTACCGGGTGTTCTTCGGCGCTTCCCCAAAATCCGCCGATGATTCTGGCGCTCCTTCGCCGCCCGCGAGGGCTGCCTCTTTTAGCACGAGAACGAATGCGAGGTCATTTTTTATGCGAAATCTTCTTCATACTCTAACGACAGCGCTTCTTGCGGCCGCTTCCCTTCCTGCCTTTGCCACTGTTTTTGCGAACGTACACGGGGTGGTTCACGACCCGCAGCACCGGCCGATTGCGGGAGCGACTGTGGCGCTCCAGGCCGCGGATTCCGATTTTGCCCTGCACGCCACGACCAATGCCGATGGAGAATTCGACTTGCCGCAGGCGCCAATCGGCGTGTACCGGCTGACGGTGACTTCCAACGGATTTGCCAACGCAACCGAGACATTGACGGTCGCCTCGGGAACCAACCCGATCCTGCATATCCCGCTCGAGGTGGCGGGCAGTACGCAATCTGTGATCGTGAACGGCGAGACAAGCTCGGCCGACACGGTGACGCCAACAACTTTGATTACGCGGCAAACGATCGACGAGACCCCCGGCGCGGACCGCACCACAGGCACGGAGATGATTACCGACTACGTGCCCGGCGCTTACATGACGCACGACATGCTGCACATGCGCGGCGGCCACCAGACAAGCTGGCTGATCGACGGCGTTTCAATTCCGAATACCAAGATCGCGTCGAATGTGGGACCTCAGATCGATCCCAAGGATATCGACTCCATGGAAGGCCTGCGTGGCAGCTATGACGCCGGCCTGGGCGATCGCACCTATGGAATGTTCAACGTGCTGCCGCGAAACGGATTTGAGTTTAACCGCGACGGCGAGCTGTTTCTTTACGCCGGCAATCTTTATACCGGCGAAGCGCAGGTCGCGCTGGGCGATCACTCGGAGAAAAGCGCATGGTATGCAAGCGCGACCGGGTCGCGATCGAACTACGGCCTGGCGACGCCGGTGGCCACGATTTATCACGATGCCACCAACTCGGAGAGCGGCTTCGTGTCGGTGATTCGGAACCAGACGCCGAAGGATCAACTGCGCGTGGATGGGCAGTACCGGCAGGATTTCTTTCAGGTTCCGTACGATCCTGATGTGAATGACTATGAGTGCAATTCGGATTACTACTGCAGCACGGGGTTAAGGGATGGGCAGACGGAGCGCGATTCGTTCGTGATTGCAAATTGGGTCCATACAATTTCGCCCAAAACGCTGGTTTCCCTAGCGCCGTTCTACCACTTCAACCAATCGGACTACGATTCGCTCGCGACGGATCAGCCGGTAGCGACGACCTGGCACCAGAAGTCGAACTACGGCGGGGCGCAAGGGGATTGGCGCTCCGATGTCGGGTGGAATAGCTTTTCCGGCGGATTCTATTCATTCATCCAGGGCGAAAATGATCTCTTCGGAGTGCAGGTGAACGACGGCAGCGGTCCATCGCAGCCCAATACAACGGCACACGCCACAGCGGAGCTCGTGGAGTTCTACATCGACGATCATTTGCAACTGGGACGGTATGTCACGCTGCTTGGAGGCGAAAGATTTACGTACTACCGGTCGGACCAGAATGCGGGCGCAGTCTATCCTCGCATCGGGGCAACGGTAAGGATTCCGAAACTGAACTGGGTGCTGCGCGGTTTCTATGGACATTTTTTCCAGCCGGCGCCGATCCTCACGGTCTCGAGTTCGGTGCTCAACTACGCAAGCAGCCTTGGAGGCGGCGAAAATACTTTCACGCCTATTCCCTCCGAGCGCGACGAGGAGCACCAGTTCGGCATCGAGATACCCTATCGGGGCTGGATGCTGGATGTGGACACGTTCAAGAGTCGCGTGAATAACTTCCTCGACCACTCAAACCTGGGCGAATCGAATATGTATTTCCCCATTGCGGTGGATGGCGCGCTGGTTCGCGCGTGGGAGATGACGCTGCACTCGCCGTCGCTCTGGCGCTATGGGCAGTTTTATGTGACGTACTCCAACCAGATTGCCGAACAGCGCGGAAACATCATCGGCGGATTTACGTGCAGTATTTCCACCGACCCTGCGTGCGATCTCGGGCCTGAGTACGGGCCCGTTGACCACGACCAGCGCGACACGCTCAACACAGGGTTCACGGCGAACTTGCCGGCGCATACTTGGTTCGCGACGAATGTGTATTACGGATCCGGCTTTCACAATGGCTTGGCGGGCGCCGCTGAAGGCCCGTACAACTCACCATACCTGCCAGTACACACGACTTTCGACTCCTCGATCGGCCACTCGCTGGGCGAGAACTGGAAGTTGTCCGCGACGGTCGTCAATGTGACCAATCACCGCGTACTGCTGGATAATTCGATCACGATCGGAGGCTTCCACTATAACGATCCGCGGATGTTCGCGGTGGAGGCGAGGTACAGGTTCAAGTTTTAGCGAGTTGGCGAGTTGGCCCCCTCCCACCCTAGCGGCAAAGACAAAGGCGCCGCGAGGGTGGGGCACCCAAGGGTTCAGGCTTCGACATGAAAGAGTCCAGGGAGAACTTTCCCGGCCTTTCCTTCGACGATGTGCGTGAAGGCCGAAGCGTTGAGCGGCGGCTCGGGGCCGATGTAGACGGTTCGCGCGCCGCTCTGCCGCGCCCAATGAACGAATCCCGCAGCCGGATAGACATTGCCGGAGGTGCCGATGACAATCATCAGCGTGCATTCGGCGATCTCGCGCTCGATGCGCGGCATTTCAAGGGGAATCTCGCCGAAGAAGACGATGTGCGGGCGCAGGCGGCCACCGCAGGAGCAGCGGCCCACCTCGTCGAGACTAGCGTAGACGGCACGGTCTTCGACGGGCGGACGGCCGCACTCGCGCTCGCAGCGCGCCTTAGCCAGCTCGCCGTGCATGTGGACGAGATTCCGCGATCCGGCGCGCTCGTGCAGGTCATCAACATTCTGCGTGCAGAGAAGGTATCGGCCGGGGATCTGCGCTTCAAGCTCAGCGAGCGCGATGTGGGCGCGGTTGGGCTCCGCCTTCGCACAGTCGGCGCGACGCTTGGAATAGAAATCCCACACCAACCATGAATCGCGCTTGAGCGCTTCAGGAGTGCAAACTTCTTCGACGCGATGCCCCGCCCAGAGCCCATCGGAGGCGCGAAAGGTGGGCAAGCCGCTTTCGGCGCTGATTCCCGCGCCGGTGAGGACGAAGACGCGGTCGGTGGCTGCGATGGAGATTTGCGACATTGTCTTT
>CAYOVE010000142.1:0-8645 GCA_964407295.1 uncultured Occallatibacter sp.
TTGGCTTCATCGGCGCGTACAGCACGTTTTCGACCTACGAGTGGGAGACGCTTTCGACGATGCGGTCGGGCGCGTTCTTACTGGCGGGGATTTACGCGGTGGGCAGCCTGGTCCTGGGCCTGGCCGCGACGTGGTGTGGAACAGCGCTCGCGGACATGCTCTAGAGAATCGGCGGCAGGCACTGCGGAGTTGCATGTTCGCAGCAAAGGTGCTTCAATCGTTCGTTGTTTGCATGGAATCGTAATGTTGCGGCGCGTGCGCGCGTGAATCCTGGCGCCGGAAGAGCGGAGACGGAAAGTATGCTGACGTCGGGCAAAGCAGTTAAGGTGACGCTCTATCTGAGCGATGGAGCCAAGCATCACCACATTCCGGTCTACACGTCGATTCTTGATTTTCTTTTCAAGAGCGGGATCGCCGGCGCGACGGTGGTGAAGGGCGTTGCAGGGTTTGGCGCGAAGCACCGCATGCATTCGGCGCACATCCTGGAGATCTCTGACCATCTACCGGTGAAGATCGAATTCATTGAGACGCGCGAAAAAGTGGATGCGGTCCTGCCCGAGCTGGAGAAGCGAATCGGGTCAGGATTGATCGAGGTGCAGGAGACTACGATCATCGTTCCTCCCCATGAATAGCGCGATCCGCGGTTGACGAGCAAGTCTTAACGCGGGCTACCTTTTCACGGCCCACCGCAACAATCAGCCAGAAATTGCATCTAATCAGCAGGCGGCGAGTCTCAGCCGGCGGCACGGCTAGCTTGTCTCCAATTCCCGCTGAAAAACCCCGGAGCGTCAATGGTCTAAGAAACTCGCGGAGCGGGCTGTTTATCGGGCCTTCATTGAATTTGGTGCATACTGAGTGAGAGAGAACCAGGAACCTTAGAGCATTTTCGGAACACGCGTGGACTTCTTGGGTGCATTGAAAGATGGCTTTTTCTTGAGGAAAAAGCCACTCGAGTATGTGCCTTTGGCCCGCGGCGGTTCCGAAAATGCTGTACCCCAAAGGGAAGCCGATGCTCTCAAATCTTCGGAACGTCGCGTTCTTGCTGATTGTTCTGGCTGCAGGTTCCATTTGCGCCGGCGCGCAGGCGGCCCTGCTGATGGAGGAGCCGTATGGCTTCTTCGGCACGCTGAACCCGACCGGACATAACGCGATCTACTTTGAGCGGATTTGCGCCGAGACTCCGGTGAAGCTGCGCCGCTGCGAGCCTGGCGAACTGGGCGCGGTGATTTCGCGCTATCAGGGCATCGACGGGTACGACTGGGTGGCGATTCCGCTGATCCCCTACTTGTATTCGGTGGAGAACGCCGCCGACGTTCCCGCGCATGTGGACCACGACACAGTGGTCGAGTTGCGCAGCCACTATCGCGAGGATCATCTCCGGGAACTGGGAGCGAGCTTATCGCCGGGCAATCTGGTGCGCGGCGGCTGGACGCAGTTGCTGGGCGCGGCGTATGAGCGGCGCATTTACGCCTTTCGCTTCGAGACGACGGAAGCGCAGGACGATGCTCTGATCGAAAAGCTGAATGCCGGGCCGAACCGGGCCCGGTTCAATTTGCTCTTCAACAACTGCGCGGATTTCGCGCGAGTGATGCTGAACGACTACTTTCCGCGCACCTTCAGGCGCAGCATCTTTCCGGATGCCGGCATGACGACGCCGAAGCAAATCACATACAAGCTGGTGCGGTTTGGACGCAAGAATCCGGAAACAGAGTTGGCGGTTTTCGTGATTCCGCAAATTCCGGGCTACCGGCACGGAAGCCACTCGACGAAGACGATTGACGAGTCGTTTGTGACGACGATCTATGCGATCCCGATCGCGCTGATGAATCCCTATCTCGCGGGCGGACTGTTTGTGGACTATCTGGTGCGCGGGCGATACCACTTGATTCCGAAGAACCCGACAGTTTTGGGACCAGACAACCTAACAGCGTTGACAGCGCCAAGCTCGACCCAAGAGAATTCGGCCATAGCAGGTATACCGGCATCGAGCGCTGCAACGAGCGGATCAGACATTGGGACAGCCGCATCGCCAACGGCCGCGACAGCCAATCCAGACCTGTAAGGAACGAGCGCAAAAGATGAGTAAGCCGCAAAGTTTCAAGAGCCACGCAAAGTTCGATCCTCCATATCATTTCTTCCTCACCTTTGTTTCAATCGCCACGATCGTCATCGCGGTCATCTACTGCGTTCACCACTTCTGCTTCCATTCAGTGTGGCTGGTGGTGCTTTCGCTGGCGTGGCTGGTCATGTTGTTCCGAATGCGGCAGTACCCGCTGAAGGTGCAGGACCGCGTGATCCGGCTTGAAGAGCGGTTGCGGCTGCAGGCATTGGCGCCGGCGGAGTGGCATACGCAGATTTACCGGCTGACGGAAGATCAACTGATCGGGCTGCGCTTTGCCGCGGACGATGAAGTGGTGGAGCTGGCGAAACAGGCGCTCGAACAGAACCTGAACCGGAAGCAGATCAAAGAGCGGATCAAGAGCTGGCGGCCGGACAACTGGCGGGTGTGAGAGAGACAGGGACCAGGGATCAGGGATCAGGGAACAGGGAACAGGGATCAGGGTCGCTGGACCGTCGTGGGTCGTGAAGCGGGGACGGCGGGGCAGCGGGTCTTGAATGAAAATGCAAAGAAGTGAGCAGGACTCATGAAATGAGGCAGTTAGCTCACGCATGCGCGGGCCTGAAAATGTGCGGGTCGCGCGCTGATTCTAAAGGAGTTGTTTGGCATAAAATACCCGAAATTTGACGTATTTTTCCGATGTCCGCAAGAGCGATTTGTTGATTCTAAACGAGTTAAATGGCGAAAATTTGGCGAAAAGCCCTAATTTTTTTTATTTTGTTATTTTCTTGACCGAAAGCGGCCGGTCAGCAGGGTTAACGGAGTTAGCGGCGGACGGTAGCTGAGCTTCTGGCTCGCGCGGCGCGGCGACCGATTCGAGATGTTCCGGATGAATCCCCATACAAGTTCAAGTGTAGAGATTTTGCGAAAATAATCGGCAAACTTGGGTGGATTTATATTCGGCGTGGAATCAGAGGGATGGGTTGTTTAGAAGCGGTTGGTCCTCTTGACAGCCGTGAGAGGGGGAAGGCGGGCCGCGCGACGGTTTTCGGGCGAGCCCCTTCCCCTCGACCCCGCGCTTCGCGCATGCCCATGGTGCGCGCTGCCCGCGTGGCGCCTGATGAAGTATCGGTACCGTCGATTTGGACAACCGCTGACTATGCCAAAGGTGGGAGGACGCTAACTGGCGCTAGGGAGTAATGGCTAGAATGGGTTGGGTCTTGCAAGCAACCGATGGACTTGGTCCGCGGGAGGAAGTCTGTGAAGAGCCGCTCGATCGCAATCCTCTGGGTGGTTGGTGTCAGCTTGATCGTGCTGCCGGTGAGCATTGTGGCTCTGGCGTGGCTGCTTGGCAAAAGCGGAATCATCGACGCCTGGACCGGCGTTCTTTTGTTTGCAATCGGGTTCCAGCTTCTGCGATGGGTGAGCTGGATTGGCGTGGTTTTGATCGTTGCCGCGATCAGGGTGAGGCAAAAAGGCCGCCAAGTAACACAACATTCGCGTATCATCTCACGGGCTTTTTTCACTGTCGTTTTCACTCTGATTTGCGTTTTCGTCGTGCGCTTCCCGCAGATCCTGGCGGCCGCCTTCAAAATCCCCCCCGTTGAGCTGTGGCAATCGAGAATCATCCTTGGAGAAGAACGATTCTCGCGGGAGGTTGCCTACCGGCTTCCTGACGTCGGGGTCGTTACCGACATTCAGTACGAGGCCGACAGCAGATTAACGATTGCGGGGCTTCGCGGCGCTGCTTTTTTGAATGCGAGCGGGACGCCAGCCGCGGCCACTCGGTATGAAGAATGCAAGTCAGAGGTCGATTCGGTGAGGACCGCAAAGAATGAGGGGCCTTACTTTCTGTGTCGCGGCGGATCGATTGAGGTTCCGAAACTATTTGATGTAAGCGGAGGACTCATATGGTCCCTAAGTGCAACTGGGGACGGCGTCGACAATTCGACTGCAGGCGATCTCGGCGATGGTCTGGTCGTAGCAGTGGCGTATAACGGCGGTACCGGTGTCCGCCTCGTAGACCCATTACATTCAGGGAACGAGTTGTGGTCGCAACAAGATGCAGGGAATATCTGGAACGTCGAAATTGCGAATTCTGAAAAATACCCAGATGGTTTCGTCGTTCACAGCAACAGCGGAGGAGAACTTGTCGTTCGGGATAAATCAGGTGTCGTTCTTAGTCGTTTGACACCGGCGATCTATCTTGCCAAGTTTTCGCTAACCGATTGGGGAGTCGATCCGCAATTCGATAAGCTAATCGCTTCAGACAAAAACGGGATCTATGTGCTCAGCACGGATGGGAGCACTCTTGCGCGGTTTCCCGTCGAGCACCAAGCGGACATCACGCATCTGAAAGCAACGGCGGTGCGCGGCTCGAACGGCAATCCATACTTCGCCGTGGTGCAGGATTACGAACAATGGCATCGTTCCAGGCTACGTATTTTCGATCAGCAGAACTCCACGATCTATGAGGAAGTGTTGAACGATGATTGTGCGTCGCTGCGAGCTGTCACCGATGGAGCCAACTTAGCGACGTTGCTATTGGGCTGCGATGGTGTCGTGATCCGCTACCGCGCACGCCAGGATTGATCTACTCCAGTGGGGACTCAACGAGTCCCGCCCCGGTCGCCCCTCTCGGCTGGTTCGCAGCCATTCCCGCAGTGCCCACCGCGACGACGAGGACCTGTCGTTGGGGACCTCGGGGGCGCGAAGCCCATTCGTCAAATCTGGAGTGAAAAAGGCTGGAGCGGCGAAAGCGGGGCGAAGGGCTGTGCCGAACAGCAATGAACAGGCGAGCGCCTGGGGTTGTGCCCCGACAATTCATGCTCCCTTGAATTCCGGGATTCTTCGCGGCTGTCGCCCGTGAATCCCGGGCCTGAATGCAGGGGGGGTTGCTGCGCGGTAATTTAGGAGCTTGAAGATTCCTGGTCTCTCCGATGGCTTGGGCCGAGGAGATGCCGAGGGAAGGGGCGCCAGGGGAAAGAGAACTCTCCCTCAGCGGCTAAAGCCGAGCTCAATTTGCAGCATTTGCGGCACGAGTCAACTCGTGCCCTGACACTTCGTGCTCCTCCGAGGCAGTTTTTCCGCAGCCGTTGAAGGCCGCTACTTCTACGGTTTCGTCGTCGCGTTGTGTCGTTGCAGCAGGGTGTTCCTTCGCCCCTACGGGGCTGAACATTTAATTGAGCGCATTCCCCCGGTTGCGTTCGCTCGCCACGGCGAGCTCACTTCACACGGGGATCACTTCCACGCCCCCTACGGGGGCGAGTGCAGCGCGGCTCGGGGTTTGTGCTCCCCCCGGTCAGAAAATCCAGACCGGGGGTACCCATTCATTTTGGAAGAGCGAAAGGCGCGGGGGCAATCGCAGATCCTCCGTCAGTCGCCGCGGCGACCGACGAAGGATGACGATCTGGCGGGGGTGCGATCCAAGGTCTCAAGAGCTGGACATGGGGCGGCCGGCACCCGGCCGTTCGTTCTGCAGGGTTGAACGAGGCACACCGGGGTTTGTGCTATCCCACCCAAGCGAAGCTTGGATGGGGCACCCCTTTTCGTGCTGGGCCGAGGGCACGAAAAGCAACCGCAGATCCTCGTTCGACTTCGATGTCCGCCGCAGCGGACGATCTCCGCTCAGGGCAGGCATTCGACTCCGTTTGGCGCAGGTAACGCGCCAAACGTCGCTCAGGATGACAGCGCGAAGAAGAGGGTTCGTGCCATCCCACCCTGCCGCAGAAAAAAGCGGCAGGATGGGGCAACGGTGAAGGATGAGGAACGGTTCCTCGTCGGGGCATTCATCGTCCTGTAACGATCGACCGGCACTCTATTGAGGTTGTGCCTATCCTTGCAGACGGGCTGTTGCATACAGAAACTGTCGCTGGATGTGAGCTATTTTCAGCCGTAAGTTGAGATGAGGATCGGTGAAGCGAAGGGATTTTGTACGGCTGGGATCGGCCACAATTCTTGCGAGCGGGGCAGGCAAGCTGCGGCCGGCGTTTGGGATGCCGCTGGGTGTTGCGCAAGCTCCGGGGCCGACGCAGGACCCGATGGCGGCGATGGGGCCGAGGGTCGCGCCGGAGTTGAAGGGGCGCGCGGCGGACTTCACGCTGCAAATTGCGCCCATGCTGGTGGAACTGGCCCCGCAAGTTGCAATCAGCACAATCGGATACAACAATAAGGTCCCCGGGCCGCTGCTACGGGTGCGCGAGGGCCAGCGGATCAGCGTTGAAGTTGCGAACGAAACTGACGTTCCAGAGTATGTGCATTGGCATGGCCTGTTCGTTCCGCCGGAGTCCGATGGAGTGGCGGAGGAAGGTTCGCCGCCGGCGCCGCCGCACGGCAGGCGGCGCTTTGAATTCGTGGCCAAGCCGGCGGGTTCGCGGTGGTACCACTCGCACACCGCGGCGATGATGGATCTGCATCGAGGCGTCTACACCGGCCAGTTTGGTTTTTTCATGATTGACGGCCCGAATGACCCTGGACATTACGACCAGGAAGTCTTTCTGGCGCTGCGCGAATGGGAATATTTCCTGTCGCCAATGGATCAGGACGCGATGGCGCCGGATCCTGACGACCCGATGCCGGAAAAACCCCGCAAACCAGACCTGCGCATGAACGGGCTGGAAGTGAGCGCTCCGCTCTATTCGATCAACGACAAAATGCTGGGAGCGGGGGATCCTCTCCGCGTGCAGCCGGGACAGCGCGTGCTGATGCACCTGCTGAACGCGAGTGCTGCCGAGATTCACCGCATGGCTTTGCCCGGCCACAGGTTTCAGGTGATCGCTCTGGACGGCAATCCCGTGCCGACGCCACAGGCGGTGGATGTGATCGAGATTGCGCCGGGCGAGCGCGTGGATGCGATCGTGGAGATGAATCATCCGGGCGTGTGGATTTTAGGGGAGATCCGAGATACCGCGCGACAAGCCGGCATGGGCATGGTGGTGGAGTACGCGAATCAAAAGCAGCGCGCGGTGTGGACTCCGCCTCCGAACTGGCGCTGGGACTACAGCGTCTTTGGGACGAATGCGGCGCACCCAGCGCCGGACCATACGATCGATATGGTCTTTGAGAAGATCCCTGGCGGACTGAATGGAATCAATCACTGGCTGGTGAACGGCAAGGAATATTCGCATCAGGGGGAATTCGTGTTCCACCAGGGACGCCGCCATCGGATTGTGTTTCACAACCGCAGCGACGATTCTCACCCTCTGCATTTCCACCGGCACCTGTTTGAGCTTGTCGAAATCAACGGGAAGCCGACTGCCGGCGTCAAGAAAGACACAGTGATTGTTCCCGCGTTCGGGCGGGCGACGGTGGATCTGGTGGCGGACCAGCCGGGATTGACGCTGTTTCACTGCCACATCCAGCAGCACATGGACTTTGGGTTCATGGCGCTATTTCGTTACGCGTGAGGGCGGTGGCCGGTGGGCGGTGGCCGGTGAATGCGAGCGGGGCTTCACGCGCGACGGGCGATTGGGTTTGTTTCCCACCCTAAACGGAAAAAGCGCGTTTTGGATGGGGCAACGGTCCGAGGTGCGTGGTGTCCCACCCTTTCCGCGATGAGGCTGCGGAAAGGATGGGGCAACAAGTGCGTCTACTACGGGGCAAAATCAACAGCGGCGCCGCGTTACGGTTTTTTCACACAATTGTCATGCACGCGCAATATTGAAGAGCGAAGATCGCAACTCGGTAGCAAGCATTCCCCAAAAAGCATTCCCCAAAAGCCTGAACAGGAGAAACTCAATGGAGACGATCCGGAGAAGGATCCGAGCCGCTGTGTTTATAGGAGCGGCCGCCTCGGTCACGGTATTTGCAGCCGTGGCCAACGCACAGAATCAGAACTCCAACAGCAATCAGTGGCCTTACGGCTACCCGGCGCCAGACGAGAATTGGCCTTACGCAAGCATCGGGCGCGCGCCTGTGCTGGCGGTGGTTGGCGACGTGGCCTGCGAGCCGGGCGAGACGGAGCCTGCTGGTGAGTCGGCCCACGAAAACTGCGGCACCCCGAAGGCCCCCTATACCGCGACGTCTCTGTGGCAATCTCAGGAGGCCACAGCGAATCAGATTGAGACGATGAAGCCTGACCTCGTCGCGATCCTCGGAGATTTGCAATACCAGGTAGGCCAATATACGGACTTCGAGAACTCGTACGATTTGACCTATGGCGCATTCAAAAAGATCACGCGGCCGGCGCCCGGCAACCACGAGTTTTATGACGAGCATGGCGCGACCGGCGTTGCCGGCTACGGCTACTTCTCCTACTTCAACGGCTTCCAGATCAATACCACAGGGCAACCGATCACGGCCACGCTCGCGGACCCGTGCCCGTCATCGATGACGGGGTGCGGCTATCCGGCAGCTACCGCTCCCAACCCGCAACCAATACCGCGGGCTGATGGACAGGCGGGACACTTCGAGGCGTCGGGTGGAGTTGGAGAAACACTTCCGGCGGGCGGCACGGTCGGAGTCGGAGATGGCTGGTATTCCTATAATCTGGGCTCCTGGCACATCATCTCGCTCAATATCGAGTGCGAGACGCAGCCGGGCGGTTGTTCGACCACGGGCTCCTGGTTTGCCTCCGAACTGGAATGGC
>CAYOVE010000143.1:0-8588 GCA_964407295.1 uncultured Occallatibacter sp.
CTCTGGGTGATCGCGGCGCCCATCAGCAGGCCGCCATTCGATCCGCCATAGATGGCGAAATGTTCCGGAGAAGTGTAGTTGTTCGCGATCAGGTACTCCGCCGCGGCGTAGAAATCGTCGAACACATTCTGTTTCTTTTCGAACATTCCCGCTTCGTGCCAGCGCTCGCCGTATTCGCCGCCGCCACGCAGATTGGGCAGCGCAAACCAGCCGCCCTCGGCGAGCCACCACGCGTACATCGGTCTCCACTGCGGGAGCATGCTTATGTTGAACCCGCCATAGGCAGTCATCAAAAGGCGTTCCGTGCCGTCCTGCTTCAACCCCTTCTTTCCGGCAATGAACATGGGAACCTTGGTTCCGTCTTTCGATGTGTAGAAGACCTGCTTCAGTTGGTACTGGCTGGTATCGAAGGGGACTTTGGGTTGCGCAAAGATCTCTTGCTTGCCCGTTACCGTGTCCAGCCGGTAAATCGTGGGCGGCGCAATGAACGACTCGAAACTATAAAAACCATAGTGATCGCTGGCGCGTCCGGAAACCGCGGTAGCCATTCCGATGCCGTCGTGCTCCACTATGCCCGCCGGCTTTCCGTCCAGCGTGTAGACATCGGTTTCCATCTTCACATCGTGAAGGTGATTGACGTAAATCTTACCGCCCACGATGTTGAAGCTATGAATCGCATCAGGCCCTTCGGGCACGATCGTCGTCCACGCATCGGGCATAATGCCCGGGTCGGCCTTCATGATTCTCCTGTTGGGCGACTTGTAGTCCGTGCTCACATACCACGCGCCCTTTACGTAATCCGCGGAGAATCGCGAGTCCACACCCCAGATCAGAATTTCAAAGTAAGAGCCTGGCTTGGTCAAGTCGCGGTAAACGATATCGACGCGTTTCGCCGGCACGCCGCGGTCGATCTGGATCACGAGATAGCGATAGTCGTCCGACAATACAGCTTCCATCAAATCGTTCGGTCCTAACGCCTCGCCGCGAAATTCCTTCCCGAACACCAGCGTGTCATGCGAGACGCGCGCTCCCAATTCGTGCTCGTAAATCAGCGTTCCCTTCTGGTCCATGCGCGAGTAGTAGAGACCCTTACCGTCGGGCGTGAAGGCTACGCTCAGATAGATCCCGCTCGGCAGTTCGTCCTCAAGCGTCTTTCCCGTTTTCACACTGAAGACGCGCACCGTGCTTTCATCCGCGCCGCCCTGGCGCACATCGTAGGCCACCAGCGTTCCGTCGCGCGACACATCGTCCAGGTTTACTGACGTGTTGGGATCGCGGCTGAACTGTGCCGGGTCGATAAGCCGCTTGTCTTTCTCCGCCCAGCCGTGGCGCACATAAATCGATGACTGCTCCTCGCCCGCCAGCATCTTCTCGAAAAACAAATCATTTCCGCGCTCGATGGGCACCTTCCAGCTGCTCACGTGCTCCAGTGCGTCCATGTCGTCCATGATCTGCGGGCGGATGCGCGCCTGCTCCATGTAGCGCTGCGTGTAAGCATTCTCAGCATCGATGAACGTCGTGGTCTCAGGGCTGCCGGCATTTTCCAGCCAACGGAAATCGTCCTGAATCTTCGTCCCGAAATAATCGTCCGTCACCGGAACGGCGTCGACATCTGGCGGAGGCGGAAGAGTGAATCCGCCGCGTGAGTGAATCGCCTGGCTTGTGGCGGTCACTCCGGAAAGCGCCCCGAGCAGGGCGCAGGCAAGAATCCGGCGCACGCAGTAGCACATTTGAACAGGATACTCGCGCGATTTCACCAGCGGCATCCACGCCGCTGAGCCTGCTTCACCGCCGCCGGGACTTACGTTATTCGTCAAAGCGTATTTGGCCTCAACTTCTGCTTCGGGCCCCAACCTTTGCTCCAGCTGAATTTTATTGCCACTCGGTTCCCATATTGTCGTCGGTTATGAGGCGCAATCCCTTTAGCCTCTTCAAAAGGCTCGCTCGATCTTCAAGAACAGCAGCGCGCTCCAAGATGGGGTCCGAACTCGTCGATTCCGTCATCGTTGCAATTTGTTCCAGCTTCGCTTTGTCCGCGGGTCGAGAAAGATCGAACGCCGGGCGGCCATCGATGCGGTAGGCGGCGAGCGTCGATCTCAGCCGTGCCCCGTCAAAGACAATCGGGCTATCGCTCACGGCAATGAAGTTTGCCACGCGCAGGGCGTAAGGGAAGACCGTCGCGCCCGTCAGTTGCACCTCTCCGGATCCGGTTGTGTTGTAGTAATCCACACCGCCCGGCTTCAGGTGCTGGCGGATCATCTGAAGGAAGTTGACGGAGAGGAGATTCGATGCATTCGCACGCCAGTTGAATGTCATATTCAGCAAAATGAAGTCAAACTTTCGATCGGGGTGCGCGGCCAGCCACCTGCGCCCGTCGTCGATCACGATATTCACTTTGGGGTTCGTGAGGAGGCTGACAATTCCTGGCCGTTTGCGAATGAGCGAAAGATAACCGGGATTGATCTCGACGATCGTTACATTCTCAACCTGTGGATCGTTCGTCAGAATCTGCGCCCACGATCCCGAAGAGAGCCCGATGATGAGTACGTCCCTGGGATCGGGATGAAGGGCGGGTATCGCATAAGCCCTGAAAATACCGTTGGTGTCGTTCATCGGGTCGATATTGAAGTGACCGTCGTATACGCCTCCTCCGTAAACCGTGTCGTGCGCGTCCACCGCGATCACGCCGCTGCGGTTTTCCACCAGATCGGTGAATGCCATTCCCCGATGAAAGAGCTCCTTGAAAAGGAGACGCTCATACATTCCTGAAAACAATATTCCGCGCGATGCAGCGAGTATTGAGAACGCTGCCAGGGCAAATAATACTGCGGCCTTCGAAGGTTTGGGAGTCGCAAGGGCCCCCAGAATCGCCGCAATCGCCATCCCCAATCCGAGGAGTAGCAATGAAGTCGCACTTGTTGACCAATGATCCAGAACCACGAAGCCGACCAGAAAACTCCCCAGCGCCGATCCCACGATGTTGCTCAGATACAGATAACTCAGTTTCTTGCCTGCCTGATCCTCAGGGCCAATCGCGCCATGCGACAGAATGGGGAAGGATGCTCCGAGCAGCGCAGCCGCAATTGCAACCAATCCATAGAGGTAGTCATATGGGACGCGCCGGGCGAGCAGGGAGATAGTCGGACCCACCAAAAACGCTGCGATCGCGCCCAGCGTGACCACCGTTGCTCCGGCCCTCAGCGTGCGTCCCAGATCGTTTTTGAGCTTCTTTTTGCATGCATCGTGCACCGCCAGAGCACCGTAGGCGATGCCGAATAGATAGTAGGCCAGCAGGTTGGCGAAACTCGGTGCGCTACCCCCGCTGGCATAGGAGTAGAGCCGGTACCAGATGATCTCGTAAGCCAGTGCGATGAATCCCGTTGCCGCAGCCAGCAGCATCGCAAAATCGAATCGAATCGTGCTGTGCTGCACGCAGTCGTCGGCCCTTTTGGAACTGGATCCCGGATCGGCGGCAGCGCTGCGTAGCGAGAACATGATCGCTGTGCTGCCGACTAAAATATTCAGGCAAGCGGCCAAGCTTACGCATCCTGATTCTCCAAGAACACGCATGAGAAAGAGAGCTGCCAGCAGGCACGCAGCCGCCGACCCGAAAGTGTTGGCGGAGTAGAGAGAGCCCACCGACTCACCCACATTTTCGGTGCGCCGCACCACGTGAGCAACCAGCAGCGGCAGCGTGCTACCCATTAGCAACGTGGGAACGAGGAGCAGCAGGAACGTGATCACTCCCGTCGCAGCCGTCGAAACTCCAGCCGTAAACTCGGCAACATGATGGAAGATCCCGAGCGAAGCGAAACCAAATGTGCCAATGGAGACTTCGATTAAGCCAAAGGCTCGGAGCGCCCGAACTCCGCCGGCGGTCGAGAGCCTGCCGCCCGCAAGGCTGCCCAAACCCAGCCCCAGCATGAAGACGGTGACGATGATTGTGACCGATTCAATGTTTACGCCGTAAATCGTGAACAACGCTCGTTGCCAGACAATCTGATAGATAAGCGCTGGGAAGCCGGAGACAAAAAAGAGCAGGAAGTAAGGCCAAAGCTTTTCCAGCTCCCGAGGCTCTGGGAGCGATTGCGGCTGGGTGGTCATATTAAGTCCCCGATTATAGCAGTCGCATAAAATCCCAGTAGAATCGACAGAAGTGACCACCCTGCCTTCAGATCGCGATCCTGAGCAGTTGGAACTCACCGCTGAGGTAGAAGCCCAGCCGGCGCCGACTTCATTGTGGCGGCGTTTGCTCGGACTTCTCCATCCTTCTCACAGGCACAGCATCTTCTCCGCAACCGTTGTGCTCATGGTGTCTACATTTCTCTCGCGCATTATCGGGCTTGTGCGGGTTAAATATGTTGTCTGGCTCTTCGGGCGTGGCATGGAGGCCGATGCTCTCAACGCAGCCTTCGTCCTGCCCGACATGATTTCCTACTTCCTCGTCGGTGGCGCCGCATCCATCACCTTCGTGACCATCCTCACCCGCTATCACGAGCAGGGCCGCGACGCTGAAGGCGAGCGCTCGCTCTCGGTCATTCTGACCACCATGTACCTGGTGCTGGGCGCGGCCATTGTGCTGGCCGAAATCTTTGCTCCCTGGTATGTGCACTGGTGGTTCAACGGCTTCGATCCGCAGAAGGCCGCGATCTGCGTGCTGCTCACCCGCATCCTTTTGCCCGCTCAACTGTGCTTCTTCGCCGGCGGCGTATTTGGCGCAGTCCTGTTGGTGCGCAAGCAGTTCAACGTGCAGGCCGTGGCGCCGCTCATTTATGGTTTGGGCACGATTGTTGGCGGTCTGCTGCTGGTAAGGAAAATCGGAGTTCCATCGCTGGCCATCGGCACCGTCGGTGGAGCGGTATTCGGGCCGTTTCTCCTCAACTGGTTCTTCGCGCACCGCGCCGGCACGCGCTATCACTTCATTCTCGACTGGCACGACAAAGGCCTGCGCGAATGGGTGCGCCTTTCCTTGCCTCTCATGGCTGGCGTCTCGCTCGTCACCGCCGACAACTGGATCATCGCCCACTTCGCGTCTCGGATCGGCGGTGCAGTCTCGCTGATGAGCTACGCCAAGCAGGTCTTCACAGCGCCCATGTCCGTTTTGGCACAGGCCGCCGGCGCAGCCTCCTTGCCCTTTTTCGCAACCTTGTGGACACGCGATCGCCGTTTCGAATTCGCCACCGGCGTCGCCGATTCCGTTTCCCGCGTAGCCGCGCTCGGCCTTCTCTTCGCTTCAATCATGGTGGCGCTTGGCTGGCCGGCCATCGATCTGGTCTTTACCGGCGGCCGCTTCTCGCCAGATGATGCGCGCCTGTGTTCCAGCTATTTCGCGGTCTTCTCGGTTTCGCTCTTTCTCTGGTCGGCGCAGGCCATCTATTCGCGTGCCTTCTTCGCTGCCGGAAACACCTTTGTGCCCATGGTGGCCAGCACCATCGTTACGGTCGTCTCACTGCCCATCTATGACCTGCTCTTCCACTGGCGCGGCGCCATGGGCCTGGCTCTCGCCTCTGACATCGGCATCGTGCTCCAGACCCTCACCATTGCTTTGCTCCTGCACCAGCGCCGCATGGTCTCTCTCGCTAGCCTCGACTACGCGGAGCTGGGCCGTTGTCTGCTTGGCGCTTTTTCAGGTGGCGCGGCCGCGTGGTTTATTGCCTGGATCGTCGCCGGCCTGTTCCACCTTCTACCGCGCCTGGCCGCGCTTCATCACGCACGTTCAATCGCCGACACCACGATTCTCATTGGCGCCACCGCAATCTGGACTGCCGTCACCATGTGGGTTCTCGATATCTCGGGCTCGGCGCTGCCCCGCGTCGTCCTTCGCCGCCTCCGGCTCAGCTAAACTTCTGTCGCGCATGGCCCTGCACGCGGCCGAACCGGCGCGCCCATACCTGAAGCCGTCGCACAAAAACGCAAGCGCTCCCGTTCGCGCGGAAGCGCTTGTGCCCGATACAATGATTGACCGACGTGCCGGCAACTACAGCGCTAGCTGTTGTGCGCCTCATGGATCGTTGGCGCCGGGCCAGGGACCGCAACCGGACCCGAAGTCCCGGTCGCTTGCAACGGCTTCGAGTCGGGCTTGCGAATGTCGATGCCGCCCTTGAAGAAAGCGCCATCTTCAATGCTGATACGCGCCGCCGACACGTCGCCGTTCAGCGACCCTTCCGCGCGAATATCCACGCGGTCGGTGGCGGAGACGTTGCCCTTCACCTTGCCCAGCACCACGACTTCACGCGCCGTAATGTTGGCTCCAACCTGGCCGTTGCGGCCCACCGTTACGCGGTTGCCGGGAAGATTAATGGAGCCCTCAACTTTGCCGTCAATATATAAAGATTCCGAACCGGTAATCTCGCCTTTGATGAACAGGCTCTTGCCGAGCGTGGCTTGATCGGCGTTTCCAGCCTGCATCCGGGCAGGTGTTTCAGGCACGTGTGCCGGGGGCGCCGCATGCTGCGGCTCCGGCGTTGCATTCGGGATCGATGATCCAGTCTGGCTTGGTTTCCACATTGCGCTCAAGGTGTTCTTCCTATTCTGTCCGCTTCAGGACTGGGGGGATGCCAAGGCAAGGCCAATGGCTCGAACCCAAAAAGTGAATAATTCCGCTAGCCGCTGCTTACGCCGCGGCCATCTCCTCGGCTGCCTGCAATCGGTCGAGTCAATCTTCAGGCTCCGCCAGAACAACGCGCTTCCGGCACCGCAAGGATGGCGCGCAAGCCCATTCTACGGCAACTCAGTGTTTTCTGTGCAAGCGCCGCACTCCAAAGTCATCGCCGCCCGCCGCATGTTCTAGTCTTGGCGTATGACCGATCGCGAGTTGCTCGCCCGGATCGCCGCCTCCCCCGGCCAAAAAGCCGGATACAAGCAGTTGGTCCGCGAACTTTCGCTCCCCGGTGGGCGCGCGCGGCGACTCCTGCTTGAACAACTGGCCCGGCTCACGGTCCGTGGCCAGCTGATGCAACCGGATCGCGATCACTGGACCCTTCCCCGTGCAGCGTCGCGCGACAATCTCGTCGCTGGCCGCCTGGATCTGCATCGCGACGGCTACGGCTTTATCCGTCCCAATCGCAAACCCTCCGCCACGGATTCAAAGATCCCCTCGACCGGGCAGGACATCTTCATTCCGCCCAGTGAAATCAACGCCGCCATGCAGGGCGACCAGGTTCTGGTTCAGCTCGAACCTCCCAAAGCCGATGGCCGCCAGCAGGGCCGCATCGTCCAAATACTCGAGCGCCGCAACCCCACTGTCGTCGGCACGTTTCGCGTGGCGCGTGAAGATCGCGGCCGTAATAACGTCGTGATCCCTTTCGACGACCGTATGACGCAGCCCATCGTGATTGCTCCCGGCGCGGAAATTCCGTCCGCCGCCGGCTCCTCTACGCCGCATCGCGTTCTTGGGCATGAAGCAAGAATCAGTCCAAAACACGAAATCGCGGAGCGCCCCGAGAGCCCGGAGGGCCTGGAAGGCATCGTCGTCGACGTTGAGATCACAAGCTGGCCAACCCCCACGCGACCTCCCATCGGCCGCGTCATTGAAGTTCTTGGGTCGCCTGATGATTTTGGCGTCGACGTGGAGATGATGATTCGCAAGCATCAGCTCCCGCGCATCTTTCCCGATGCGGTCCTTGCTGAAGCCCGCCGCGTAGCGCACTTCGATCAGGCCATCGCCGCCCGCCGGGCCGACTTCCGCTCTCTGCCCATCGTCACCATCGACGGCGAGACCGCGCGCGACTTCGACGATGCTGTCCTGGTCCGCGAGCACGCCGACGGTGACTACGAGCTTCAGGTTCACATCGCCGACGTATCCGAGTACGTTCTTCCCGGCTCGGCCCTCGATCTCGAAGCTCGCATCCGCGGCACCAGCGTCTACTTCCCCGATCGCGCCATCCCCATGTTGCCTCAGGAACTATCCACCGATATTTGCAGCCTTCGCCCCAACGAAGACCGGCTCGTGCTGAGCTGCATCATGCATCTCGACGCCGCTGGCAATATCGAGAGCTTTGAGGTCGTCGAGGGCGTCATCCGCTCCGCCGCGCGCATGACTTATACAGATGTTCACTCAATCCTTGAGGGCGACCCGGAAACGCGCACTCGCTATTCGTCGATGGTTCCTGAATTCGAAAGAATGAAAAAGCTTGCCGCCCTCATGAATCGACGCCGAGAGGAACGAGGCTCCATTGATTTCGATTTGCCGGAGCCGGTCATCGAGTTCGACGAGAACGGCCAGATGCGCGGCGTCACGCGAGCAGAGCGCACATGGGCCAATCGCCTGATTGAAGAGTTCATGCTCGCCGCCAACGAGTGTGTCGCCGTCTGGCTCGAGGATCTCGGCGTCCCATCGCTCTATCGCATCCACGAGAAGCCCGATCCGCGACGCGTGGTTCAGTTTGAAGAGCTCGCCGCCGGGTTTGGTTTTTCCCTTGGTCTTGGACCGCTCCCCGTGAAGCGCGTCGTCACCCGCGCCGAGCGCCGCGAATCTCACGGCCAGGGCCGCAATCCCCGCCAGCACGAAGTGCCAGAGGACATCGCTGTCACGCCGCGCATGTATCAAAAGCTCGCCGCGCGCATTGAAGGCAAGCCGGAGGAGCGCA
>CAYOVE010000144.1:0-5374 GCA_964407295.1 uncultured Occallatibacter sp.
ACGCTCCGCAGAAGGCCTGGCTAACGGGCGCGATGATGCCGATCTCGCCGACGCCATCGGAAAACGTGTAGCGGCGGGCTGTTTCGCTGGCTTCGCGCGGCGGCAGCTCGACCAGCGGAAGAGCGCGACCGATACGGTCGAGGATTTCGCGCAGCGTGACGACGATTTCGGGCGTCCACAGCCGGCCTTCCTCGAGAGGCATGAACTCAATAAAGCGGACGACGACATGCTCTTCGCGGGCAAAGCGCGCGAAGCCTTCGATCTGGTCGTCGTTAAAGCCGCGCAGCAGCACACAATTGATTTTGAGAGGCGTGAGCCCGGCGGCGCGGGCAGCGCGAACACCGGCAAGAACTTTAGAGAAGCTGCCTTCGATGCGCGTGATGCGCTCGAAGGTTGCAGCGTCGACGGCGTCCATGCTCACCGTGATGCGATTCAGGCCGGCATCTTTGAGCGGCTGGGCAAGCGACTCGAGCAAATGGCCGTTTGTGGTAAGCGCCAGGTCTAATTCCTCGCCGCCGAGGGTGCGCAGGCGCGACAGCTCGCGAACCAGGTCGACAAGGCCGCGACGCAACAGCGGCTCCCCGCCAGTGAGCCGGACTTTCGTGATGCCGAGGCCAACAAAAAGCTCGATAAGACGGAGGTATTCGTCGATGGCCAGTTCGGGATACTGCGCACCCATCTCGCCGGTGCGGCAATAGACGCATTTGTAATTGCAGCGGTCGGTGATGGAGACGCGCAGATCGTGAATCACGCGGCCGTGGCTGTCAGTAAGCGGCGGATGTATGGCCGGCGCGGGGATTGCGGAGAGGGAAGGGGCAGCCATCGGCACCTTCAAGCGTATCCCTTTTCGCAGCCGGTTGAAAGGCCCGGCCCCGATGCGAGAGCGCGGGCGGAGGAGAAGCGATAGCATCATAAAGCGAGCGTGCTGTGTCGGAGCTCGCGAATTGCGTCACTGGCAATGGAACGAGCCGACGAAGGGACAACGTAGATGCCAGCAACGGGAGCAAGACCCGCGGGCGCGGCGGACCAGGCTAGCGCGGCGCTGGCCGTGAGGCAGATGTTCGACGCAATTGCGCCCCGTTATGACCTGTTGAATCACGTGCTCTCAGCCAACGTGGATCGGCTTTGGTGGCGCAGGGCCGCGCGCAGGTTTGACGCGGTTCTGGCCCGGCCTGAGACGGCGGTTCTGGATATTTGCTGTGGCACGGGTGATTTGACGATGGCGCTGCTCAAGTGGCGGCCCAAAGGTGCGAATCCGATACTGGCCGGAGATTTTTCGCCTGGCATGCTGCGGCGCGGCGCGGAGAAGTTTGGGCGGAAGAATGCCGACGCGCCCTACGCGGTGGCAATCGAGGCCGATGCATTACATCTGCCAATGCATGCGGAATCACTGGACTTGATTGTGACGGCGTTCGGCTTCAGGAACCTGGCAAACTATGAGGCTGGCCTGAAGGAATTCCATCGTGCACTGAAACCTGGAGGGCAGTTGGGAATCCTCGAATTCAGCGAGCCGGGCGGCATATTGGGGAAGGCCTACGCGGTGTATTTCCGGCGAGTGTTGCCCTCCATCGGCCGCATGATCTGCGGCAAGGATGGGCCGTACAATTATTTGCCCAGCTCTGTCGGCGATTTTCCGCCGCCCGATGCGATGGTGGAGATGATGGAGCAGGCGGGCTATGCAGAGTGCGCGTGGCAGCCCTACACATTTGGCATTGCGGGGTTGTACACCGCAACGAAGCCCACTGCAGTCTAAGAACCCAATGACGATCGCCGCATCCAATTCGCGAGTGAGTGAACCTGCCTCGGCAAGTTTCCCGGCCGAGAAGCAGCGGGTTGCGCGGCACTCGATGGCTGCTGCGGCAGCGATGACCGTGCTCAAGATCGCGGCCGGACTGCTCTCAGGCTCGCTGGGCGTGCTTTCAGACGCGGCGCATTCGGGGCTCGACCTTGTGGGCGCGGCGCTCACGTACTTTTCCGTCCACGTGAGCGATAAGCCTGCGGACGAGGATCACACCTACGGCCACGGAAAGATCGAGAATCTCTCCGCTTTCAGCGAGGCGGGGCTCATGGCTCTGTCATGTGCCTGGATCATGTGGGAGGCAGTGGAGCGCATCTTCTACCACCCGGTGGAGGTGCACCACTCGCTGTGGCCCGTGCTGGTGCTGGTGACTTCGATCGGAGTGGACATCTGGCGATCGCGCCAGCTACGCGCGGTCGCCGTGCGTACCGGGTCGCCGGCCCTGGCGACCGATGCATTCCATTTCGCTTCGGACATTTGGGCAACGTCCGCGGTGCTCGTCGGGCTTGGAGTGTCGTGGGCGGGCGAGCGATTCCAGATCCCGTCTCTGCACTATGCCGATCCTTTGGCGGCGCTGGCGGTATCGCTCATGATTCTGCGCATGACGGTGCGGCTTGGGCATGAAGCGGTGGCCGCGCTGGTAGACGAGATTCCCGCGGAAACTCGCCGCAAGTTGGTGCGCGAAGTGGAACGCGTGGATGGAGTGCTGGCGGTGGAGCGGGCGCGGGTGCGGCGCGCTGGAGCCGGATACTTTGCCGACGTCACGCTGGCGCTGCCGCGCCGATTTACGTTTGAGCACACCAATGAGCTGGTTGAAGCGGCGACTTCCGCGGTTCAACGCGCTGTTCCCGGCGCCGACGTCGTGATCCACACGGTTCCGCGCGAGACCAAAGCGGAGAGCATCTTCGACCGCGTGCGCGCCGTGGCGGCTCGCAACAACGTTTCAGTGCACGAACTCAGTATTCAGTCGCATCATGGGCGCCTTCAGGTGGAGCTGCACGTGGAGCTTGAAGAGCACCTGACCCTCCGGGAGGCGCACGGCTTTGTCACCGCGCTTGAAGCGCAGATTCTGCGCAGCGTTCCGGAGGTCGACTCAGTTTTGACGCACATTGAGAGCGAGCCAGGAACGATCGAACAGCCGGAGGAAGAACTTGTAGAAGACCGCAGGCTGGAGCAGGCAATGCGATCGGCGGCAGCGGCCTTTCCTGAGATCGCCGACGTGCACGCCATCAATGTGGGCCGGACAGGGGAACACATCTCGGTCAGTTGCCATTGCACCTTGCCTGACGAACTTCCCATGAATCGCGTGCACGAAATCATTACCGCGCTTGAAGACCGGTTCAAGCTGGCGTGCCCGGAGGTGTACCGGGTGACCATCCATCCGGAGCCGGTGACGGATAATACGCGATAGAGCGATTTTTCCTGGTCTCGGATTGAGTTCGCGATGATCCCAATTTCCAGATTCTTCCGCATTGCCTCGCTGCTTATGGTGCTGGTGGCCGTCTGCCTGCTTTCGGCGATTCTCACAATGCATTTCGCCATTCATGGCGCCGAGGTCCAGGTGCCGGAACTGAAAGGCATGACAACGGCGGATGCACGCAGCGTTGCGGCGGGGCTGGGACTCACACTGGACGTGGACAATCGCTACTACTCGGCGGATGTGGCGGCGGGACACATCCTGTCGCAATCGCCCGCGGCGGGAACCGTGGTGCGACGCGAATGGCGCGTGCGGGTGGCTGAAAGCCTCGGCGCTCAGCGGGTCGATGTCCCCGACACGGTGGGCGCCAATGAACGCGTGGCGGAACTGGAGTTGCGGCGCGCCGGCCTCGAAGTGAGCGAAGTAGCGCACCTGCCCACCAGCACAGCCGAGGAGGGAACCGTGCTGGCACAGGATCCGCCGCCCCACGCACAGGGCATTGAGCAACCCAGCGTGAGCTTGCTGGTGGCAGCTCCCGACGACGAAACGGCGGACGGGTGGGTGATGCCCGACCTGACCGGTTTGCCTTTGGCGAGCGCCGAAACGGCGCTCAGCAAAGTCGGAATCAAGACCACGCCTCCCGTTTATTTGAGCGAAGCGGTGCCGCCGGTGGGAAGTGGAGACGCGCCGATCAAGCTGCCGGTGAAGCCGGGCGACGTGGTGGCGCAATCGCCGAGCGCGGGTACGCGGGTGGACGAAACCACGATGGTGAAGCTAACGGTGGCGAGATAGCAGACGACAGGAGACGAACTGGTATGGGATTGAGCGAGGATCTGGAAAAGATCGCCCTGCAGGAGCGGGAGCTGCGGCTGCCGCGCCTGGATGCAAGCGTGGCGTGGGAGCTTGGATCGAAGATTCGAACGATGGCGCTCGAGCGCGGGCTGACGCTGGTGGTTGACGTGCGGCGCTTCGGACAACCGCTGTTTTACGCCGCGCTCGACGGGTCGACTCCGGATAATCCCGAATGGGTGCGGCGCAAGAGCAACGTGGTGGCGCGCTTCCATCGCAGCTCGTATGGTGTCGGCATGACGCAGAAGGTAAAGGGGACGACGTTGTTCGAGCGACAGGGGCTGCCGCTCGCAGATTACGCTGCGGATGGCGGATCGTTTCCGCTGGCTGTGGAGGGTGCGGGAGTTGTTGGCAGCGTGACGGTATCCGGCCTGCCGCAGCGCGACGACCACAACCTGGTGGTGGAGGCGCTGTGCTTGATGTTGGGAAAGGACTTTACGGCGCTGCGGCTTGAGGCGGAGACGGCGTAGGAACCGAGCGTCACTTTGAGGCCGTTCTAAAGACTCTTCTCGATCAAAGCTACGTAGAAACCATCGGTGGGCAGAGCGCCTGGCAACAGGCGGAGCGCACCTTCAGGCGTGAGGCAGTCGCGGAGTTGCGCGGCGCCGGGGGCGGTGAGGATTCCGGCTTCTGCCAGCGCTGCGATGCGCGATTCCAGAGAGATCTGCCGCGCGTTTCGATTCTCCGCGAGCACAGCGGCGACGACCTGGTCATCTTCCTCGGGCTCAAGCGAACAGGTGGAATAAACGACGCAGCCGCCGGGGCGAACTGCGCGCAATGCAGCGAATAGAATTGCTCGCTGGCGTTCAGCCTGGCGCGGCAAATCTTCCAGGCGCAGGCGATGGCGAATTTCAGGATTGCGGCCGAGGGTCCCGGTGCCGCTACAGGGCACGTCGGCGAGGACAACGTCGAATGCCGCGTTTTCGTCGAGCGCAGTTGCATCGGCAAGACGGCACTCCACTCGATCATCGTAAGCAGAAAGGCGCTCGCGGAGCTCGGAAAGACGGCGCTGGCTCGATTCGCAGGCAAGAATGCGAGCCTCGGGGTTGCGCTCGGCGAGGATGAGCGTTTTTCCGCCCGGCGCGGCGCAGGCATCTCCGATTCTTCTTACTTTTTGGTCGAGATCGGTGGAACACGCCGCCAGCTCGGCGATCAATTGCGATCCTTCATCCTGGATGCGCATGCGTCCCTCGCGATACGCAGCCGTCGCCGTGACATCGCCGGAAGTGACCGTCCGGGCCGCGGTGAGGATGGTTGCGGGTTCCAGGCGAACGCCTGCTTCAATCAATTCAGCTTCGACAGCGGGGTTG
>CAYOVE010000144.1:5474-8554 GCA_964407295.1 uncultured Occallatibacter sp.
TGCGGGTTCCAGGCGAACGCCTGCTTCAATCAATTCAGCTTCGACAGCGGGGTTGATGAAGCGGATGGTCCGGGGAGGTTGCGCCTGGCTGTGGCGGCAGATAGCGCGCGCTGCTTCCAGGCCGTAGAAGCGCGTCCAGCGCTCGACGAGCCACGCGGGGTGAGCCTGGGCCAGCGCGAGTTCGGCTGCTGTCTCTTCCGGGAGGATTTCAGCAGGACCCGCGGCGGCGAGCTTTCGCAGGACGGCGTTTACTAGCCCTGAGGCAAATCGGTGGCCGGACCGTTTGGTCAGCTCGACGCTCTCATCGATGGCTGCGTGGGCGGGAACGCGATCGAGAAAGCGCAGTTGAAACGCGCCCATGCGGAGAGCGATCGAGACCTCCGGATCGAGTTTTTTTCTGGTTTTGGTGAGGAGTTTCAATTGGTCATCGAGGAGGATCTGCCAGCGGAGCACGCCGAGCACGAGAGTTGTGGCCAGATGGCGGTCGGCGGGCGAGAGCGCGTCGACGGCTCGCGCGCGCAACAGATCATCCGCGTGCGCGTTGCCGCGCTCGACAGCCAGCAAGACTTCGAAGGCGGCTTTACGTGCGGGCGAGATGGTGGGCAAGGCGGTCAACCGAGGCGCGCATCCGCGTGGAGCGGATTTCCGCGAAGAAACTCGTCGGTGGTCATGCGTTTCTTACCTTCGATCTGAACTTCGAGAAACTCGAGCCAGGTGTTCTCGGCGCACGCGGCCAGCAGGCGATGGTTCTCCACGACCACCCAGCCCGGCTCGGCAAAGCCCAGGCCCTCGGCATAGCTGCCACGCGCGATGGCCATGCGATGCACGATTAGCTTTTTGCCATTGAGGGCAGTGAATGCGCCGGGCCAGGGCTGAAAACCGCGCCAGCGATTGTAGATTTCGTGCGCAGTGCGCGCGGCATAGTCGATGCGGCCATCTTCGCGATCGAGGAGCGGCGCGAAGGTCGCGTTTTCATGGCTCTGCGGCTGAGGGTGAATCGTGCCGTTAGCCAGACCCGCAAGAGTGTCAACGACCATCGGGGCGCCGGCATTGGCCAGCAGAGGGAAAAGATCGAGGGCAGTCTGGTTGGGTCCGATTTCCATGGTTTGCTGGAGCAGAATCGGTCCGGTGTCGAGGCCCTCTTCCAAAAGCATGGTCGTATTGCCGGTGTACGCGTCGCCCATGGCGATGGCCCACTGGATCGGGGCAGCGCCACGGTACTTGGGCAGCAGAGAAGCGTGCAAATTGATGCAACCAAGCCGGGGAAGCGCGAGCATCCAGGGTGGAACGATGCGGCCATAAGCCACGACAACGATCGCGTCGGGGGCGATTGATTCTAGCTGCGCTCGAAACTCGGCATTGCTGCGGATTCTCTCGGGCTGCGTGATGGAAAGGCCGGCAGCGAGCGCGGCCTGCTTGACGGCTGGGGCGGTGAGTTGCTGGTCGCGTCCTGTGGGGCGATCAGGCTGTGAGACGACGAGAGCGATTTGATGGTGGGCCGCGAGCAGAGCCTCGAGCGTGGGAACAGCGAACTCCGGAGTGCCGCAAAAGACGATCTTGAGGCCGTTCGAAGCGTCGCTCATGGCATGGCTACCAGGTGCCTTCGTTTTGCATCTTGCGAATCTTGCGCAGATTCAGGCTACGCTTGAGCGCGCTCATGCGAAAGAGAAAAACGACCCCATCGAGGTGATCGATCTCGTGCTGGAAGGCGCGCGCGAGAAGCTCTTCACCGTCCAGTTCAAACCATTTGCCGTTCACGTCCTGAGCGCGGATACGGACTTTGGCGGCGCGGACAATTTTCTCGCGAATATCGGGAAAGCTCAAGCAGCCTTCTTCTTCGTACTGGCGGCCTTCGCTCACGATGATCTCGGGATTGATGATCACAAGCTTCTGCTTGGGATCCTTGCCCATGCTCAGGTCGATGACGGTGACGCGTTTGGAGACGCCGACCTGCGGCGCGGCCAAGCCAATGCCCTGCGAAGCGTAGGTGGTCTCAAACATATCGGCGACCAGCTTGCGCAATTCAGCGTTGAACTCGGTGACCGGTTCTCCGGGCTGCTCCAGCACCGGCTCGGGATATTTCACAATCGTCAGAATCATTGCCGCCGTTAAAAGCTCCGTATCTGTTCGATATATCCGTCGAAGTTCCGTTTCAACTCCAAAAGCGAGTCGCCGCCGAATTTCTCGCGGGCCAAGTTGGCCAGAACCAGAGCCACCATGGCTTCGGCGGCCACGCCCGCGGCCGGAACCACGCAAATGTCGCTGCGCTCGTAGCTTGCGCTCGTGGGCTCGCGCGTGTCAAAGCGCACGGATTCGAGCGGCTGACGCAGCGTGGAAATGGGCTTCAAGTATCCGCGAACAACGATGTCCTCGCCGTTCGAGACGCCGCCCTCGATGCCTCCCGCGTTGTTGTGCGGGCGGGTAAAGCGCGTGGGTTTTCCGGGCAGGTTTTCACCGGCGTAGTGAATAGGATCGTGGACGCGCGAGCCGAAGGTTGCGGCGGCGGCCACTCCGCGGCCAATCTCAACAGCCTTCACTGCCTGCAGGCTCATGACCGCCCAGGCAAGCTGGCCGTCAAGCCGCTCATCCCAGTTGGCGTAGGAACCGAGCCCAGCAGGAACCGCGTGAGCGACAACCTCGAAGATGCCGTTTACGGTGTCGCCAGCCTTGGAAGCGGCGTCCACTTCATCTTTCATGCGCGCTTCGGCAGCGGGATCCACGCAAGCGAGGACGACATCATCCTTCGCAGCAAGGGCCGCGATCTCGTCCCAGGAGGCGTCACGATCAAGCTCGGTGCTGCCGACGCGAACCACATGGCTTGCCACTTCAATTCCGAGGCTGCGCAGAAGCAGCTTGGCAAATGCTCCCGCAGCCACACGGGCGGCGGACTCGCGCGCAGAGGCGCGTTCCAGCACGTAGCGAGCGTCAGGAAAATTGAATTTGAGCGCGCCTGCCAGGTCGGCGTGCCCAGGTCGCGGCGAGGCGACGGCTCGGTGCTTGGCGGGATCGCCCGCCTCAACCGGCAGCTTCTCCTGCCAGTTTTTCCAGTCGCGATTGACGAGTTGAATGGCGATGGGCGA
>CAYOVE010000145.1:0-8447 GCA_964407295.1 uncultured Occallatibacter sp.
AGGGCGAGATGAGGGTGACGCCGGCATCGGCAGCGGCGATGGCCTGATGGATACCAAAGAGCAGCGTGAGGTTGCAGTGAATGCCGTCCTTCTCGAGGACTTCGGCGGCGCGAATGCCTTCCCACGTGGAGGCAATCTTAATGAGCACGTGACTGCGGCCAATGCCGGCCGCGTCGTATTGCGCGATGATGGTGCGAGCCTGCTTGATGGTGGCCTCGGTGTCGTAAGAGAGGCGCGCATCCACTTCAGTGGAGACGCGGCCGGGAACGATGGCGAGAATCTTTTTGCCGAAGGCGATGGCCAGGCGCTGGAACGCAAGATTGGCGACGGCCTGATCGGTGGCTCCTTCGCCCAGTTCATTGCGCGATTCCTTCAATACGCCGTCGACGATGGGCTGATACTGCGGCATCTGGGCGGCGGCGGTGATGAGGGAGGGGTTGGTGGTGGCGTCCTGGGGATGAAACTTCTCCATCGCCTCCATGTCGCCGGTGTCGGCCACAACGACGGTAAACTCACGCAACTGTTCAAGAAGACTTGGCATGATTCCTCCAGCGGAGAAGCGGGGATTCGACTTGTTTCCTACGGCACCAGTTTACCCCTTCACCATTAAGATGCGCTGAATGCGGGGCAGGTGCGCTGTTTGCGAAGCTATTCCGATTCGACGGTATTGGCGAGGACACCGAGAACGGGGATGGAGACTTCGACGCGGTCGCCGGAAGAGAGCGGAGCGATGCCGGAAGGAGTTCCGGTGAGCAGCAGGTCGCCGGGCTCGAGCGTGAAGACGGATGTGATCCAAGCAAGAAGTTGGGGAAGCGAGAAGATGAAGTCGAGCGTACTGCCGTGCTGGCGGCGCTCGCCGTTGAGGTGTGTTTCGAGAGTGAGGCCGGCGTCGAGGTCGAGCTCGTCGCTAACGATGGGGCCGACGGGACAGAAGGTGTCAAAGCCTTTGGCGCGGGTCCACTGATCGTCTTTGTTTTGCAGATCGCGAGCGGTGACGTCGTTGGCGAGCGTGAAACCGCGCACGACATTGCGCCAGTTGGCATCGGGCTTGAGGTTGCGCGCGCGACGGCCGATGATGACGGCGAGCTCGCCTTCGAAGTCGACGCGCTGAGAGACTGCGGGCATGCGGATGAGGCCGCCGGGCGCGAGCAGCGAGGAGGGCGGCTTGAGGAAGATCAGTGGTTCCGTCGGCATCTCGTTGCCGAGTTCGCGGACGTGCGCGCGATAGTTGCGGCCGACGCAGACTATCTTGGATGGCGTGACGGGCGGAAGGAGCTGAGCGGCAGAGAGCGGCATGGGCGCAAACCCGAGGGCAGCCGAGCGGCCATGCTTGAGACGGAATGCGAGATCTTCCTCGGGCGGCTCGACCAGCTCCGCGATCCACAACTCGCCGCTGCGGTCTTCGACTCTGCCGTAGTGTGTGGCGCCATTCAGAGAAAAGCGGCAATATTTCATTGAGGAGACTGCCTCCAGCAGAAGTTTCTCATCCCGAGTTCGGGGTCCGCTCGTTGGGGCGATTTCAGGGGGTATTTGTGAAACAAGTTGTTTGATGTCAATGATTTGAGAGCCGAGCACGCTATGCGGGTTTTTTCATGCTCGTGTGCGTTGATTCTAAAGGAGTTGTTTGGCGTAAATGCGGCGCAATTTTGCGCATTTTGTCGATGGTTCTGGAGGCGACTTGTTGATTCTAAACGAGTTAAATGGCGAAAATTTGGCGAAAAGTGGCAAATTTTTTTATTTTGTAATTTCTCCGGAAAAAACAGGAAGGTGAGCGGAGCTTGCGCAGGCCGAGGCGCGACCCCGGATCCGGAAGTTTGCAGATGATTTTTCATACACCTTCAAGGATAGCGAAAGCCGAGAAATAATCGGCAAACTTGGGAAAGAAATGTTGCGCAATCTTTTCAATGACTTGCGTTGAATTGGCGGCAGCGCGGGGCTTGACATCGAGTGCCGCGAGGGAGCGATGGCGGACCTTAGGGAGCGGGGACGGTATCCGATGCGTCGTTGGAGCGGGCGCTTTCGTGGCCGCTTTGATCGACGGCTGTGACGGCGTAGGTGTAGGTGTGGCCGGGCTGAACGTTTGAGTCATGATAGCCGGGTCCGACGACGGGTTGCGCAGGAGAGATGCGCTGCCAGGTTGCACTCGCTTCGGAATCACGACGATAGACGATGTAGCCAGCGAGATCGGCCTCAGTGCCGGGCAGCCAACTGAGATCAATGGCTGGGCCGGAGCCGTTTTCGCCCGCGGTGGCAACGGCTTCAAGGCCTTTGGGCGCGCTGGGAGGGAATATGTTGATGGCGTCGATGCGGACGGGAGCGGTGAGCGGTCCGGCGAGTTCGAGTGTTGAACCACCGACGGTGATGCGGGCGACACGCTGGGCGCGATAGTCGTACGTTTCACCGAAACGAATATTGGTGTCGAGTGCGCGATCGGAGTGGGCGGTTGGTTCGACGAGGAGCGATTGATCGAGAGGCTCGGCGGGCTGGGGCAAGGGGCCCTGGTCCGATTTCTTGACGGGCGGCGAGAGGAGCCTGCGCACGAGGCGGATGGCGACGGGCGAGGAGTCGGATGGAGCGGACGCCCAGCGCAGGAGGACGCCGTCTTTCCGCATCTCCGCCGTCAGATTTTCGACGGCGGGAGGGGCTTCGCCTGCGAGGACCTCAACGCTGTTCGAGAGCCCGGCGGAACGGCCCTTGCGATTGATGAGTTCGACGAAGTACGTGAGCACGCGCGGCGGGCCGGCAGCGAGTGGGGCGGGCAAAGTGTCAGAAAGAGTGGCGGCGGCTCCGGGAGCGAATTGAAGTGTTGTGGCGATTGAGCAGGTGGATGCGCCGGCTTGATTGCGGCAAACCTGGACGGAGATGTCACCCTTGAGCAGGACTCTGTCGGTTGTTTTTGTGGGCATGGTCCAGGCGAGCGCGACCTGAGGGCCGGTGCGGACGGCGGAGAGATCGGCGACGGGAACCGGGAGGTTGAGAGAGGGCGGCAGAGGAGCGCCGGGCATTCCGCAGCCGGCGAGGAATAATGCGGACACGAATGCCGCGAACAATGGAAGCAGATGCGTTGCGGGCCGCAGGCGCGGGCGCGGAGTTCTTACCGATTGCATGGCGCTTTCAGTCTAAAGGAACTGCGCAGGGCAGGTACTCGCGGAGCCTGCGGCGAGTGGGCCAGTTTGAGAGAACTTTCCCCAGGGGCTAAAGCCCGCGATCGTTTTGCGAGTCGGCACCGGGGATGAATCCCCGGCCTACCGCCTATACAGGATCACTGGATTGGTGCTCGGCGCGTAGTGGGATTGACTCCGTAAGGAGCGCTTGGGAAGATTGGGTGTCAGGCAAAGCACATACATATGAGGCTGAGCCGGAGCGGCGGCGGGATCACGAGGCTGGAGAGTCAAAGCCGGCGGTAAGCCGTTAGTCGAAGAAAGATCACACACGCCAGGCGAGTGCGCGAACGAGAAGGAAGGAATCCGGTGACATTTTTTCGGGATTATCTGCGGCAAAACAAAGTTTTGCACGACCCAAGATTCGACGAGACAGACGAGGATTTCCTGGTGCAGGCCTTGTTGCAGGCGCGGATGAACCGGTCGACGAAGAATATCGTCATCAAGGCCGGGTTCTTCGGCAAGATGGATTTGGAGCGCGAGCTGAAAACGCCGAAGGCTCAGGAAGCGTTGCACTTTGTGGCGGGATTTCTTGGTTACACAGCCAAAGCGCCGATCACTTATGGTCGAGACATCGAAGGATTCAAGGCGTACTTTACGCCGGGGTTTGCCAGCAGCAATTCGAAACATGAGCAACTGCGGCGGGGTTTGCGCGAGAGCTTTTTTGACGCAACCGTGGAGAGCCTGGAAACGATGGAAAAGGTGGACGCGTTGTTCGATATGGCGGAGCTGAAAAAGACGCAGGGATGAGCGGCTGGCATGTGCGGGCGAGGACGCCCGCACGACAGCCGGCGGAACGCCAGCGGTACAGGCGAGCGATTGGGCGAAGGGCAAATACAGGTCCGTCAACTCGCTTAGGACGATCTGCTATTTTATGCGGATCAGAGCTTGCGCAGGTTGGCGAATTTTTCCATCAGCTTTTTCATGCCGTGGTGGACGAAGAGCACGGTGAGCTTGGCGTCTTCGCCGTCACCTTCGCGCTGAAGCACGGTTCCTTCACCATATTTTGAGTGCATGACGCGCTGGCCTTTTCTGAGGCCGGATGCACCGTTGGTGGCGGGGATGTCCATGGTGGGACGGGCGAAGGAGCCGGGTCGGGCCGCGCCGGATTTTCCAGCAAAGAAGCGGGCGATGTTGTCGACGCTGCGCTCGGGTGCTTGCGGCGTTCGCACGCTCTTATCTTTTGGAGCAGAGCTGAGGCGGGATGGCGCGGCGGCGTGGGGGATCTCCTGGCTTTCATCTTCATAGTTGAAGTGCGCGGGTTCGGAGCCGGCGCGCTGAAAGCTTCGGCCTGAGCTGTATGCGGGAGTGGACCAGCCGGGATTTCGGTTGCCGAGATTTTCGATGAGCTGCGGAGGAACTTCCTCAAGGAAGCGCGAAGGGACGCTGGCCTCGGGCACGTCGGCGCCGTAGCGGCGGCGATAGTGCGCGCGGGTGAGAATGAGCGTGTTCATGGCGCGGGTCATGCCGACGTAGCAGAGGCGGCGTTCCTCTTCAAGTTCTTCAGGGCTGGAGAGCGTGCGCGAGTGCGGGAAGAGACCCTCCTCGAGGCCGGCGAGAAAGACCAGGGGGAATTCGAGGCCCTTGGCGGCGTGGAGTGTCATGAGCGTGACGCGGGCGTTGGGATCGAATTTGTCGGTGTCAGAAGCGAGAGCCGCGTGGTCGAGGAATTCGGCAAGAGTTTCTCCGCGCTCCTCGGCGTCGTGCGCGGCGTTGGCCAGTTCCTTCAGATTCTCAATGCGGCTGAAGGCCTCGGGCGTGCCCTCGGTTTCGAGCGCTTTGATGTAGCCCGAGCGATCGATGATGAAGCGGATGAGCTCGGGGAGGGTAGCAGAGTCGCCGGGAGAGCGGAATGGCCCTTCGGGCTGTTCTGGTTTTGGACCGGATTCGTGGGTAGAGTTCTGTCCCTCAGGGGCTAAAGCCCCTGAATCAAGTTGAGGACTTCTTTCGGCACGACTGAAGTCGTGCCCTGACACTTCTTGCCTTTTTGATTCGGAATTACTGAAGTTGTGCCCTGACACTTCTTGCCCGTTTGAAGTTTCGGTGTTCTTGCCGGGAGTGGGAGAGAAGTGGCTGGCGTCGAGAAGTGGCATCTGATTCTCATTGCCGGAGGGGTGGGTCTCAGAAGTGTCTGACTGGGTCGTATCGGAATCTGTGGCGGCAGCGCCGAATCCGAAGCCGGTGTCAGAATCGGCGGCGCGAGACTCGGCAACATCGGTGGCGAGCTTGCCGGCGAAGTCGGGATCCATCATGGCCTGCGCGTCGAGAATCAGTTGACGGAAGGATTCGAGAGCCATGAGCGCGCGCGTGGGTATGAGGCGATTGGCGATGGCCGCGGCGGATGCGTCCCATGTGGAGCGGCTGGTTTCAAGCGCGAGGCGTTCCAGAGTTTCGAGGGTTGTTTTGCCGATGCCGCGAGCCGGCGTGTTGATGACGCGCTGGAGGGCCATGGAGTCGTGAGGATTGCGGATGAGGCGGAGGTAGCCGAGCAGGTCCTTGATCTCGGCGCGCTCGTAAAAGCTGAATCCGCCGACCATGGTGTAGCTGATGTTGTAGCGGCGGAGGGCTTCTTCAACGAGACGCGACTGCGAGTTGGTGCGATAGAGCACGGCGGCCGCTCCGCGGTCTTGTGCTTCGGAGGAGCTCATTGATCGGAGGAATGCCTGAATCTTGTCGGCGATGAAGAGGGCTTCGTTTTCGCCGTCGGGCGCTTCGTAGTAGCCGATGAGCGAGCCGCCCTGGCGCTCGGTCCAGAGCTTCTTGCCCTTGCGGCGAATATTGTTGGCGACGACGGCGCCGGCGGCTTCCAAAATAATCTGTGTCGACCGGTAGTTCTGCTCGAGCCGTACGATGCGGGCGTTGGGAAAGTCTTTCTCGAACTCGAGGATGTTGCGAATGTCGGCGCCGCGCCAGGAATAGATGCTCTGATCCTCGTCGCCGACAGCGCAGACGTTTTTGTGCTCGCCGGCGAGGAGCTTCATGAGCTCGTATTGCGGACGGTTGGTGTCCTGGTACTCGTCGACCAACACATATTGATAGCGGCGCTGGTAGCGCTCGCGGACTTCGGCGGAAGATTTAAGCAGGCGGACGGCTTCGAGGAGCAGGTCGTCGAAGTCGACGGCGTTGTTTTTGCGGAGCTCGTCCTGATAGGCGCGGAAGATGTGGGCGACGCGTTCGCTGGTGGGGTCTTTGGAGCCGAGGAAAAAGTCCTGCGGATCGACCATGTGATTTTTGGCCCAGGAGATGCGGCTCTGCACGGTGCGCGGGGTGAGCTGCTTGGTGTCGAGGCCCATGCGTTTCATGATCTGCTTGACCAGCGCCGACTGATCGTTCTCATCGAAGATGGTGAACGAGCGGGTGAGGCCCTGGCCGTTAATTCTCAGGGCTTCGACGTCGCGGCGAAGGATGCGCACGCAGAAGGAATGGAAGGTTGCGATGAGAGGTTTGGTGAGCGAGGAGTGACCGAGCAGCTCGTTGACGCGCTCGCCCATTTCGCCGGCGGCTTTATTGGTGAAGGTGACGGCGAGGATGGAGTCGGGAGCGATGTTTTTCTCCTGGATGAGCCAGGCGATGCGATGGGTGATGACGCGAGTTTTACCGGAGCCGGCGCCGGCGAGGATGAGCAGGGGGCCTTCGGCGGCCTCGACAGCGGCGCGTTGTTCGGGATTGAGATGATCGAGGAGAGGATGCAAAGTTTGTAATCCGATGGGGACAGGGTCCTGAGTCTAGTTTACTTGTGAAGGGTGATCGGTGCAGCGTGAACGCTGGGCGACTGCCGTCTCTACGGCGCCCCCAGGTTCGAGGTTGGTTTGGAGCAGGGCACCAGAGCCACTCGATAGGTCAGCTCTTCCTTGAGAACTTTTCGAGGGTTGTTACCGATTTCTTGAGAATTAGTATTTCCATACGCGCATGCTCGTTTACGAAGGCCCTTGAGGCATCCTCACTTAGAACACTTCCTTCCTTGAGCCCCCTCCGAGCCGAGAAGACTTTGAGCCGTGAATGCAGTCGGCTAATGGTCTTTAGCAACAGAAAGAACCAAATGCGCAGATACCAACCCCTGAGATGCCAGATCGCCTGTCTCGCAATGTTGCCTCTGAGGATTGACCAACGGATCCTCATGCTCGCTCGCGATAGGTCGAAAGCCCGGAGGCACTTTACGGCACCCTCGGGAAAACTCTGAAGGTCGGCGGACCACTCCTCCAAGCATCTTTCGCGCTCCGCCTCGGGCAGGCTTTTCACAGCAAAGTTGAGAAGCCATTCGGTGATGGTCGGCAACCAGGCCTTGATTTCGTCAGCGATCAATATTCCGACGACGGCAAGAGCGAGGGGAACTAGGATTGCCATGCAATCCTCCCGTTACTCGGCATCAGGGAGTCGAACACCGATTTACTCTCTCTATGACCTAGTGGAGTGAGCATATAGAGGCGTTTCCGTGGTCGCCCAGCTTCGGAGGGGTCAATGTTTTCCCATTCGCTCGTAGTCCATTTCGTTTGCTCGAGTCGGAAGAGGATCGGATAGAGCGTGCCCGATGCGATACCTGTCTCCTTCGAAATGTCGGCACCGGCGATTCCCATTGCGGGGGCAGTCATCAGTTGTGCAATGACCTTTAGAGTTGGGCCTGTAATTCTCGGAGGCTTGGCAATCGTTCCCATACTCTTGAAGTCTACATAGGGTTGGGGCGTTCTGTCAATGCCCGTATACTGTGTTGAGAATCTGGGCCATAGTTTGCAATTCCAGGGCAGATTCGCTACCATTAGTGGATACGCGTAGGGGAAGCCCTGCGCTGTCAACTGCACCACGGTTCTTAGACCCCTGCGGGGTGGCAGAGTTTTGGAAGGCTGCCGCGACTGGATGAAGGGGTTCCCGCCAAAGGCGGGCTGGTAAGGGCGGTGGGAGACGAGGGAACGATGGCAACTGGCAAGAATATTGTGAAGGCGCGCGCCGCTGTGAACAAGCCGGCGTATCCGCTGCCTGAAGCAGTGAATCTCCTGAAGCAAGTGAAATATGCGAAGTTCGACGAGACCGTCGATCTGACGATGCGTCTTGGCGTGGATACACGCCATGCAGACCAGATGGTTCGCGGAACAGTTGTGCTGCCTCATGGATTGGGCAAGACCAAGACGGTGGCCGTGATCGCTACGGGCGACCGGCAGAAGGAAGCGCAGGAAGCGGGCGCGGACTTTGTGGGCGGCGAGGAGATGGTGGAGAAGATCCAGAAAGAAAACTGGACTGCCTTCGACGCGCTGATTGCGACACCGGACATGATGAAGGTTGTGGGCCGGCTGG
>CAYOVE010000146.1:0-8399 GCA_964407295.1 uncultured Occallatibacter sp.
AGGAACAGGCAAGGAAGCCAATTCTTAATGTAATAGCTTATGATTTTGGCATTAAACAAAACATTTTAAGGATGTTGACGCGTGATGGATGCCGCGTGACCGTCGTTCCTGCGGAAACCATAGCCGAGGATGTTCTGGCGCTCAAGCCCGATGGCGTTTTCCTTTCGAACGGTCCCGGCGACCCCGAGCCGGTCGATTACGCCGTCCGCGCCATCCGCGGGCTAATGGGGCGTGTGCCTATTTTTGGGATCTGCCTTGGCCACCAGCTCTGCGGCCTGGCTCTCGGGGGACGCACCTACAAGCTCAAATTTGGCCATCACGGCGGCAATCATCCGGTGAAAAACAACGCCACCGGCAAGGTCGAAATCACCGCACACAACCACAACTTCGCCGTCGATCCCGACTCGATCAACGCCAACGAGGTCGAGCTGACGCACGTTGACCTGAACGACCAGACGCTCGAAGGCCTGCGCCACAAGACGCTGCCGCTCTTCAGCGTGCAATACCACCCCGAAGCCGCGCCCGGCCCGCACGATTCGCATTATCTGTTTCGCGATTTCCGGCAGATGATGGAGGAGTGGAAGGGATGAAGACCGCGACTCACAACATTTTTGGGATTTCAAAACAGCGGGGCATTTGGCTCCGCTGTTTTTTGGGGATAAAGCACTTGTTTGGTGTTTTGGTGCCGATCGCACTTCTTATCCAAGTCTCCGCGACATGTGGGGCTCAGTGTGTTTATCCGACAATCCGGGTTTCGAGGGCGGGGGGTGCGGTCTTCGACCGGATGGGAGAGGCCATATCTGGTGCCGACGTGAACCTGAAGAATGGCGGCCAAGTCGTCGCCAGCACCAAGACGGACGAAGCGGGCGGATTCTTCATCGCAGCGACTCCCGGAACATATGATTTGAACGTGAACGCTCGCGGTTTTACTCCAGGCTTCGTTCGAGTCGATGTAGGAATCGATTTGGTTCGAGCACTTAAGCCGGCCCATCTGTGGATGATCCTCGATGTTGGATCGACTACAGATGCGTGCACGTTTATTTCAACGAGTCACAGACAGTTTAAGAAGGCAGTCCAGGAAAATACGCGCTAGGAAATGCAGAACTTATGCCACGCAGAAATGACATTCAGAAAATCCTGGTGATCGGCTCCGGGCGGTTATGTTTTGAAGGGGCACGACTTCAGTCGTGCCGAAGAAGATTGAAGAGGACCGCGGCTTTAGCCGCTGAGGGAAGTTTTTGAAGCCTGCACGCGAGCACGCCACCAACAACTCGCAGACGTATTTCGTGACGTCTCAGACATGGGAACCTCGCCCCCTGTTTCGCGCGGAGCCTTGGGCAAGACTTTTCTTTCAAACACTCCTGTCGTATCGCGGCGACGCCTATTTACTCCATGAATTTGTTCTGATGCCCGACCACTTTCATCTCCTGATCTCACCGCTAAAGGCGCTCGAAAACGCGCTGCAGTTGGTGAAAGGCGGCTTTTCCTTTCGGGCAAGGAAAGAGCTCGGATCGAACGCGGAGATATGGCAGCGAGGCTTTTCCGATCACAGGATTCGCAGTTGCGAGGACTTCGAGAAGCATGTGCATTACGTTCATCTCAATCCCGTGAAGCGCCGGCTTTGCGACCGACCCGAGGAATACAAATTCTCATCAGCGTATCCGGGCTGGAAGCTCGACCCCATCCCTCAGTGGCTAAAGCCAGCTTCGGACATAGCTCCAATCGGCACGGCTGAAGCCGTGCCCCTTCAAAGCACAATTGCGGCCCCAGTATTCTTGAGAGACGGGAAATAACAAAAGAAAATGCCACGCAGAAATGACATTCAGAAAATCCTGGTGATCGGCTCCGGCCCCATCGTCATCGGCCAGTCGGCCGAGTTCGACTATTCCGGCACGCAGGCCTGCAAGGCCCTCAAGCAGGAGGGCTACGAGGTGGTGCTGGTCAATTCGAACCCGGCCACCATCATGACCGATCCCGAGCTCGCGGACCGCACGTACATCGAACCGCTGACTCATGAATATGTAGAAGAGATCATTCGCATCGAAACCGAGATGCTTACGGCCAACCCGGGCCATGGCAAGTTCGCATTGCTGCCCACCGTCGGGGGCCAGACGGCTCTGAATCTCGCCGTCGATCTCGCCGACACTGGCGTTCTCGACCGCTACAACGTGGAGCTGATCGGCGCCAAGCTCGAAGCCATCAAGAAGGCCGAAGACCGCCTGCTCTTCAAGGATGCGATGATCCGCATCGGCCTTGACGTTCCGCGTTCCGCGCTGGTGAACAACCTGCGCGACGGCCTCGAATTCTCAAGCAAACTTGGTTTTCCGGTTCTTATTCGTCCCAGCTTCACTCTTGGCGGCACAGGCGGCGGCATTGCCTTCAACCGCGAAGAGCTGATGGAGCTGCTTGCCCGCGGCCTGGATCTTTCACCCGTCCACGAATGTCTGCTTGAAGAAAGCGTGCTCGGCTGGAAGGAGTTCGAGCTCGAAGTGATGAGGGACCTCGCCGACAACGTCATCATTATTTGCTCCATTGAGAATTTTGACCCCATGGGCGTGCACACGGGCGACTCCATCACGGTTGCGCCCGCGCAGACGCTCACCGATCGCGAATACCAGAAGATGCGCGACGCTGCCATCGCCGTGATGCGTGAGATTGGCGTCGAGACCGGCGGATCGAATGTGCAGTTTGCGGTGAATCCGCAGGACGGCCGCATGACGGTCATTGAGATGAACCCGCGCGTCTCGCGCTCGTCGGCCCTCGCGTCCAAAGCCACCGGCTTTCCCATCGCCAAGATCGCGGCCAAGCTCGCCGTCGGCTACACGCTCGACGAAATTCCCAACGACATTACGCGCAAAACGCCCGCATGCTTCGAGCCGACCATCGACTACGTAGTCGTCAAAATTCCCAAGTGGCAGTTCGAAAAGTTTCCCGGCGCAGACGAAACGCTGGGCCCTCAGATGAAGTCCGTCGGCGAAGTGATGGCCATCGGCCGCACCTTCAAAGAGTCGCTGATGAAGGCTTGGCGGTCGCTTGAAACCGGCAAGAAGACCGGCGCTGAAGTGCTGGAGCCGCGCCGCCTGACGCAGATGCTGGTTACGCCGCGCCCCGAGCGCCTGGGCTACATCCGCTACGCCTTCGAGCGCGGCCTGAGCGTGCGCGAAGTTGCGCGCCTCACCAAGATGGATCCGTGGTTCCTGCATCAAATGCGTGAGATCACGCTGGCGCAGCAGGCGATCGCAAAAACGACTCCAGGGGAGATCAGCGCAGAGGACCTGAGACATCTCAAGCGCCTCGGCCTGAGCGACGAGCGCATTGCGACGGAATGGAAGCTGGCGGGACACGCGGGCATCCAGCAGGTGAGGGAACTGCGCGAGGGGCATGGCATCCGCCCCGTGTTCAAACTCGTCGATACCTGCGCCGCCGAATTCGAATCGATGACGCCCTACCTCTACTCAACGTACGAGGAAGAAGACGAAGCGCCGCCGACTTCGAAGCCCAAGATCATCATTCTCGGTTCCGGCCCCAATCGCATCGGCCAGGGCATCGAGTTCGATTACTGCTGCTGTCACGCGGCTTTCGCGCTCAAGGACGACGGCTACGAGACCATCATGGTCAACTGCAACCCTGAGACCGTCTCCACCGACTACGACACCAGCGACCGGCTCTACTTTGAGCCGTTGGTTCTTGAAGACGTACTGGCCATCTACCAGCACGAGGCACAATCCGGCGCAAAGATCGGCATGATTGTGCAGTTTGGCGGACAGACGCCCCTGAACCTGGCGCAGCGCCTGCGAGCAGCAGGCGTGCCCATCATCGGCACCTCTCCGGAATCGATTGACCTGGCGGAAGACCGCAAACAGTTTGGCAAGCTGCTTGAGGATTTGAACATTCCACAGCCGCGCGGAGGAACAGCGACCAGCGTGGAAGAAGCACTCGCCGTCGGAGAAAGAATCGGCTATCCCGTTCTCGTTCGTCCCAGCTATGTGCTCGGCGGTCGCGCGATGGTGATTGCGTACGACGCTGAGGCTGTTACGCGCTACATGCGTCAGGCGGTTGAGTACTCGCAGGAGCGGCCCGTTCTGATCGATCACTTCCTTGAGAACGCCATTGAAGTCGACGTGGACGCGCTCTGCGACTCGAAAGACGTTCTGATCGCGGGCATCATGCAGCACATTGAGGAGGCCGGCATTCACTCCGGCGACTCATCGTGCGTTTTGCCGGCCGTTGGCATCAGCGAGTCGACGCTTGAGACTCTGCGCGTCTACACGCGCAAGCTGGCGTTGGCGCTCAAGGTCGTCGGCCTGGTCAATTTGCAGTTTGCCATTCAGCGCGACGAACAGGGCAACGACCACGTCTACGTGATCGAGGTGAATCCCCGCGCCTCGCGCACCGTTCCCTACGTTTCGAAGGCCACGGGCATACCGCTGGCCAAAATCGCCGCGCGTCTCATGACCGGCCGCAAGCTGTCGGAGCTGCTGCCGGATGAGCTCCAATCCGGCAAGGATCTCGGAACAGGTAACTACTACTACGTCAAGTCGCCCGTCTTCCCATGGTCGAAATTTGCCGGCGTCGATACGGTTCTTGGCCCGGAGATGAAGTCGACCGGCGAGGTGATGGGCGTTGCGTCTACCTTTGGCGAGGCGTTTGCCAAGGCGCAGCTTTCGGCGGGCCAGTTGCTGCCAACCGGGGGCACGGTATTCTTCACCGTCAACGATCACGATAAGCAGGCCGTGATCCCGCTTGCCCGCCGCTACACCGATCTCGGCTTCAAGATTGTCGCAACCGAGGGCACGGCCAACGTGCTCGAAGGCGCAGGCCTGATCGTCGAGCGCGTTTTCAAAGTCGAGGAGGGCCGGCCGAACGCCGTCGACCTTATTAAGGAAGGGCGCATCCAGCTGATCGTCAATACTCCGCGCGGCCAGGACGCAATCTTCGATGAGAAAGCCATTCGCCGCGCCGCGGTTCTCAAGCGCGTTCCAACCATTACTACGCTGGCCGCCGCGCAGGCCGCCGCCGAGGGAATCGCCTCCATGCAGAAGCATTCAGTGAACGTGTATGCGCTGCAGGCGTTGCATTCGGCCAACGGACGATAGCAGCCCGCGAAGCGAGCGAAAAAGATTTCCTAGTGGAATTCTCGGCTCTATGATTCCGCGCGTCGCCGCATCCCGAGCCACGCGCCAATCGAATAGCCAACCAGCGCCGCAGCCGGCCACGTGCCGATAAATGGACCATCGTCATCCATCAGGCCGCTTGCGTCAGGCAGGCTGAAAAAGGTTCGCGAAAGCTTATCCATCGCGCCGCATTGAAAGCAGCGTCCCGGCCCGGTGGGCAGATCGAGAACGTAAAGGCCGACGATCATCGCCCAGATAAGTCCCAGCAGCCACACGGCGGTCGCCATCTCGCTCGGGTGAATTCGAGCGACAATCAGTCCGACGACGAGCGGCACCGCCATCGACAAGACCAAAATCACACTCTGCGAGATGCCCACGGGATTCATCGCATAGCCGACGAGCATCAATGCAATCCAGGAAACGAGCGCAACAAGCGTATGCAGAAAGAATGACAGCGCCTGGCGAGCGAGTGATGGCGTCTTCCGGGTCATCTGTCCACTGTGGAACGACGAAGATTCCATGATTCGGCGCCCCTTCTTATTCGATTGCCGATCCTTGCCTTGAGCGCGGTTCGTTTGTTGTGTGAACTCCAACATACACCGGCATGGTTTTCATCGCCAATCGAAACCACGCCGTGACAGGGAACTGAGCGCTATCGCTCCACGACGGGCTCTACAATGAAACCATGCTTCTCGAAGGCATCTTCGCCCCGGTCACCACGCCGTTTTACGCGGACGAGCGCGTTTACTTCAGGAAAATCGAAGCCAACATGGCGCGTTACTCGCGGAGCCTTCTGGCGGGAATCGTGGTCCTGGGCTCGACGGGCGAGGCCGTCGCCCTCAACGATGAAGAGACACGCGACGTTCTTCGCGCTAGCGCCGAAGCCACCGCGCCGGAGAAGGTGCTCATTGCCGGTGTGGGGCGCGAAAGTGTTCGCGCGACCCTAGAGCTGGCAGAGTTCGCAGCCAGTCTCAATTACGACGCTGTCCTTGTCCGACCGCCCAGCTACTATCGCGGGCAAGTGTCACCAGCCGCCATTCTTCATTATTTCCGCAGCATTGCTGACCGCTCGGCGCTTCCGGTTGTGTTGTACTCCATTCCCAAGTTCGTCCCAACCGAGATGACGGTCGAGTTGATCGCCGAGCTTGCCCAACACCCGAACATCATCGGCATCAAGGATTCAAGCGGCAATGTGGGCCGGATTCGCGAGACCGTCGTTGCCACCCAGGGCGCGCCCCGGCGAAGCGTCCCGGTTACGCAGGTTTTTGAGGCAGCCACGAAGCGGATGATGATGGCCCCACAGACGGCCGGCGACTCGACCTATGTCTCGGCCAGCGACCTCGCCGGCGGTTTGGCCGTTGCGTCCGCGCCACCTGCCGTCCCCCTTAAAACCCGAAGCCGGGAAGTGGGTTTTCAGGTTCTCACGGGCTCGGAACGTTCGATTTTCGCTTCGCTCGAGGCTGGCGCTTCCGGCGCCATCGTTGCCTTTGCCACATTTGCCCCGCAGGTTACCCAGGAGATTTACCTCGCCTGGAAAGACCACGACGCCAAACTTGCAGAAGAGAAGCAACAGCGGATCCTCGCCGCGGGGACTGGAATTATCGGGGCGATGGGCTTGGCGGGCATCAAGTACGCCTGCGACTTCAACGGCTACTACGGAGGCCACCCGAGGTCGCCGATTTTGCCTCTCACGGCCGCGCAAAAAGCAGAGGTTGAGGGATTATTGGTGGAAATCCGTAACTAATCTGCGGATAACTCATGTCCGATAACAGATATTCTGTTAACTAAAGTTATCCACAAAGCTTCCGCCCCTAACTCTATGCCCCTCAATGCGCTCATAGCGGTTGCCTTCTCCCACCTTCCCTGACGATGTCTCGGTTTGTGGGAGCTGAGATTTTGCGGCGCGCTTTCGGTGCGGAGCACGAGAACGGGCCCGCACTGGCGAGCGCTTCTGCTTTGCTCTAGGGATTCCACGACTTACATCTTGTAGCGGCCGAGGTCTTCGTCGTTCAGGCCCTCGAGCCATCCGCGCAGTTGCTCGGCTGTCGGTCCTTCGGGCGGCCCGCTGGTGTTCAGCTTGGCGCTCTCCATCACCTTATCGGCAACAAAGATCGGGCAGTCGGCACGCAGCGCCAAAGCAATGGCGTCGGACGGCCTGGCATCCACGGCCAACTGTTCGCCTCCCTGCCTAAGCCACAAGACCGCATAAAACGTATCGTCTTTAAGCTCTGTAATCACTACACGTTCCAGCTCGCCATTCAAGTGTTGAACCAGATTGCGAGTCAGATCGTGAGTCATGGGCCGAGCGGCCGTCATCTTCTCGATTTCAAGAGCGATCGCGTTGGCCTCAAAGATACCGACCCAGATGGGAATGACCGCCTCAGACCCAACATCCTTCAACACCACAATCGGCATATTGGTGGAGGGATCCATCATCAGCCCGCGAATTCGAACCTCGATATCCATCCGTTCCCTCTTTCCCTGATCCCTGGTTAACCGGCCCGCTCTTCGATCAGGCATTCTTGACTCAGGTTCCGCTGCTCCCTCGTTCCCTGCTTTTTAGACCGCTTCGCCAACCAAACTGTTAGGATACGCCCCCGTGATGCGAACTTGCAGATAGCTGCCTGGCGCGGGCGCTATGGGCTGTGTCCAGGTTATATTCACTGGTTTGTTCTGTGTGCTGCGCGCGGAAATCTGTCCGCGGTCCGGATTCGCACCTTCCACCATCACCTCAAGAATCTCCCCGATCTGCTTGGAATAATTGGCCCTCTGGATCTCCCTCTGCCGTTCAAGCAGCACTTGAAGCCGCTTGGCCTTTTCTTCTTCGGGCACCGTGTCGATCATGACCAGCGAAGGGGTATTAGGGCGCGCCGAATATTTGAAAGCGAAGACGCAATCGTACTCGACCTGGGCCAGCAGATTCATGGTCTGGATAAAGTCGTCGTCGGTCTCGCCGGGAAAGCCCACAATAATGTCGGTCGAGAGCGAGATGGGCCGCCGCGCAGCCCTGATCCATGCAATCCGCTCCAGGTACCACTCCGGTGTGTACTCCCGGGCCATCTGCTTGAGAACTCTTGCTGACCCCGACTGCACGGGCAGATGCACGTGGTCGCAAAGCGTTGGAACGCGGTCGATGGCTTCCACAATGTCCCGCGTAAAGTCCCGTGGATGGCTGGTGGTGAAGCGCACGCGCCGGATGCCGCCCACCTCGCCCACTGCCGCGAGCAACTCAGCGAAGCTCGACTTCCCTTCCGGGTCGCGGTAGCTGTTTACGTTCTGGCCCAG
>CAYOVE010000147.1:0-8363 GCA_964407295.1 uncultured Occallatibacter sp.
TCACACTCCTGCCGCGATGCGCGCTCTTTGTTGATGAGCCGGCCATGGTCCGCAATCAGATTGACCGCTGGTGGAACAAAGTCGAGTTGCGCCACGAGCGTTCCGGAATTGGTTCGCTAGTCCGGCCTGAAGATATCTATCTTCGCCCCGAAGTTCTTCAGGCGTCGCTCGGTGCCCACATGGGCCTCGATCTCGATCAACTCGGCGCCATCGACGTGCTCGAGGACGACGCGACGCTCGGCGAGATCGAGCTGCCCACGCGGCCGACTCTGCGTTTCCACGGCTCCATTCCCGCGCTCACCGAGCAATTGAAAGCTCTCATGGTTGCGGAAACTCGCATCGTACTTGCCGCTGCCCATCAGGGCGACGTGGAGCGCCTCGCCACTGTCCTCCGCGACTATCAGGTTCCTTACCGTCTCGGTAGCCGCGTTCCAAAAACCGGCAGCGACATGATGCTTGAAGAAGCCAGCTACATGGCTGGCGATCTGCGCGTGCCGGTCATCGTTCGTTCGCCCATCGCCTCAGGCGTCATGTTTGCCGAAGCCAACCTCATCGTCTTCGGCGCCAACGATCTCTCCGATGAAGCCGACGTCGCTGCTCGGCCGATTCCGAAAAAATCAAAGACCGCGGCCTTCGTCTCGGACTTCCGCGATCTCGGCGTCGGCGACTACGTGGTCCACGTCGAGCATGGCATCGCCCAGTACCAAGGCCTCAAAGAGATTGAGCAGGACGGCCTCTCCATCGAGTTCATGATCCTCGAGTTCGCCGAAGGCGCCAAGCTTTACGTCCCTCTCACTCGCCTTGACCTCATCCAGAAATATCGCTCCACCGACACCGGGCCCGCGCCGGTGCTCAGCAGGCTTGGCACGCAGCAATGGACCAAGACCAAAGCGCGCGTGCGCAAGGCCATGCAGGATATGGCCGCCGAGTTGCTCAAGCTCTACGCCGAGCGCCGCACCGTCGAGGGCAACGCCTTCTCGCTCGACAACGAGTTCCAGCGCGAGTTTGAAGACTCCTTCGACTACACCGAGACCGACGATCAGATCACCGCCATTCGCGCCGTGAAGGAAGACATGGAATCGCCCACGCCGATGGACCGCCTCTTGTGCGGTGACGTCGGCTACGGCAAAACCGAAGTGGCCATGCGCGCCGCCTTCAAGGCCGTGCAGGACGGCAAGCAGGTCGCCGTCCTCACTCCCACAACAGTCCTCAGCTTCCAGCACTTCGAGACCTTCAAGCAGCGCTTCGCACAATTCCCCATTCACATCGAGATGATCTCCCGCTTCCGCACCGCGAAGGAGCAGAAGGACATCATCGAGCGCGTCTCCACCGGCCGCGTCGACATTCTCATCGGCACGCATCGCCTGCTTTCGAAAGACATCAAGTTTCAGGATCTCGGCCTGCTCATCGTCGACGAGGAGCAGCGCTTCGGCGTGCGCCACAAGGAGCGCCTCAAGCAACTAAGAAAGCAAATTGACGTGCTGGCCATGAGCGCTACGCCCATCCCGCGCACGCTCCACATGTCGCTCGTCGGCCTGCGCGACATGAGCATCATCGAGACTCCGCCCAAAGATCGCATGGCTATTCAGACAGTCGTCGCTCGCTTCGATGAAAAGATCGTGCGTTCGGCCATTGAGGTCGAACTGGAGCGCGGCGGCCAGGTGTTCTTCGTGCACAATCGCGTGGAATCCATCTACGAAATTGCCGCGCGCATTCAGGAGCTCGTGCCCGCGGCGCGCGTCACTGTCGCGCATGGCCAGATGGGCGAAAACGATCTGGAGAAGGTCATGCTCGCTTTCATGCGCCATGAGTTCGACGTGCTCGTCGCCACTACGATCATCGAAAACGGTCTCGACATCCCTCTCGCGAATACCATCCTCATCAACCGCGCCGAACGCCACGGCCTCAGCGAGCTTTATCAGTTGCGCGGGCGAGTCGGGCGCTCCAACCGCCGTGCCTACGCGTACCTGCTCATTCCGCCCGAGAACGAGCTGACTGAAATCGCGCGCCGCCGTCTCGCCGCGCTCAAGGAATTCAGCGACCTGGGCGCGGGATTCAAAATCGCTGCACTCGACTTGGAATTGCGCGGCGCAGGCAATATGCTCGGCGGCGAGCAGAGCGGCCACATTGAGGCAGTCGGATTCGAGCTCTACACGTCCATGCTCGAGGCCGCCGTCAAGGAGATGAAGGGCGAAGCCAGCGAGGAGCGTCCCGCCACGGCCCTGAATCTCGGCATCGCGCTGCGCATCGACGAAAGCTACGTGCCGGAAGAAAATCAGCGCCTGCGCCTTTACAAGAAAATTGCTGGCGCCACCACCGAAGCCGCTGTCAACGAAGTTCGCGCCGAGATGGAAGACCGCTATGGCGCGCCGCCCGACGCCACCGTCTATCTGCTTGAGGCCGCCATGCTCCGCCTCGAGTGCGAGCGCATCGGCATCGCGCAGGTCGACCGCAAGCGAGGCGAGCTTCAGATCCGCTTCATGGAAAATGCGGCCGTGGATCCGGCCCACCTCATGCAACTGGTATCGCGCAATGCAAAGCGCGGCGCGCAATTTACGCCACAGGGCCTGCTCAAGTTTCCGCTGCGCGCCACTCGCCCCGATGATGTTCTGCTCGAAATTCGGGAATTATTGGTAAATCTGGCGCCGGCGCCAGTGAACGCTTGATTGAAACGCCGCGCCATGGAGATGGATCATGCTTTTGAATCGAGCGATGAGCTTGGCTTTGGCAGGAGCTTTTATGTCGACATCGATGGCAGCCCGCGCCGCAACCCCCGACTGGAAGCAGCAGTTCGCCAAAGTCAGTGACGATTACCTCGACCAGGTTTACTTCCACTACGCTCCGTCCACCGGAACGATGGTCGGCCTCCACCAGTACGACGCCCAGCTAGAAGACTTTTCCCGCCCCGCTGTCGACGCGGAAATCGCCGCGCTGAAAAGCTTTGAGCAGCAGATCGAAGCCATCGTCCCCGATGACGCGCGGGCCGATTTCGTGCCACGTTCCGACCGCGAGATGGTTCTGAACAACATCCGCTCGCAACTTCTCACCCTCGAAACCATCCGCCCGTGGGAGAACAACGCGGACACCTATTCGAGCACCTGCGCCAACGCCGCCTTCGTCTTGATGGAGCGCAAATTCGCGCCGCCCAACGACCGCCTCCGCTCGCTCGTGGCCCGCGAAAAGCAAATGCCTGTCCTTCTCGCCGCCGCGCGCGCAAATCTCCACAACCCACCGCACGTCTTCACCGAGATCGCCATCGAGCAATTGCCGGACATTATCACCTTCTTTCAACACGACGTGCCGCAGGCCTTCGCCGACGCCGACGACCCGGCTCTGAAAGCCGAATTCGCCTCGACCAACGCAGCCGTGGTCTCCGCTCTCAACGAATATCTGCGCTGGCTCAAAACCGACGTGCTCGCGCGCTCAAACGGCGACTTCCGCATCGGCGCCAACACCTTCCAGAAAAAACTTCAGTACGACGAAATGGTCGATCTGCCTCTCGGCAAGCTGCTCCAAATCGGCTGGGCCGATCTGCGCAAGAATCAGGACCACTTCAAGCAAGTCGCTGCCGAGCTCGATCCCGAAAAGAACCCCGGTGAGGTCCTTGAAGAGTTGGGCGAAGATCACCCCGCTCCCGGTCAGCTTCTCGATGCCTTCCGCGCAACGTTCACCAATCTCGTCGGCTTCATTCGCGAGCACCACATCGTCACCATCCCGTCCGATGTTCGCCCCATCGTCGAAGAGACTCCGCCCTTTATGCGCGCCACCACTTTTGCCAGCATGGACACTGCCGGCCCGTTCGAGACCCACGCCACCGAATCCTACTTCAACGTCACGCTTCCCGACCCATCCATGACGCCGGCAGAAGTTGAAGGCTACATGCACTCCTTCAACATCGGTACGGTCATCTCGACCGCGGTGCACGAGGCTTATCCGGGACACTACGTGCAGTTTCTGTGGCTGCCGCAAGCCCCCAGCAAAGTGCGCAAAATCCTCGGCGCCAACACCGACGTTGAAGGCTGGGCGCACTACTGCGAGCAGATGATGCTCGACGAGGGCTACGGCCAGCCCGGCGCGGGAGCGAAAGACGAGCGCGAATCAAAACTATTGCGGCTGGGCCAGTTGCAGGACGCGCTGCTGCGCGATGCGCGCTTCATCGTCGGCATTGAGATGCACACCGGCAACATGACAATGGAGCAGGCCGAAGACTTCTTCCAGAAGGAAGGCTACCAGCCTAGGGAAACAGCGGTGGTCGAAACTAAGCGCGGCGCCGGTGACCCGACCTACCTCTACTACACGCTCGGCAAGCTCGAGATCATGAAGCTGCGCGACGACGTGAAAAAGAAAGAAGGCAAGGCGTTCAGTCTCGAGAAGTTCCACGACGACTTTCTCAAGCAGGGCTTCCCGCCCATCAAGATCGTTCGCGAGGCCATGCTCGGCGACGATTCACCCACGCTGTAACGCAATTGACCTTGTCGTCCTGAATGTTTTTTCTAGATTGTCATCCTGAGCGAGGTTTGGCTCGATTTCTGGGCCAAACCGAGTCGAAGGATCTGCGGTTGCTTTTCGACCTTGATCGTACCTGAGCCAGCCGCAAGCCCTGCTTGCTCCGCTGACTCCGCAGCCCCTATTCCTTCCACTTGATATTGCAGCCGATCGAGGGCTTCTGCTCCTTCGCAACCGGCTTGCCCGCCAGCACCGCATCGATTGCCGCGCGCAAATCTTTCCCCGTCACCGGGATCTCATTCCCTGGCCGGCTCTCATCGTACTGTCCGCGATAAACCAGCTTGAAATCGGCGTCGAAGAGATAAGGATCGGGCGTGCAGGCGGCCTTATACGCTTGAGCCACGTACTGATCCTCGTCGTATAAATAGGGAAAGTCGAAGTCGTTGTCGTGCGCCTGCTGCCTCATGCCATCCGGGCTGTCGGCAGGGTGCGTCTTCACATCGTTGGAACTGATCGCAACCATCCCCAGCGGCTTATCTTCGTAGCTGGCGGCCAGATCGCCAAGCGACTTTTCGATGTGCTTCACATAGGGGCAGTGCGGGCAAATGAAAATCACCAGCAACGCCTTCATGCCGCGAAAATCGTCGCGGCGAATCGTCTTGCCGCTGATCACATCGGTGAGCGCAAAATCCGGCGCGAGCGTGCCCAGTTCAAGCATGGTCGATTCTGTCTTTGCCATTCCGTCTCTCCTTGATAAAGGGATGCCGTTCAGCTCCGCAGGTTGCGTCCACTGCTAAATCTCTCTAGAACAGCCCCGTCTGCCGCCCCGGCACGGCAATGCCGAAATGTTCGTATGCCAGGCGCGTGGCCACCCGGCCGCGGGGCGTCCGATCGAGAAATCCAATTTGAATCAGAAACGGCTCGTACACTTCCTCGAGTGCGTCTTCTTCTTCCGCCAGCGTCGCTGCCAGCGTGCCCAGGCCTACCGGCCCCCCGTCGTACTTTTGAATAATCGTCAACATCAGCCGCCGGTCAATTTCGTCGAAGCCGTGCGCATCCACTTCCAGCATGGTCAACGCCGCGTTGGCCGTCGGCAGGTCGATTGATCCTGTTCCTCGCACCTGCGCATAATCCCGAACACGCCGCAACAAGCGATTCGCAATGCGCGGCGTACCGCGCGAGCGCAACGCGATCTCCGCGGCCCCATCGGCATCGATCGGAATTTGCAGCACTTCGGCCGAGCGCTCGACGATGACCCGTAATTCCTCTTCCGTGTAGAACTCCAGGCGCAGCAGAATGCCGAACCGTGAGCGCAGCGGCGAGCTCAGCAGGCCGGGCCGCGTTGTGGCGCCGATGAAAGTGAACGGGCGAATCTCCATCACATGCGTTCGCGCCGCCGGTCCCTGCCCAATGATGATGTCCAGCTTGTAATCTTCGAGCGCGGTGTAGAGCTTCTCTTCCAGCACCGGCTGCAGCCGGTGAATTTCATCCAGAAAAAGCACCTGCCGCTCGCGCAGGTTGGTCAACACCGCGGTCAAGTCGCCCTGGATAACAAGCGCAGGCCCCGACGTCTGCTGAAAACCCACGTCCAGTTCGTTGGCAATGATCGTGGCCAGCGTGGTCTTTCCCAGCCCCGGCGGGCCAAAAAGCAGCACGTGATCCAAGGCCTCGCCGCGCGATTTTGCCGCTTCAAGCGCAATCGCGAGCTGTTCTTTTGCCTTCGACTGGCCGATAAACTCCCGTAGCCAGCGAGGACGCAATTTGAGCTCGAAACCCTGCTCTTCATCGGCGCGCGCCGCGCTCACAAGACGGTCCGGAGTGTTGTCGCGCGTCAGACTCATTCGAGAGAAGTGTAGCCGTTCCCGCGGCCTGCGGCAAAACAGGCGCAAAACCGGCCGGCGAATTCAGCACGCGCGCGTTGGCCGGCCCGATAGATCGTCGCACACCTCGCAAGCTCCACTTTTCGCCGCCCCATACGTGACCAAAGTGCTGTGCGGAGCCGCCCCCAAAGTCAATGGCCACGCGCTTATTGACTGTCTTGATGCCAAGCCCAAAGTAACACCTTCGTGTGACTGCGGTGCGCTGTTTACATGCCCTATAGTCGAAGGCATACAGGCCAGCGAGAGTCTGCCATGACGATTTTCTGATCAACGTCAAAGCGTCTGCAGGCTCCGGAGGTCAACCATGCATGATCGAGTTCTATCGCCGCGGGTGCTTCTTCTCATCGCTATGGCACTGCCTATAGCGGGCTGCACCAGTTCTCAAGTCGACTCACTTGTCGTCACGCCTACGACGATCTCGATGCCCGTCGGCGACACTGCCCAGCTCACGGCCACCGGAGTTTATGGCCATGGCAATCATCCGTCGTCCACGCAAGACCTCACCAATCAGGTGGCATGGACCACGACTTCCAACGACGTCGCCACTGTGAATTCTGCGGGCGTGGTCACGGCAACGGGCCCTGGCAGTATCCAAATCACTGCCAGCATTCAAGGCTATACCGGGACTATTTCTGCCTATTGCACAATTACCGTCACCGGCAGCACGGGCGGAGGCACCGGTAGTGGCGCGGTTGTATCCCTGGCCATCATCCCCTCATCGCAATCTGTGGCCGTACCTACGCAAACAGCGCAATTCCTCGCCATCGGTACCACCTCTTCCGGGGCCACCGTCAACCTCACCAACTCCGTAGCCTGGAGCTCCAGCAGCCAGCAGATTGCCACCATTGGCGCGACCACGGGCTTGGCCACCGCACTGGGCCAGGGCACATCCACGATCACCGCGATTTACAACAGCGGCGGAAGCGCACTTACAGCGACAGCAACCTTCACCGTGCAGGGTGGAACCACCGAAGAATTTACCGCCGTGTCCATTGTTCCCGGTTCACAGTCCATCTCAGCCTCCGGCCAGACTGGACAGTTCATCGCCCTTGCCACTTCAGGCACCACCGGCCTGGAAGAAGACGTAACCAACTCCCCGCAGATGACATGGCTTTCGAGCATTCCGTCGGTTGCCACGGTCACTTCAGGACTTGGCTCGGGCAACGGCATTGCTACCGGAGTCAGCCTCGGCACCAGCACCATCACCGCGGAGTTGAAAAACCCCGACGGCTCTCTGGTCTCGAATTCCTCCACGATCGACGTGACAAATGCTCCGGCGCCAGAACCACTCCTTTCCCTCCAAATCGTTCCCAACAGCATCACGGTCGACGACCTCCTCGGTACCGGTCAGTTCCTAGCCGTCGGCACCTATTCCACGTCTCCCACGGTTCGGGATCTCACCAACTCCGTGCAATGGCTCACCTCCGCGCCCAGCGTTTTCCCCGTCAACACCAACGGAACAGGCAATCCTAGCGGCGGAGCAAACGCGGGGATCGTCACAGCGTACGGAAGCGGCGGCGCCACCATTATTGCGGAAGCCACGGATCCACAGACAGGTTCGATCCAGACGGCTACCGCATCCTTCAATTGCCCGCTTATCCTTCCCACTCCCACAACCGCGGGTTCGTGCTATCCAGGCTCCGAGGCTTCCTCGCTCCTGTCCACACTAACGATCTACAACGAGGGCTTGAACACCACGAACTGGCTCGTTCTGGCTCCCTCCGCCACTGGAACCCCCAACGTGATCCATTGTGGCCCCGGATCCAATGGCGATGGACTGGGGGGATCGGTCTGCGTCGCAACTTACCCCGTCGGTAGCACAGTTACACTCACGGTGCCGGCCGGACAAGGAGCATTCGGTGGATGGTCTTACAACTGCGTGCCCCTGGGAGCCGTCACAGCGGCTGGACCTAACCAATGCCAGGTCACGCTCACCTTCGACGATACCGTCGGAGCTATCTTCAACTAGTCCATTCGCATCCTTCATGAGAGCCGCCCTTCGGGGCGGCTTTCTTGTTTCTGTTCAATGCGCATCTA
>CAYOVE010000148.1:0-8318 GCA_964407295.1 uncultured Occallatibacter sp.
TGAAAACCGCACCTACGATCAGATCCTGGGCGACGTGGCCGGCGGCAATGGCGACCCCTCACTGGCAGTCTTCGGTGACAACGCGACCTACGGTAGCGTCACGCCCAACGCGCACACGCTGGTGCAGCGCTTCCCGCTTCTGGACAACTTCTACGATCCGAGCCGCCAGTCGGCCGACGGTCACAACTGGATCCTCCAGGCCATGGCGCCCTACGCCGACGACATCCAGTCGCCCGACTGGGTCCGTGACTACCCCTCCAACGGCGGCGATGCAATTGCTTATCAGAACAAGGGCCACCTGTTCGACGTGGCGGCCGCGGCTGGCATCAGCATGAAGATCTACGGCGAGTATGTCGAGGAGAATACCTTCAACGTGCCGGGTTGCACCCCGACAATCATTACGCTTAGCTGCGAGCCAACCTGGAGCCAGTTCTACCAGGACACGGTGGACTACGAGTATGGCGCGGAACCGCAGCTTACCTATTACAACGCGATATCCTCGTACTCCCCGCTCCCGAACGTGATGAATCACGTGGTCCCCAACTACCCGCAGTTCGATCTGGGCATCCCCGATCAGTACCGCGTCGATATTTGGAAGCAGGACTTCGCCAAGGACGTGGCGGCCGGTACGGTGCCCCAATTGGAAATCATGTGGATCAGCTCCGACCACACCGGCGGCCAGCCGACCGGGCAGGCCATGCAGGCCGATAACGACCTGGCCCTTGGCCGCTTTGTCGACATCATCAGCCACAGCTCCATCTGGTCCTCTTCGGCGATCTTCGTCGAGGAAGACGACGCGCAGACCGGCGTCGACCACGTCGACGGTCACCGCAGCCCGGGCTATGTCATCAGCCCGTACGTCAGGCAGATGGTCAAGAAGGACGGCACCGGGAGTGGAGTCAGGGCAGATAGCACTTACTACACTCAGGTCAACATGACCCGCACGATCGAGCAGATTCTCGGTCTGACGCCCATGAACCAGAACGACCTGGTGGCCTCGCCGATGAAGACGCTCTTCGTCAACGATCCGCCCCCGGATTACTTCCTGCCGTGGACGCACGTGCCGAACGCGATCCCGCTGGACCTGGGCGTTACACCGATTGAGGCGCTCTACAAAAACGACAGCGCCGCGGTCAAGGTCCTGAGGGCTGGCTGGATGAAGAAGAAGACGCAGATCTTCGCCGGCAAATATCACAAGCCCGACTCCGAAGACCCGGACACCGTCAACCACCTGGACTGGTACGAGGCAACCGGGTTTACGCGGCCGTATCCCGGCGAGAGCAAGGTTCGCCCCGCGAGCGACTTCAACCGCAAGGCGCCCGCCGCTAGCGCTGACCTGGACGACTAAAGCACGTTCCAACTGCAACCGCCCTCTCCCCGGTCACCGGGGAGGGGGCTTTTCATGTGCGCCTCAAACGCAAAGTCCCCACCGACCCAAAAGACGCACCGCGGTGCCTGCGCCAACCGGTTGGAGTTCAGGCACCGGTCCCAGAGGCCACGATGATGCAAGAATCGCAGTTCTGTCATGTGGCGGAGAGAATGGGAATGTGCAGGGTAACCTGCGTGCCGTGCCCGGGTTCGCTGGCGATTTCGACATGGCCGTCATGCAACTCAACGATGCTCTTGACGATGGCCAGCCCCAATCCGGTGCCTCCCGAATCCTGCGAACGCGACGAATCGACACGGAAGAAGCGATCGAATACCCTGGGCAGGGCTTCGGCGGGAATACCGATCCCTGTATCGGAGACCTTGATCTGAATCGTGGATGAATCGGCGCAGGTCTCCAGAGCAACCGCTCCGCCGGTCGGTGTGTTTGCCAGGGCATTGGAGACCAGGTTGCCCACTGCCCTTTGCAGGAGCGTGCGGTCCAGTTCGGCAATGACCGGTCCGGCGGCGACGGCAGCAGTGAGCGAGACGGCGCCATCGGCGGCCGATGCCTCGTAATACTCCCGCACACCGGCAACCAATTCACCCACATCGACCCGCTCGCGGCGCAGATGTGTCAATGGGCTCTCTGCGCGCGCCAGGAAGAGGAGGTCGCCGATGAGATCCGATAGCCGCTCGGCTTCTTCGAGGCAGGATTCGATCACATCGCGGTATTCGCCGGCGCTTCGCGCACGGGCCAGCGCAACTTCTGCTTCGCCGCGGATGTTATTCACCGGCGTCCGCAGGTCGTGCGCAATATCGGCCGAGAATCTCGAAATGCGCTCGAAGGAATCCTCCAGGCGGTCCAGCATCTGGTTGAAGGTACCGGCCAGCGATGCCAGCTCGAACGGAAATCCCTCCGAATGGATGCGCTCCCGCAGGTTCGTCGAACTGATGTGGCGTGCGGTCGTTGCCATTTCCTCCACCGGGCGGATGCCCTGCTGTGCAATCCGGTATCCGACCAATGGAAAGATGGCGAAGGTGGCCAGCAGAATGGCCCAGAACCAAAACCGAAAGCGCGCCAGCAGCGCTTCCTTTTGCGAGACATCGACTGCAATCTGGACGGTGTCGGTTTGAGTTGCGGGGGAGCCGACCGGCGCTGAGGCGCTATTGACGCGGAAGGCTTTGCCGTCCCTGCCTTTCATCCGAATGGTGCGGCTGGGGCGGTCTCGAGTTTGACTGGCCAATTGCGCCAGGTCTAATTGATCCGCCATGCCTGGCGTGATCAACAACTGTGTGTTTCGATCGTCCAGCAGACGGATATAGAACTGCTCGTATTGCCGCGCGGCCGATTCCAACTCGACTTCCTCCCGCAGCGCGTCCTCGTCGCCGGGTCTCTCCCGCAACATCGCGCGCAGCACGTGCACCTTGTCGGCGAGGAACAAATCGGTGCTTTTATCCAGTTCGCGCACCAGCACCAGGTAAAGAGCGACGATGGAGAAGAAAACCAGAAACAAGCCTGCAAGCGCATAGCCGGCCGTCAACCGGAAGGCCAGGGTTCTCCATAGGCGCGAGACGGGAGCGGGGCCGCTAGTCAGATTCCAGGACATAGCCGGCGCCGCGAACAGTATGGATCAACTTGAGCGGGAAAGGATCGTCCACCTTGCTGCGCAGCCTGCGCACATTGACGTCCACCACATTGGTGTCGCTGTCGAAGTTCATGTCCCAGACTGCTTCGGCGATCAGGGTTCGCGAAAGCACTTCGCCTGTGCGCCGCGCCAGTAGGGATAAGAGAAGGAACTCCTTGGATGTGAGATCCAGCCGTTGGCCGGCGCGCGTGGCGCGCTGGCGCAACAGGTCGATTTCCAGATCGGCCAGGCACAGCGTCTCTTGCACGCGCGGCGGCCCGCGGCGCAGCAGAGACCGCACGCGGGCCAGCAATTCGGAAAAGGCGAAGGGCTTGACCAGATAGTCGTCGGCGCCCAGTTCGAAGCCCCGCACCCGCTCGTGTACAGCATCGCGAGCAGTGAGGAAAAGCACCAGCGCCCTCCGGCCTCCCTGGCGCAGGCGGGTCAGAATCTGCCATCCATCCAGCCCCGGCAGCATCACGTCGAGAATGACAAGATCGAATTCGAATTCCTGTGCCAGGTGCAGTCCATCCAATCCATCTGTGGCGACATCGACAACAAACCCGGCCTCCCCAAGTCCCTTCTGCAGGAACTTGGCGGTCTTGGCTTCATCTTCAACGACTAGGATCTTCACGATAAGCCAGCCTAGAACGAGAATCTCATGGAAAACTGCAATACCCTGGGAAGTCCGTTGGGGCTGATCTCCCCGAAGGTGCCGAAATTGCCTGGCCCGGAATTGGGCACCAGATAGCAGGCCTGGTTCAGCGTAACGCCGTCCCCGCAGTTGGGGCCGACCGGGTTGTATTCGAGCGGGTTGATCCCGTTGCCGTTCTGCACGTAGTAATTCGCGTGGTTGAACAGGTTGAAGGCCTGCGCCTGCACTTGCAGGTCCTTTCCTTCCCGAAGGGTAAAACTGCGTGTCAAACCGGCATCGATTCTCTCCAGCCACGGCCCGTAAAAAGAGTTCAGGCCGACCCCCGGTACAGGGCCGCCGCCATTGATTCCCGCGGCGGTATTCGCTGTGTCCTCATTGAAAGCGGTGTCGTTCAAGTTGTCGCCGCCCGATGCGGGACCGAGCAGCGCCGCGTACGGGCGTCCGGAAGAGAATTCCATCACGCTGCTCAGCGTCCAGTCCTTAAGCAGGAGGCGTCCGGCGCCCATGTGCGTCAGGCTTTCCAGCCTCGGTCGGTAAGTGCCTGCAAGGGAGATGCGGTGCCGCTGGTCGAGCAGCGTGGGTCCATGGGTATCGCTGAAGTCGAATTGATTGTTGAAGTCCATCCCATCGCGCATGACGCTTTTGGCGAAGGTATAGGAGGCCTGCAAGGAGAGGCCCTGCGAGACACGGCGCTGGACCTGGAGGAACATGGAGTTGTAATCGTTCTGTCCGGGGCTGATCAGTTCGTTGATCTGGCCCAGGTTCGAATTGATGCGACCTTCGTTCAGCAGGCCATTGTCCATGTTCGGCAACACGATCGTTCTTCCACTGCAAGAGACCGCTGCCACGGGCGTATTCGCGGGGCAGACCACGTAACTTGTTGTGCCTTGCAACGGATTCAGGTTTAAGTCGTAAGCGCTGCCGGAGAGCAGATGGACTCCGTGATTCCACATGGTGCCGATGCTAACCGTGGCAGAGGGGAGCATCTCCCATTCGATCTGCAAGCTCGACTGCATGATGGAGGGCGCTCGAAAGCCGGGTGAAACCAGGGAGATGTCTTCGGAAGCCGAGAAGAGCGGTGAGTTCGCCGGAAGAATGTTGGGGAAGGTCGGCAACTGCTGGTTCGGCGGACCTGAGGCATAACTGACACTTGCCGAGGACTGCTGCGACGCCAGTCCGTTCGAGACCGTCGCGTTGCGGTAATTCAGGCCATTCATGTTGGTGTAGAACAGACCGAATCCTCCGCGGACCACGGTCCTTCCCGTGGGTTGCAGGGCAAGTCCGAAGCGCGGAGCCAGACGCCGGAACTGGTTTGGATACTGCCCGGTGAGCGGAAAGGCTGGGTTTTCCATTGGCTGCGGATAAACCTGAAAGTCCTCGCGCAGACCCATTTCGAGGGTCAGCTTCGGCAAGGCGCGGAAGGTGTCCTGCAGATAAAACCCGTAGTACGGCACCACAAAGGAAAATGTCGGATTCCCCGAAGACTGGCTGAAGACGTTGTATTCCCCGAGCGCAAAATCCTCGAGGTTGGAGAATTCGTAACTGCCGAGGAAGGACCCGAAATCGACGGCCTCGTTCGGATCCGCTCCGCCATCGTTGTTGTCCGAGTCCCAGGCGCGGTTGATGTCGATGCCGAATTGCAGGGTGTGCTTGCCAAACTGGTAATCGACACGGTCGGCGAAAGAATACTGCCTTTCAAAGACTCTCCCCACCGAGAAAGGCGCGTTGCCCAGAATGAAGGGGGCAGGGCTATCCAGGATCAACGTGGGAGTGCCCGGAGCCAGGCCGGTGGGCGTCGAGATTTCGTTGTCGTCCGATGTCGCCGCATGAAATTCGTTCAGTAGCCTCGGGGAAAACGTGTGCGTCCATCCCAGGCCGGCCTGGAAGGTATGCACATAGGCGTTGGCCAGGATCTGCTTGCCGTAATTTGCCACGGTTGGGTCCGTGATGACGCCCCCGGGCGAGTCGAAGCGGTTCACATTGAGGCTGAGAAACAGGCCATCGCGGGAGCTGGCCTGATAGTCCAGCCGGGGCGTGAGCACCCAATCGTTGCGCTGTCTCGCTTTGAGGCCCAGATTGGCGTTCAGTGCGTTCACGGCGTTCGCCACCTGCTGCAGATATACCGGATTGCCCGGGTCCGGGGCGGTGTCGCTGCCCGGAACCGGCAGAGGCCCGTTCGGCGTGGGCAGCGAGGTCCCGGCCGGGATTCCGAAGTTGGCGCTCAGGAAGGAAGCCAGGTTCGCCGGCGTCGTTGTCATGACTGCATTGACGACGGAAATCGGATTGTTGCGCAGTTGCTGCTCGTAATCGACGAAGAACCACAGGCGGTTGCGCAGGACAGGCCCGCCCAGCCCAGCGCCGAATTGCTGCAAGGCATCTTCCGGCTTGGGATTGCCGGCGGCCTTGTCGAGAGCGTCGTTGGCTCCGGTAGCGGAGTTGCGGTTGTAATAGAACGCACTGCCGTGGAAGGTGTTGCTGCCGGACCGGGTTACCGCATTGACGAAGCCCGCTCCGCCCCCGTAAATGGCCGTGTACGGGCTCACCGAGACCTGGAATTCCTGGATCGCTTCCTCGCCATACAAATACGGAACCCGATAGCGGCCCACAATGTCGTCGAAGTAGTTGCTGGTCGCATTGGATCCATCCACGGTAAAGGCGTTGGAGCCATTTCCGTTGGCGTATCCCGAGTCCTCGCCGCCCTGCTGACCGGCGATGCTCACCAGGCCGGTGTCGCCGTCGTAGCTGGTGTTCGGCGAGAGCACCATGAAGTCGGTGTATTTCCGTCCGTTCAGCGGCAAGGCTTCGATCAGAGAACGCTCGATCACTGTGCTGGAGGAGGATTCCTCCGGCCGCAGAAGCGGTGTGGCCCCGGCCACTCGAACCGTGTCCGCGCCGGCCCCCACCTGCAGCCTGAAGTCCTCCGAGGTGGTGTTTCCCACCAGCACACGCACCAAAACCTGGGCATCGCGGAAACTTTCGCAACTTACCGTCATCGAATAGGCGCCCGGGGCGACCACCGGAAACCGGTAAAGGCCCGCATGGTTGGTTACGGCATGAAGCGTTACACCGGTCTCCAGGCTCCGCACATCAACCGATGCTCCCTGCACCACGGCGCCCGTTTGGTCGGTGACCCGACCGCCCAGTGCCCCGTTTGAGACCGCGTTCTGGGCGGCAGCCAGGACGCCATGAGCCAACACGATCGAAAGGCCACAGGCCGATAAGCAAGTGGCCACGGCGCGCAGTTTTCGCCCCGGCATAACGCAGGAATCGCTCCTCAACCCCGCTCCCAAAAGGTCCCTGAGAGACCGACCGGCTCGCCGAACGGCCAGCCCCTCACGAAGTGGAAATCTGATCTTGGCTCCTTGCAGCATGCTTCACCTCGAAGTGGACTTGAAGACGGCTATCATGACGGCCAGCCCGGCTGTGTATTCAGGATGGTCGGCGAGTTGGCGGATAATTCGTACGCATCTTGGCCTCTCCAAAAACAAACTGCACCACGGGGGAGCGAGAGAGGGCAAGCCGAGTTCTCGCCTGCCTTTAGACCGGTTGAGGATGACTGCAACGATTCGGCGAAATTGCGAGACTCCGTCCGCAATGCATTGTTCGAAGAACGGGACCGGCGTAGCCGCAGCTGGCAGCGCCACCGGCCCCTGACTAATCCTGACCTGGCCCCCGGCGCGTCCGAGTACATTCTCATGATTGCCGCGCATGCGAGGTGTTCCTTCGCATGCCCCTCTCAGTGTGGTTGAGAAGCCAAACGTGGATTGGCGAGCGAAGACTAGCTTTCGCCGTCAAGGTTTACTTTCGTTCAAATTTCAATGAATTTCCAGTCAATCGCGGTGCTGTTCATTTTATTTCAGATGGGCTGGCGAAGGCTGGATGAAGGCGGCTTTGGCAATCGACTCGCAGGTGGAACCTCCCCGTTGAGATGCGAATCGTTGAAAGCAGAACGTCTGCGATGCAAGCAAGAGACTCCGTTGGTTGTGGCCTAGCCGATCTTTCGTACCCGGATTGGAGAATCGATGAGATGACCTCCACGGCTGCATCGTGTCGCTGGCCGCGATGTGATCTTGGGCTCCGGGTGATTTCCCCACGCTCGCATTTTGAACGCACAACGCCTGCAAGCGTTATTGCACTCGTCGTGAAGTTCAAGGAACGCCGTTGAGGCTCCAGGAAGATAACGCATCGAGATCAAGGTGAGTGTCAAGGGCCGCCTTCTCTGGCCATCATTAAGCTATACAGGGACCTTGGCTATGACTCTCAAAGGTTCTGTTCGTTCTACTCTTCGCTCGGCGGCGGTGGAGTATGGTCCGCTTTGACGCCGCGACCGTTCATCGCGGCACTTGCGGATGACGTACGATATTTTTCGCACATTTGATTTCGGTTTTATTCTTTGGAGGTTGGTACAAGCAGGAGGAGCGAGACCTCTGAGGCAGGTACGATGGAGCCAACCATGGAAGCGGGATTGGGGCCGGCAGGCGGGATGAAGGTGGTGCCGGGTCCGGTGGTGCAGATCGACGAAGGGCGCATTCAGGCCCATTTGGACGAGGTGGTTCGGGCAACGGTTGAGGAGACACTGAACGGGCTGCTGGATGCCGAGGCGGACCGGCTGTGCGGGGCGCGCAAGTACGAGCGCACGGAAGGCCGGAAGGACACGCGGGCGGGCAGCT
>CAYOVE010000149.1:0-8277 GCA_964407295.1 uncultured Occallatibacter sp.
TCTCCGACCCGATCGCAAATCCCACGCACCCCGCCGCTACCGCGCTCGCCGAGCCCGCCGACGATCCGCTCGATCCCAGCGCCGGATTCCAGGGATTTCGCGTGCGCCCGCCAAACCATTTATCGCCCATGGCCAGCGCGCCCAGCGAGAACTTGGCCACCAGCACCGCCCCTGCTGCGTCCAGCCGCTCGACCACCGTCGCATCTTCCTTAAAAGTCTGCTGTTCGAACCCGCCCGCGCCCCACGTCGTCGGGTAGCCCTTCACAGCCAGCAAATCCTTCGCGCCCCACGGAATTCCGTGCAGCGGCCCGCGATAGAGCCCAGCCTCCAGATCGTCGTCGGCCGCTTTCGCCTGTGCCAGCGCCCGGTCCTCCAGCAGCGTGATCACGAAGTGGAACTCCGGGTCATAGCGCTTCAGGCGATTGAGATACATCTGCGTCAGCGCGACGCACGTGATCTTGCGATGAAAAATCAGGTTGGCGAGCTCAAGAATCGACGCAAACGCAAGATCCTGAATATTTGCCGGGGCCTGCGGCGCGCCGGATTCTGCGTCATCGTAGACCAGTTGCGGCGTGGTGCCTTGAAACACAACGCTGCTCTCCGCCGGCTTGGCTGCCGGCGCCGGATGAAACACAAACGCCGGCGGCACATCGTTCGAGATCTTGAGCGCGCGAATCTGCGCGTACGCATCGCGCTGATCGTTCAGCCCGTCGAGCATCATCCGCTTCTGCGCGTCGGTGAAGGGCCCTACCCCCGCCAGCTCCGCGGCCTGGTCAATCATCTCCGGCGTGATTTTGGGCAGCGCCGGCACATTCGCCGCGGCGACAGCGTTCGAGCTGGCCGCGCCACTCGCCCCGGAAGCGGCAGAACTCGGCGCAGCCTCCTGCGCCTGGGCGGCCAGCGTGTACAGGATCCCCGGCAGCAGCGGTGATGCAATCCCCGCTCGCGTGCACGCATTCAAAAAAGCTCGGCGATCAAATGTCATGGAGGACTCATCCTTTCCATCAATGTAACTTCACGCCCGGCGCAATCAGGTCTTTGGGGTCTTCATTCAGCACCACCTGGGGTGCCCCGTCCAACCTCTGCTTGGGCGGGAACCGATGACCTCAACCCCGTCGCATGCGTCGGATACTAAATCGTGCCCCCGGTGCCGCCCAAAGCATCGCCGCCCCCACGCCGAACGAAAGTCACAAATTTTTCTCTTGACATATTCCCATATGAGCATGTATTGTTCTTCACATGGCCAGGGCTTCTACCACTTCCGACGCCTTCAACGCGATTGCCGAGCCGCGACGCAGGCAGATTCTCCTCTACTTGGCGCACGATGAGCACGAGGTGGGCCAGATCGTTGCGTCCATCGGCCTTGACCAGCCATCGGTCTCCAAGCACCTCGGCGTCCTGCGCAGCGTCAACCTGGTGCGCGTCCGTCGCAATGGCCGTCACCGTCTCTATCGCACCAACGCCGCGGCCATCCGCCCGCTGCATGAGTTCGCTGAGACCTTCGAACGCTACTGGCAGCACAATTTGAACCGCGTGAAAGAACGCGCCGAGCGTTCCCAAGCCGAGATCGACCGCGGCGGCAACCCAACGCAATCGACAATTCCCAAGCCCTGAGGGCCCGCAGTCCGTAACGCAAATTCCAAACTTTCCCATGGAGGATGTATGACCACAATGACAGTTCCCGATCTTGAATCTCTCAGCTTCAAAATCGAACAGGAGATTCGCGTGCGCGCCTCGCTCGAAGTCACGTTCTCGGCGCTTCTCGATCAGCTCGCTTCCGGTTTCGAAAAGGAGGACGGAACGCCGATGCCCTTCAAGCTTGAGGCGTGGCCCGGCGGCCGCTGGTTCCGCGACCTGGGCGACAACAACGGCCACTGCTGGGCCACCGTGCAGGCCATCAAGCGCCCCGCGCTGCTCGAGTTCAGCGGTCCGCTGATGATGTCTTTCCCTGTCGCCAACAACGTGCAATACCGCTTGACCGAAGAAAACGGCGAAACGCTCATCAAGTTTCATCACACCGGCTTCGGAAACGTTCCCGAGGACTTCAAGAAGGGAATGAGAGGCGGCTGGGCAAAAATTAACGAAACCGTCCGTCTGCGCGCCGAGAAATCCAAATCGTAAACAGACCAGCCCAGGTCGCTAGTAGTGCCCGCGTGAGCGGGCGAATGAAATGAACCCGCTTTTGAAAGCATCCACCAAGCCGATTCCCCAAGAAGGAGGTTCTCGTGCCCGTAGCTGAAGCGGTAGCCACCCACTCCGTCGCAGATTCCTTGCTCGCCGAATTTGAAACGCAGGCGCCCATCACACGCAAGTTTCTTGAGCGCCTGCCCAAAGACAAGCTCACCTGGAAGCCCCACGAAAAATCCATGACCGCCGGCCAACTCGCCTTCCACCTTGCCACGGTCCCCGGTGGTATCGTCCGCTTTGTCGGGAGCAATCCCGCGCAGGCGCCTACGAAGTTCGATTTTCCGCCGCCCGCCGGCCTCGCCGAGGTTCTTACCGCTTTCGACGAGAACGTCGCGACCGTCCGCAGCCTCCTGCCGAAATTCGACGATGCGGCCATGAAGGAATCCTGGCGCATGCTCGCCGGCGACAAGGAAATCATGGCCCAGCCGCGTGGCGAGTTCCTCCGCGATGTAATGCTCAGCCATTGGTACCAGCATCGCGGCCAGTTCAGCGTGTACCTGCGCCTGCTCAACGTTCCGGTCCCTGCAAGCTGGGGCCCCAGCGCAGACGAGCCGCCACCGTTCGCGAGGTAACCACGCAGTTCCGGCTGCCGCTGCCTGAATCAATTCGCGCGATAAAAGAAAATGGGATCTAAAGCGTCACAGCCGGGATCCTCAGCACGGGCGCCTCGGCTGACCGGAGCTTAATGAGACAACGGATCAACTCGAGGCTACGCAGCGGGACGACGGCTTCAATTTTGCTCATGCTAGCATGGACTTGGAATTTCGAGGTCAGACCCCGGTGCGACGCGAACACGCTTGCGGGTTTTTGGGGCCTCATCACCATAGGCAACGTGACGCCGTCCGCAGCAGAAGACGCGAGTTCCCGCGATTCCTGGAAGTGGCCTAATGAGCAAATTCAAATCAATTCTCGCTTTTGGAGTTCTCCTCGCCGTTCCGGCATCTCTTTGTTGCCAGCAGGGTACCGCGCCCGCGCAAGTCGTTACGATTGACGCCAGAGCAGCGGCGACTCCTTTTCCCCATTCTTGGGAGCAGATGTTTGGCTCTGGCCGTGCCAACCTTGCATTGCGCGCGGGCTACCGCAGCGACCTGGGCCAGGTAAAACAGATTACCGGCCTTCAGTATGTCCGCTTTCATGGAATTCTGGACGATGAGAATGGTGTCTACAGCCAAGACGCGCAAGGCAACCCTATCTACAACTGGTCTTATGTCGACCAGATATACGACGGCCTTCTGGCCGCCGGCGCGCGTCCTTACGTGGAGATCAGTTTCATGCCCAAGGCGCTCGCCAAGCACCTCGACTATCAGAACTTCTGGTACAAGCCAATCGCTTCGCCGCCGGGGGACTACTCAAAGTGGGACGCACTGATCCCTGGGTCTGCGCGGCCTTTATTTGACCGCTATGACTACAGCAAATGGGACGCTCTGGTTGCCGCCTTTGCTCGTCACCTCATCGACCGTTACGGTATCGACGAAATCTCGAACTGGTATTTCGAAGTATGGAACGAGCCGAACCTGGGTTTTTGGACCGGCGTGCCACCGGAGCAAACGTACTTTGAGTTATACGATCACACTGCACGTGCGCTGAAAGCGGCCAGCCCTCGAATTCGAGTCGGAGGTCCGGCCACTGCACAGGCCGCTTGGGTGGGCGACATCATCGCTCACACCACGCAGAACCATGTGCCTCTGGACTTCGTCTCATCGCACGCTTACGGTAACGACTCATCGGAGGACGTCTTTCACGATCATCGCTCCATCGCGCCATATCAAATGGTTTGTCACGCAGTTCAGAAGGTGCATGACGAAATCGAGCACTCGGCGCGCCCGAAGTTGCCCTTGGTCTGGAGCGAATTCAATGCGAGTTTTAAGAACCAGCAGGAGATCACGGACTCCATCTTCATGGGTCCATGGTTGGCGGACACCATCCGTCAGTGTGATGGCCTGACCGCCATGATGTCGTACTGGACGTTCAGCGATGTTTTTGAGGAGCAGGGCGTCGTGAGGACGCCGTTCTATGGCGGCTACGGCCTGCTAGCAGAAGATGGAATTCCGAAGCCGGCGTTCGACGCCTTCGAACTGCTGCACACGCTGGGCAATGAGCGCATCCCAGTCGCCACGGACGACGTGCTTGCGACGCGCCGTGAGAAGGGCATACTGGTGATTGCCGCCTGGAACCTGGTGGAACCCGGAGTGAAGGGTGCAGATAAGACCATCGACTTCAACATCACTGGCACTGCGGCCAATGTCCGAGCCACCATTCGCCGTCTAGACGCTGCGCATGGCGACACTCTGGACGCTTGGAAGAGGATGGGCAGCCCGAAATATCCGACACAGGCGCAGATTGCCACGTTGAGAAACGCCGCGGAAATCGGCCCGCCGGAGGTGCAGGTCTTGCGCAGAAGGAATCTCAGACTCACATTGCCACCCATGGGGTTGGCCTTGATTGAGATTCGCTAATGCCCAGCCGCGCAGTCAGTTCCTTCGCAACGATCCCCGACTCACCATAGGAGGTCCCTATGTGCCCTGTATGCGTAGCAACAACCGCCGCCATTCTTGCCGGCAGCACGGCCGGCACGGGCGGAATCGCAGCATTCTTTGCGAAGTGGTTTCGTCGCGGAAAATGACCGGAAAAGCAGCTCACCCAAACTCAATTCGCAGCAAAGGAGGCCGCATGGACGCCACAACCTCATTCCAAAACCAGGAAAAAGTTTCCCACGACGAGTGGATCGCCGCGCGCAGGGAACTCCTCAAGAAGGAAAAGGAATTCACGCGCCAGCGCGACGAGCTTAGCCGCCTGCGCCGCGCCCTGCCCTGGGAGAAGGTCGAGAAGAGCTACGAATTCGACGGCCCACAAGGCAAAGTCTCGCTCTCCGATCTCTTCGGCGGCCGCAGCCAGCTCGTCATCTATCACTTCATGCTCGGCCCGGGATGGAAAGAGGGTTGCCCCAGCTGCTCCTACATCTCCGACCATTTTGACGGAATGACCATCCACCTCGCCAATCGCGACGTCACACTCGCCGTGGTTTCGCGCGCGCCCATTGCCGAGATTGAATCGTTCAAGCAGCGCATGGGCTGGAAGTTTCGCTGGGTCTCCTCGAACGCAAGCGATTTCAACTTTGACTATCAGGTTTCGGTTGCGCCCGAGGAAGTGGGCAAGAAGCAGGTCTACTACAACTACGAGATGATGGAGTTTCCCGCCGAAGAACGCCCCGGCCTCAGCGTCTTTGCGAAAGACGAGAGTGGAGCGGTCTTCCACACCTACTCCAGCTATGCGCGCGGCCTCGACATTCTGGTCGGAGCTTACAACTTTCTCGACCTCGTGCCGAAGGGCCGCGACGAGGCGGGCCTCGAGCACTCCATGGCATGGGTTCGCCATCACGATAAATACGGCGAAGGCTATTTTGTCGATCCCAGCCAGCCTTATGTCCAACCGGAAGTCGTCAAGCCGAAACAAAGCGGTTCGTGCTGCCACGACTGAGGAAGAGAAGACGTCGTCGCGCATGAGTCCATAACGCCGGCGATCAAATCAGCTACACGGATTCAACAAGACGGAAAAAGGGAGAGAAGCGATGAAGGATCAGAATCTTAACCATTCGTTTACAGTCGACCAAGCTCCGGAGGAAGTCTTCGCTGCCATCAACGATGTACGCGGCTGGTGGTCGGGAGAGATTGAAGGGACTACCGACAAACTCGGCGCCGAGTTTACCTACCGCTACAAAGACCTCCACTTCAGCAAACAGAAGATCGCCGAGCTCGTCCCCGGCAAGAAAGTCGTTTGGCTTGTCCTGGACAGCTACTTGTCTTTCGTCGAGGACAAAACCGAGTGGAATGGCACGAAGGTTGTTTTCGAAATCTCCAAAAAGGGCAGCAAAACCGAAGTCCGCTTCACTCACGTCGGCTTGGCGCCTCAAGTCGAGTGTTTCAAGGCCTGTTCAGACGCGTGGGGCTTTTATGTCACAGGTAGCCTCCGGAACCTGATCGCCACAGGCAAGGGAGAGCCCAACAAGAAGGAAAAGAAAGAGCGCGAAGCAGTCATTCAATAAACCGCGCCACTCTTCTGGCTCTTCCGTTGAACGAGACGCCGCCAAGCAAAGTGCTATTCTTGGCTCATCGTTCGGATGACTGCCTCTTCAGAAAATCAGGCTGCACAGGCCGCTACGCGAGCCGCTGATCAGGAATCTCGCGGCATCAATACGCCGCAGGCCACGCCCGCACTCTTGCTTGTCGGCGGGTTGGGGACGCGGTTGCGCTCCGTGGTCCCATCCGCGCCTAAACCGCTTGCCTCGGTCGGCAACAAGTCCTTTCTCGAGCTGTTGATTCGCCAGCTCAAGCATCAGGGCATCCGCCGCGTCATCCTCTGTACCGGCTATCTTGCCGATCAGGTCGAAACTGAATTCGGCGATGGCCGCGCTCTCGATCTCGAGATTCGTTACTCAAAAGAGCTTGAGCCGCTGGGCACCGCGGGCGCCGTCAAGCTCGCCCAGTCCCACCTGGGTGATACGTCCGAATTTCTGGTCATGAACGGCGATTCGTTTCTCGAGATCAATCTGGCGTCCCTCATTCAATTTCATCGCAATCGTGGCGCGCTGGTCAGCATGGCGGTTGTCCGGGTCGAGGATTCAAGCCGGTATGGAACGGTCAAGGTCGACTGCGACCAAAAGGTGATAGGGTTCGTTGAGAAGGCTGGCAGCAGCGGCCCGGGATCGGTCAACGCGGGCGTGTACGTTTTCTCGCCCGAAGTTCTCCAATACATTCCGGAAGGCCGTTCAAGCCTGGAGAAGGATGTTTTTCCGCATCTTCTCGGCAAAGGCGTTTACGCCCAGGAGCACAGCGGAATGTTTATCGACATTGGGACTCCCGAAGACTACGCGCGAGCGCAAGAGCTTTGCGATCGTTTGTATGACGCGGCCTTGTCCTGAACCTGCTCGAATGTGAAGCCAACAAAGGTGTGAGTGTTCCATGACAGAAAAACCCGATCTCTCGCAGCGTGTCATTGAGTCCATCAAGGAATCCATCAGCGCCAAGGAGCGTCTGCTGGCCAGCGCCGAAACCATTGCCGCGATCGCCCGCGTAAGCGAAGTGCTGATTGAATCTATGCGCGCCGGCCACAAGCTGCTGTTGTTCGGCAATGGCGGAAGCGCCGCCGATTCTCAGCACATCGCCGCCGAATTTGTGGGCCGCTTTGCCTTCAACAGGCCTGCCTTGCCGGCACTGGCTCTCTCCGTCAACACCTCGGCCCTCACTGCCATCGGCAACGACTACGGATTCGACCAGGTTTTTTCGCGGCAGATTGAAGCTCTTGGGGCTAAGGGCGATGTGGCCATCGGCATCTCCACCAGCGGAAATTCTCCCAACGTCCTTCAGGGACTGATCACCGCACGCAAACTTGGTTTGCATACGGTTGCTTTCACCGGCGGCAGCGGCGGCAAGATGATGGGCGCCGCGGATTTTTGTCTTTGCGCCCCATCGAAGGAAACTCCCCGCATTCAGGAGTGCCACATCCTGATCGGCCATGTGATCTCACTGCTTGTGGAGCAAGAAATCTTTCATGAACAAAGCCGCGTTTCTCGATCGTGATGGCGTCATTAACGTCAAGGCGCCCGAAGGCCAGTACGTCATCCAATGGGAAGAGGTTCGCTTTCTCCCCGGTGTCGCCGCTGCGATTACCAAGCTGAATCAATCCGGCTTTCGCGTGATCGTGATCAGCAATCAGCGCTGCGTCGCAAAAGGGCTCGTGACGTCGGCCGAAGTGGAAGCGCTACACGAAAAAATTTGCAAAGAGTTGGCTGGTAACGGAGCCATCATCGACGCGGTGTATTTTTGCCCGCACGATACCGAGCCTCCGTGCGATTGCCGCAAGCCCGCTCCGGGAATGCTTCTGCAAGCAGCAAAAGACCATCAAATCGATCTCGGCGCCTCGTGGATGATCGGCGATTCGCTTGCCGATGTCGCGGCGGGCAAAAACGCCGGATGCAAGACAGTCTTGATTGGCCGGCGCGAAAGCTCCGCCGCGAGCCCTCCCGATCTGTTTGCCGATTCCCTCATCGATGCAACGGAAAAGATTCTCGCAAACGCAATGTCATCCTGAGCG
>CAYOVE010000150.1:0-8093 GCA_964407295.1 uncultured Occallatibacter sp.
CCTTCGTTTTGCTCGGCGGTGAGCGCAACAGGGCTTGTGACGAGCACGCGGAAGTTGCCCAGCCTCGCCGGCTTGAGCAGCTTCTCCGCGGTCACTGAAACTTCAAGCCCGCTCTTTGCCAGATTGCGGGTTCTCAAATACTCCGCGGCATAAAAAGCCGCGCAGGAGCCCAGGGAGGCTAGCAGCAGCTCAGGCGGAGTCATGCCGCAATCCGCGCCGCCGTTTTCCGCCGGTTGATCGCATGCAATGTGGTGCGACCGCGCCTCGATGTCGAACTTCACGCCTTCGATTTGTCTGACTTTGACTTCCATAAGCCCCCCGCTTCCTATCAGAAGGAAGCCATGAACAAGGTGAACTGTTACAGGCTAGCGAGGATTGTTGTTGAAAGATGTGACGGCCGGCGCACGACAATCCGGGGCGAGATAGGCGTGTCGCTCCGGCGGCGCCAAAACGAAGGCTAGTCACCCGCGACGGTTTCAGCCACAGTGACGGCCACCATGGCGCGAATGGAATCGATCACCAGGTTGGGCTCGTCGAGGTGAATCCAGTGCTCGCTGTTTCGCGCAAAGACCTGGTCGGCATTGTCTCCGATGCGGTTGAGATCGTCCTGTGAGAGCGGAGTGGTATTGGCGGGCGTCAGCACGGTAACTGGAATGTTGCGGATCGGCCCCACCGCATCCATCTCGGTCACGGTTTCGGGGATCGATGCGATGTGGCTGCGAACTCCCGCATAAAATCCGGGACGCGACCAGTGGGCCGCAACCGCAGGCCATACGACGCGCGGCATCTTTCTCACCTCGGTCTTGATCCGCGTGAGCACATGTCGTTTGTGGGCTCCGGCGGCTCCAACGATCTGGTCGGAGAGATGGCTTGCGCGACAGAACAGCAGGTTGACCATCAGGCGCGCGAGTCCGCAAGAAGCGACGGGCATGGCGAAGCGGATCAGCCTGTGACCCAAATCGATTTGAGATTGCTTAGAGGGATCGAGCGGCGGCCACTGATTGCAACGCATGGGATCGATCAGCACAACCCCCGCGACTTCGTCGGGATACAGCAGCGCGTAGCGGCGCATCACGAGCCCGCCGAACGAGTGCCCAACCAGAATGAAGGGTGGCTTGAGCCCGGCGCGGTGCAACATCTGGTGCAACTCCACTGAAATGTTGCTGGGAATGCGGGAAGTGCGGCAGCGGCTGCTCCAGCCCAGGCCGCTGCGATCGTAGGCAACTGTGCGCGCGGTCTCGGAGATCGCGTCCTGAATGCCTCGCCAGTTCAGATGCGTAGCGCCAAAACCAGCTTCGAACAGAACCGTGGGCTCACCCGCGCCCATCTCAAAGAGGTAGAGTTTGGATCCGTTCCCAATCGTTACCCAGCGCCCCGAAGCGGTAAAGCGCCGCCGGTCGCGCCAGCCGCCAATCCATTGGTAGAGCACACCGGTCGCGAGCACGACTCCTGCGAAAGCGACGATCCAAAGAACGGCGTGCATGGTTCTCCTAAAAGTGTGTGAGCGCTGTGGGACTGAAGTCTGCGCTCGTGAGCTTCGCCTTGGCGCTGCCGCGGTCGAAGATCAACAACGTTGACCCCGCCTGGCCGCGCGCTTTCACTTCAACCTGATGCGCGAACCAGTGGCCTTCTTCCTGGCGCACTCCGTACGACGTAAATTCTTTCACCAACCCCGAATGTTTGAGCGTCTTTTCCGCGTAAACAGGGAACCCGATCGAAGGATCGATCCAGGTCTTCACCTCGGCGTAGTGAGTTTGAAATTCGGCCCCCGGCGTGCTCTTGATCACGTCGCAATCGCGCGCGCCGAACTTCGCCATGCCCTCTGAGGTTTGGCCGGGCCAGAAATATTGTTGTTCCAGGAAATCCTCGTAATTAAATCCCGGACCAAGCAGATCATCGTTCCACTTTTCAAACGGCAGCAGGCGCGCCGATGCGTCGCCGGGATCGGCAACGCGAATCTCGTTGCCGCCGCTGGCGCGCATCACCAGGAGAATATGCTGGCGCATTTCGCGACGTGTGCCGGACGGCTGTCCGAGATCGACAAACATGCGCAACTCGCCGGGGAACCAGTGCGTCTTGATGGTGATGGGATAGCTCACGCGTTCGCCACTTGGGTCGATGGCGATCAAATGGCCGCTGACGCGAAAATCGGCGTTCTGGATTTGTTTTCGAGTGATGGCGAAAAGATCGTTGATATTTGCGGTTTGCGCCCACAACGAGGGGACGACCGCCGCGACAATCCATGCCGCCCGCAGCGCTCTCACGCCCCCGCCCTTTCGTTTTCGATCCGTCCGTCGCGGATGCGAATGTGGCGCGGTGCGCTCAGGGCGATGTCGTTCTCGTGAGTCACGATCACCAGGGTCATACCGCGTTGCTCGCGGATGCCGCGCAGAATCTCCATAATGTGGCCGGTATTCACGCTGTCGAGGTTGCCCGTAGGTTCATCCGCGAGAAGGATGGCCGGATCGTTGGCCAGGGCGCGGGCGATAGCCACGCGCTGCCGTTCGCCGGCCGAGAGCTCGTTCGGATAGTGCTGCATGCGATCCTTCAGGCCCATCTCCTCGAGAAGAGCAGACGCGCGCTCGACGCGGTGGTTGCCGCGCCCGTTGATCGCCAGCATGGCCACCTGAACATTCTCAACCGCGCGCAATGTGGGCAGCAGATGAAAAGCCTGAAAGATGAATCCGACTTGGCGGGAACGAAAGTCGTCCAGGTTCACGGCGGTGCCCAAAGCCGATCCCCGGAAGAGAACTTCGCCGCTGGTCGGCGAATCAAGACCGCCCAGCATGTGCAGCAGAGTGGATTTCCCGCTTCCGCTGGCACCGCTGATAGTGACATACTCGCCGGCATCGATCGATACGTCTACTCCGCGCAGAGCTGCGACGCGCCCATCGTCATAGCTCTTCATCAACCCGCGCGCTTCAAGGATCGGACTACTCATAGCGCAAAGCCTCCACCGGCGAAAGCCGAGCGCCCCGCCACGCGGGGTAGGCGCCAGCCACAAGTCCTGATCCGACTGCGATGAGCAGCGATTCAACCAGGTGGGCCGGCGATACAGACATTGAAACCACGCTCGCAGTCTGCGGCATGATGGAGAGAACCCACAAAGCCCCGACCCCAACAAGGATACCGAGCAGGCCGCCGGCGAGGCCAAGAACTCCCGCCTCAGTAAGAATGAGCAGAATGACGTGCCGTCCCTTCCAGCCCAATGCACGCAGAACGCCGATTTCGCGGGTGCGCTCAAAAACCGACATCGCCATGGTGTTGGCAATGCCTACGATGCCGATGAGCAATGCGATAGACGACGTCCCCCATGCCACGGAGTGCGCCATATCGACAATCTGATTATTGGATGCGCGTTCCGCGGCAGCCTCGGCGCGAATGCCCGGCTCCAGGGCCTCAATTTCCTTCTGCACTTTCGCCACGTATTGTTCATACGATTCCCCGGCGGGCGTTGGGCGAAGCCGCACGTGAAAGGCGGTCACCTTGCCCTGGCGGCTGGAAATGGTCTGCATCTCGTCGAGCGGCATGATCACTGCGCCCGTCTCAAGCGCCGTGCCGCCGTGAAAAATCCCCGTAATGGTAAACGTCTCACCCAAAATGGTGAGCGTATCGCCGGGCTTCTTATTCAGGTTCTGCGCCAGCAGGTCGCCCAGCACTACCTCCGGCTGGTGCGCGCGGAAGGATCGCCCTCCCGTGAATTTCAGAGAGGCTATCTCATAGGAATCGGCCGGCCAGCCATAGACCAGTGCATTTACATCGGGCGTCAGGTCAATCAAATTGAAGACCAGCGGCGCTACGGCTGCGACCTCGGGAAGGGCGCTGATTTGTGGGCCAAGCGACTCATCCAGCGAGCTGTTAAATAAGCTGGATTGGAGGACGGCGATATCGGTGCCAGAGTTCTGGTAAAGACGCAACCACTCATGTTCAAACGAGCGCGAGAACCCAACCAAGGCCACAAATGCCCCGATGCCCATCGTAATCCCGCACAGAGTCAGAAGCGTTCTGAGGCGCCTGCGACGGAGATTTTTCCAGGCGAATCCGGTGAAAGAGAGCTGCGTGGCCATAGCCTGGGAAGATTTCCTTGTCTACACGGATGTCGCGGGGGGTCCGTATGCGTAGTTTATCGGGCCATCGGCCATCTGTCCATTTCAGGTTCGCTCGAAAAGGGATATCGAACACACGCAGTCAACTGTGCGAGTCAACGCGCAGAAACCATCGTACGCTGTCCCGTTTCGACGTTGTGAGCCGAAGTGCACAGAAGGAAGATCGCGGAGTGACGAAGAGTGCGGCTTAGAGGCAGTGCCGCGGCCCTCGCCGCGACACTACTCTCCCGCAGTCATCCCGAATCAGTGCGACGTAATAACCTGCCGGCGCAGCATCAACCAGCGTTCTGGCCTGCGCCCATGCGCGGTCAGCGTCCCCGTCCACCACCGCCACCGGTGCCTTTACGCGCCGTGTAGCAATCGCGGCAGTAAACCGGGCGATCGCCACGCGGCTCAAAGGGAACCGTCGTTGGCTGGCCACAACCCGAACAAATCACAGGTGTTCCCTGTGAAGGAGCCGAACGGTGGCCGGATCCCCCTTGATCGGCCTTCTTTGCCTGGCGGCAAGGCTTACAACGCTTGGGTGTTGAGTATCCGCGTTCCTGAAAAAACTGCTGATCGGCAGAGCTGAAGGTAAATTCCTGCCCACAGTCGCTGCACGTAATTTGCATGTCTCCGGCCATAAGACTCCTTGTGAAGGGATTGTACAGCGCCAACCGTGTTTTTTCTGCAAGGATTCTTTTTGACAGGGCAAAAAAGGACGCTCATCCCCTGAATCCCAACCCCCAATGCGCCTGGCCGGGAGCCTGAAAGACCTCGGGGCCGGTCGCGGTATAGTTCTCTCCAGTGGCATTTCTGCTGTCTGAGTGCCGCCGGCCCAATCTCGACGCCCGCTCCCGAAGAACGATGAAGAACGCGCCCAATCCGGAGTTCGAGGCCGACTGTATCCGCCGCATTCTGGCCGGAGAAAAGCAGCTTTTCCACGATCTGATCCGCCCCTGTGAGCGGCCTATCTTCTTTCTCTTGATGTCCATTCTGCGCAACGAGGCCGATGCCGAAGATGCCGCGCAGGAGGCCGTCGTCAAGATCTACCGCAACCTGCATCTGTTTCGCGGCGAGTCGCAATTTCGCACCTGGGCGCTTTCCATCGCCCGCAACGAGGGCCTTGGCCGCCTGCGCAAGGCCGGAACGCGCCGCGAGGACTCGCTCGACGCACTCACCGAGGAGCAGGGAGGCGACTTTACTCCCGCCATTCTGACCAGTTGGCGCGAGATCCCAAGCCAGGCTCTGGAGCAGAAGGAACTCGCGGCCGTGTTGCGCCAGGCCATTGACGGCCTGCCCGAGATTTACCGTAACGTCGTGCTGCTCAGGGACATCGAAGAAATGGACGTCCGCGAGACCGCCGACGCGCTCGGCATCACCGAGGGAGCGGTTAAGGTCCGCCTTCACCGCGCGCGGGCGCTTTTGCAGCGCAGCTTGGCGTTGCGGTTGAAAGGGTTTGCGCCCAAGCGGGGCAAGCTGTTTGGGTGGGCCAGGGCAAGGAAAGACGAGTCGACATGAGGATCGACTGCAAACACGTCTGGGATCACATCTCCGCCTACATCGACGGCGAGGTGGACGCCGAGTTGCGCGCCGAAATCGACAAGCATCTTGAGACCTGCGAGATCTGCTCCGCGGTCCTCGACTCCACACGTAACGTCGTGGTGCTCTACGCGGACGGTCGCATCTTCGAGCTGCCTGCGGGATTCAGCGAGCGGCTGCATGAGCGGCTGGAAAAAGAAATGGAAGTTTCGGGTCCGTGAGCTCAGTTCTGAAGCCAGGGAATACGGCGGTCCGGCTCCGAAGGAAATCTCAAAACGCCGACGCTCCGTGATTCACGATCGGATGCGTGTAGACCTCGAGCCCGGCAAGCAACAGCGTTGCAAGGGCCATCGCCACCTGTAGCCGCTCTGACCAGCGTTGCTTCTTCGTGATCGGCTGTTTGCGCCACTGTGACTCAGGCCGTGCGCGAAGATGCCAGATCCACGCGAGCACGGCAAGGTTGACGATCGCGCCAATCACGGCGATCGAGAGCATGGGGATGCGAATGGCGTCGCGGTGAAACGAGAGAAGCGGCGCGGCAATGCTGCTGGCGGCAAGCGCCGCAACGCCAATTCCCACGCGAATCCCGTTGATCGTAAGAATCGCTGTGCACAGGCTCTGCAATAGCGCCATCACCATCGCCGTGCCCGACACCGCTGCCAGTCCTTTTGTGCTTTGCAATCGTCCTCCTGAAACCACGGGCGCGCGACTTGCCCCAAACAAAACATGCTACTCGCCTTGGCAACCAACGAGCCGCAGACATACTCCAAACAGCCTGGGGCTCAAACAGGGTAGCGCACCCAGTGTTCCGCAGCCAATCGTCCCGGTCGCCAGGCGACATTGAGATGGCAATTATATGAGCCAGGTTACGCAGCGAAGTGATAAATTCAATTTGCCGCGCGGTTTTCCCTGTAACCTTTTTTCGCGCAGGCACTCCAAGGTTGCGTACCACCAATTCTGCGGGGTGGACCAACGCCCATCCTGCCTTCCCCAAACCCGCGGTGAAACTCCGCGCCATCCCATACGAGGTCAAAATCGCCATGAAGAACCAGTTCAATGCCATGCTTCTCACTGCTGCGCTCGCCGGTCTCGCCGGTGGCAGCGCAGTCGCGGCCCATGCGGCCACGCAAGCTACACCGCAGTCCAACCAGGTCAGGGCTGCCAAGGCAGGCCTTCGCTACACCAGCTTCGACCAGGACACCACCAAGCACTCCTGTAAAGGCAAGAACGACTGCAAAGGCCAGGGCGGCTGTAAATCGAGCGACAACGGTTGCTCGGGTAAGAACAGTTGCAAGGGCAAGGGTGGCTGCGCTACCGACGGCTCCAAGATGCCTGACGCGATCTAACAGCAGCAGTCAGTTGTCAGTGAACAGCGGTCAGCGCATGTGTCGCACCCTTCTTGCGTTGTCGTCACGTGTCTGACTCTGTTCACTGCCGACTCACCACCGTTTGCCGTCCACGAACCACGAACTACGAACAACGAACTGTGAACTCTCATTCATGCCCGGCAATCGCTTCAATGCGTTTCAGGACCACGGCGTCGGCATCGGCCTGCGCATTCCCCACTACGAGCACATCTTCTCGCGCAAGCCGGTGGTTGACTGGTTTGAGATCATCTCTGAAAACTACATGATCGATGCTGGCCGTCCGCTGGCCACGCTCGATCGCATCCTTGAGCAATACAGAGTCGTCCAGCACGGCGTGTCGATGTACTTCGGCTCGGTGACCGCGCCCGATCCGGAGCATCTGAAACGCCTGAAGCAACTCGTCCGCCGCACTAAAACTCCTTGGCTAAGCGATCATCTCTGCTGGGGCTCGGTCGACGGCACCTACACCCACGACCTCCTGCCTTTGCCATATACGTGGGAAGCTGTTGAACGCACCGTCGAGCGTGTGCGCATGGTGCAGGACTATCTCGAAATTCCCGTGGCCGTCGAAAACGTGAGCTCCTATGCCGCGTTCACCGGCTCCGAGATGACAGAGTGGGAGTTTTTGACCGAAGTGGTCGAGCGCGCCGACTGCGGAATTCTCTTCGATGTCAATAACGTCTACGTCTCCGCGATGAATCACGAGTTCAATCCGCTGGACTACGTGAACGCCGTGCCCGCGCACCGCGTGGCGCAGATTCATATTGCCGGCCACTCGAAGTACGAAAAATACATTCTTGACACGCACGATCACCCGGTCATCGACCCGGTGTGGCAGCTTTATGCGCGCGCAATTGAACGCTGCGGGCCTACGCCCACTCTGCTCGAGTGGGACGACCACATTCCCAGCTTCGACGAGGTCCACACCGAAGCGAAAAAGGCCCAGCGCTATCTGCGTCCACAGACGGCGGAACTTGTGGGAGCGGCGAAATGAAAGCGCAGACCTTAGATCTGGAGTCACTCCAGCGCGAGATGGCCGCCGCCGTGATGCAGCCGCTCACGAAAGACGAGAACATGCGCGCGACTGCGCCGGACGGGC
>CAYOVE010000151.1:0-8093 GCA_964407295.1 uncultured Occallatibacter sp.
GCGGGAACGGCAATGAGCGGTTCGTGCCATTGAATTTCCGTAATAGCCGCCAGCATCATCGAGCCCACCAGAATGAGCGCCGGCGCCGTAGCTGCCGCAGGCACGATGCCGATAAACGGCGCGGCGGCGATGGCTCCGAGGAAAAGCAAACCAGTCACGATGGCGGTAACACCAGAGCGCCCGCCCGCCGCCACACCCGCGGTCGACTCCACATAGCTGGTCACGGTTGAGGTACCAGTGAGCGACCCGAAGATGGTCGCGGTGGCGTCGGCAAACAGAATGCGGTTGAGCCGGGGAATAGAGTGATCGGGCGCGATGAGGCCTGCGCGCTTGGTCACCGCAACCAGCGTGCCCAGGTTGTCAAAGAGATCGACAAAGAAGAAAACGAAGATGATTTCAAGCAGGCCTTTGTTGACCGCGCCCATGATGTTCAGCTTGAACGCCGTCTGGGTGAGCGCGCCAAAGCCGCCCGGTGAAGGCGTCCATGTGACCATGTGAAACGCCCAGGCGATTCCGGTCACGGTCAGAACGCCGATCAGGATGGAGCCCTTCACTTTGCGGATTTCGAGGGCCACCATCAGAATGAGGCCAAGCAGCGTGAGGTACGCGGTCGGGTTGCGGATGCTGCCCATGCCAACCAGCGTGTTGGGGTCGCGCACCACCAGCCCTGCGTGCTGGAAGCCGATGAACGCGATAAACAAGCCAATGCCGCCGGCGACGGCAGCGTAAAGCTGGTGCGGAATGGCGCGCAGAATCATCTGCCGGATGCCGACAGCAGTAAGCGCAAGAAAAATGACGCCGGAAAGAAACACCGCGCCCAGCGCCGTCTGCCACGGCACATGCATCTTGAGGCAAACCGTGTAGGTAAAGTAGGCATTCAGGCCCATGCCCGGCGCGAGCGCAATGGGATAGCGCGCGATGACGCCCATCAGAATGGAGCCGAAGGCAGCCGACAGGCAGGTGGCCGCGGTGACCGCCGGCAACGGGACTCCGGCATCGTGCAGCACCGCCGGATTCACCAGCACGATGTAGGCCATCGTCAGGAAGGTCGTGACGCCGGCCAGAATCTCCGTGCGCCAGTTTGTTCCGAGACGGGCAAATTCGAAATAGACTTCGAGTCGCTTGCGCATAGGCGGGTTCTTGTTAGAAAAACACACTGCGGCGCGGAGACAAAGCGAATTGTGAACGCGAACCTTTTAGGCGCAGCAAGTGAGGATGGCCTGCTTTACGCCAGCAGCTTCGCTGCGTCCTTGGCGAAGTACGTGACGATGAAGTCTGCGCCGGCGCGGCGGAGGCTGATCAGAGATTCCAGAATTGCGCGATCGCGATCCAGCCAGCCTTTTTCAAATGCCGCCTGCAACATGGAGTACTCGCCCGAAACCTGGTAAGCGCCAATGGGCACGTCCACGCGCTCGCGCGCCGCTCGCACCACGTCGAGGTAGGGCATGGCAGGCTTCATCAGGATCATGTCCGCTCCCTCTTCTATGTCGAGATCGATCTCGCGCAGAGCTTCCCTGAGATTCGCCCCGTCCATCTGGTAGGTCCGTCGGTCACCGAACTGCGGCGCGGAATCAGCCGCCTCGCGGAACGGCCCGTAGAATGCGGAAGCGAATTTTGACGCATAACTGAGAATCGGCGTTTGCGCGTGGCCTTCGGCGTCGAGAGCGCTGCGAATGGCCCCCACTCGCCCATCCATCATGTCGCTGGGCGCAACCACGTCGGCGCCTGCTTTTGCCTGGCTCACTGCGGTACGCGCCAGTAACTCGAGCGTGGGATCGTTGTCGACTTCGAAACCGCCGCCTGACTTGACCACGATGCCGCAGTGTCCGTGGCTGGTGTATTCGCACAGGCAAAGGTCGGCGATCAAGACGAGTTTCTTTGAGGCTTCAGACTGCTTGAGCGCGCGCAGCGCCTGCTGCACAATGCCGCCGTCTTCCCAGGCTCCTGTGCCTTGCTCGTCCTTCGTCTCGGGCAATCCAAAAAGCAGCAATCCGCCCAGGCCTAGCTTCGCGGCTTCCTCGGCCTCAGCCACTGCCTCATCCACTGACAGGTTGAAGACGCCGGGCATGGAGCCCACGGGGTTGCGCACTCCCTTGCCGGGACAAATGAACAGCGGATAGATCAGGTCGCCGGCGTCCAGCGTGGTTTCGCGCACCAGCGCGCGCAACGGCTCGCTCCTGCGCATGCGCCGCATCCGATTCACTGGGAAGGCCATGGATTGATTGTAAATCGCAGCTATCAGCCGTCAGCTTTCAGCCCTTCGCCAATCTGCTGCAGCGATCATGGCCGGAAAAGCAGGCACGTATGCGAAGGTTGTTCCCTTGAAGCCTTCAGGTTAGCATTTGGCAATTCGCAGACAGGAGCTCTGCCATCGCACCGGCCAGCCGTCCGGCGATGGAGAAGCTGAGAGCTGAAGGCTGAAGGCTGATAGCCGCTTTTACAAATCCTCGTAAAGCGCCCAATTTCGTGTGCCCATCAGAATGATCAAAGTGGCGATGCCCAGAGCCGTTCCGAGGGGAATGCGAATGAGGCAAAGAATAGCGGCCACGATGGCCACGATCCGTCCCCATTGCGTGCGCTCCAAAAGGCCCCAACCGGCTACGGCTGCCAGAGCAGCCCGGCCTACAAGGAAAATCCAGGCGAAGCGCAGAAGACCTGGGAAGAACCACATGTTCGGCGTGGGACCGTGCGCCCACGGGGCGCCCGCGAGAAATGCATGCGCGAAGGCCAGTCCAACGAAGCCGAAGATCAGAGTAATTCCCGCGTAAACCAGCCACAACACGCCGAGCACTCTGATCTTGCTGGCGTAGGCCGCCAAAACAATCGCAAAGCCGGGCACAGCAGGCACCTGGGCAGCTACTGGACGGTTGCATTGGGGACAAACAACCTGTCCCGGTGCCAATGTTCGGCCGCATCCGCTGCAAAACATATTGCCTCCTTGCCCTCGAATCAGAATACGCAATCACAGTGGGGAATGTTCCGGTCGCCTGGAGAACACTCGCGGCCGCGAGGTCGCAGCATTACTTTACATCCGCGCCAACCCTCACCCAACGCTCCTGATGACGGTTGTCGTCGAGCAGATACCCTGTGACGTGCCCGCTTGCGTCATGCTCAAAGATCAGGTGGAACTCTTTCCCTGAGGCCTTATAACCGGGCCGGGAGAACGTGTCGGCCGACTCCGCCTGTAGCGGGGCAACTCCGCCGCCGGGACTCTTTTCAAACAGTTGGTCTCCCTGGCGGAAGATGGTCTCGGTCGCGTGCCCGTTCGGTTCGCGGTACTCGCCTGCCAGGCTGTCGAGCTGCGCCATTGAAAGGTTGACGGTGGGTGGGCGCGCGGGAATCACGAGGCGCTCGGCTATCACTTCTTGTGCAACCGGAAGGTGATGAGCCAGCAGCCAGCGCGGCAGCTCCGGCTCATCGTAGGCCCGCGTCCAGCAGTCGTGCTTGAGCCCCTGGTAAATCCAAAGACGAATACTACCGCCGGCCATATTGAAAGCGTCGTACATCAGTTCGCTCTGCCGCAAAGGCACAACGTCGTCCAGGCTGCCATGGAAGAGCCAGATGGGCGTATGGCCGATGGCGCGCGCGTACTCGGCGGGCAGGATGGTGGCCTGCTGCCAGCGATCCGGTTCATAGCTCCAGAAGACGCCTCCCGCGGCGATCGAGATCGCGGCCCAGCGATGGGGATGCAGGCGCGCCAGCTCCCAGGCGCCGTAGCCGCCCAGGGAGAGACCGGTCAGATAGGTGCGCGAAGGATCGCCGTGAAACTCCGCCGACTCCTGATCGAGCGAGGCCATTGCCAATTCAAGCATGGGCGGATCGGTCCAGTGGGCGGCTTGCGGGCACTGCGGCATCACGATCACAAAGGGCCAGCGGTCGGGGTGGTTGCGAACCGCCTCGGCGATTCCAACCTGCGTCTGCCACATCCCTTCGGAGCCGCGCTCGCCCCGCCCGTGCAGTGCGAGGATCATGGGCCATTGTTTGCCGTCATCGCGGCGCCACTCTTCCGGCAGATAAACCTGAAAGCGGTAGGTAATTCCCTGAAGCACAATTCGCCGGTTCAGAAATCCCGTATCCTGCGGAGCCTCCGGACTCAGCGGGTGAGATTTGGATGCGGTTGCGCGAGCGGCGGCAGGCCATGCCGTGCAGGCCAGCGCCAGGCAGGCCGCGGTGATACGAAACATGCGGGACATCGTGAACATCATCATAATGATTCCCGGCGAGATAGGGGGGATTTTCGACAGGAATCGCAAAGGACCGGGCCTCGTTTGCCGGGGGCTAATCCGGCGGGACAGAGTAAGTTGGGGTTGCTGCTTTGGATTCGATTTCAAGCTTCGCCGATCCTTGCGATTTTCTTACAAATTGCGTGCAACAATCGAACCTGCGATGCTGACTGAAGTCATGACGAAACTGGCAGCGGGAGACACTCTGGACCACTACCGTCTGGACGCCGAAATTGCGCGCAGCGGCATGTCCACGCTCTTCCGCGCTACCGACCTGCGCACGGGCCGTCCGGTGGCATTGAAGGTTCCGCATCCGGAAATGGAAGCCGATCCGATCCTTATCGAGCGCTTCCGGCGCGAAGAGGCGATCGGCCAGGAGATTGATCATCCCGGAGTCGTCAAGACCTTCGACGGCGAAGAGCGCAGCCGCCGCTACATGGTCATCGAGTGGGTGGATGGCCGCCTGCTGCGCGCCATTCTGAACGAGCAGCGAAAGCTCGCCGTCGACCGCGCCGTGGCCCTCACCATTGCCATCTGCGATGCTCTCGACAACCTGCACAAGCATGGCGTGGTCCATCGCGATCTGAAGCCGGAAAACATCATGGTGTGCGAGGGCGACCGCATCAAGATCATCGACTTCGGCATTGCGTTGAAGGAAGATGCCCGCCGCATTACACAGGTGGGTCTTACGCCGGCGCTGGGCACGCCCGACTACATCTCTCCTGAGCAAGTGATGGGCAAGCACGGCGACCAGCGCAGTGACGTCTACGCATTAGGCGCGATGCTCTATGAAATGCTGACGGGCCAGCCGCCATTCACCGGGCCTAGTCCGCTGGCGGTGATGAACGAGCGTTTACTCACCGATCCCGCACCGGCGCGCGAGCTGAACCCGGAGATCCCCGCCGCGGTCGAAGAGATTCTTTTCCGCGCCATGGCGCGAGACCCGCGTCATCGCTATGCAACGGCATCCGACATGGCCTGGGAGCTCGAGCACCAGGAACTTGTGGGTCTCGACAGCGGCCAGCACGGGCCGGTTCGGTTGGGCCGGCTTCAAATCAGCGGGCGCAAACTGGCGCTGTATGCCGGCCTGGCATTGGTGCCACTGGCTTTATTCGTTGTGATGTTGCTGATGGCTCGGCACTGAATCCAGTGCGGTTTACGCCCGCGCTGGGTTTTCGCTCACCGATAAGACTCGTCGCGGTGAATCACGAATTCCGGATACGCCCCTCCGCCGATTTCGTGCAGGTCCATGCCCATGCGCTCCCCGTCCGGATCAACGCGGAAGGGGACGAAGCGGTTGAGCAGCGCGAAGAGAAAGTAAATGAGCGGGAAAAAGAAGCCGAGCAGCGCGGCAATGCCGATCAGTTGAGCAAGAAGCTGCCCCGCTTGGGGCGCAAAAAATCCGGCCGCAATCAATCCCCACAGGCCTGCCGCGCCGTGAACGGTGATCGCGCCCGTCGGATCGTCGATGGAGAGCGCGAGTTCGAGTACCTCGACCAACAAGGGCGTAAACACGCCGGCCACCCCGCCAACGAAGAGTGAGCCCACCGGGGAGGCAAAGGCCGCACACGCGCTCGATGCAACAAGACCGGCCAGCCAGCCATTGGCGCAGAGACTGGCATCCGGTTTGCCGAAGCGGAATCGCGTAACGGAGAACGTGGCGGCCAGCGCGCCAGAGGCAGACAGCAGCGTATTGATTGCCGTTCCAGGCAGCGCGGAGAGCGGCGCGTGAACCCAGATGATCGCTCCCGCCAGGTTCCATGCCACCCACCCCACCAGCGCCAGCAGGCAGCCGAACAGAACGTAGATTGCGTTGTGGCCGGGCATCGCGGTGGAGAGTCCCTCTTTGGGGAATTTTCCGCGCCGTGGTCCGGCGACCCAGACAATCGCCAGCGCGCTCATCCCGCCGATCACATGCACGGTCGCCGCGCCTCCCGCGTCAAGAAAGCCCGCGCCCACAGAGAAGTTCACGCCCAGTGCCGCGAGCCATCCGCCGGCCCAGATCCAGTGCGCAGCGAGCGGAAAGACAATTGCGGCAGAAACCGCCGCGGATGCGCATCCGGCCGCGAGCCTCCAGCGATCCGCGCCTGAGCCCCATGGAAGCAGAACCAGCATGGCGACGGCCAAAAATTCAAACAAGACCGCGAGCTGAGCCTGTGGTGCCGCGCCACCAAGCCCACGGAGAAGAAAGGGGCCAAGACCGAGCACGCTCCAGGGCTTGCCCGCGGCATGTAGCGCGACCTCTTTCAATCCCAGCGACCCGGTGAATGAGGCTCCGATAAAAGCGAAGACAATGGTGGCAACGGCGATCAGGGCAAGATTGCCAAGCATCGCCTGCGCCGCCGAGCGCGAGCGGCCCAGCCCCGTATTCACGAGCGCTACTCCGGCAATGGCCATGGGCGCAAGCAGCATGAGCGCGAGGGTGAGCGCAAAAACAGCGTCGCTCATTGCGGCAGCCGCTGCTGGAACCATGGGAGGAATCGTGCTCATGGTTGGCTGCCCCCGCGCGGCAGCATATGGCCGCGCACCGCTACAACCAGGCCCAGGATCTCAACCGCCAGACCGCAGAGCACAAAAGCCAAGCGACGCCCGGTATCGGGAAACAGCGCCAGCGCGGCAAGCGTAAGAAAGAACCCGGCGGGCATCACCAGCAGTCCGGCGTACTTCATAATGTCTTCCCTTGTCTCTCTTCGGCGAATCTTGGCGTTGGCGAATCTCGCGCGGGCACTGGCTCGACGACGATGGACAGGAAAAACCCAGCGAGTCGAGCGAGAGTGCCGCGTGTCTTGAGGGGTCGATGAAAGCGATTGTTACGTTCCTTTGAATTCTAAACGATCCAATCGTTGTCGCCGGCTCAGCTCGATTCTCAGGGCATGGCCGCGGGTCTTTACGGTTTCCTTTCGAGTCGCGGGGAATAATGGTTTATGTCTTTGCGCCCCGCCCACAACCACCGATCCCTGCCCGTCGCCCTCGGCGCAGTCACACTTGCCGGCGTCGCACTTCTGTTGGGATGGGACGCCTTCCCTGGGCTGTTCCCGGCCGGGAGCCATGCGATTCTCGCGGCATTTTCCCTGGCCATGATCGCCCTGGCATACCTTGTGTACCAGGTTGCGCTGCGGCCGGCAGCGATGGAACTCCTCAAGGCCGTCATGTTGGCCGTCGCCTTCCTCTTCTGGGCAGCGAATCAGCTTTGGCCGGATTCGCCGCAGGCCACACTTTTTAACGATATCGCGATCGCGCTTTTCGTCCTCGACGTCTTTCTGGTAATTGCCGGATGGCCGCGATCATCGCGAGACGCGTCCTTCGCGGAATCCTGCTCAGGTCGATGCGCCGATTGTTGCGCCCGGGAATGCGGAGAAGAGCGTTGTTGCGCCGGCCCCGTTTCTGCCGGGTGATCGAACTCTCGCCCGCGGAAAGGCGGCAGACTTATGGGGTCCGCTCAACGTTCCGGAGTGGAGCGAATTCGGTGAGCTTGCCAAGCGTCGGCTCCGGCGTGATATTTTCTCTCTGACGATCCCAACTTCTGGTACGCCTTTTGCCAGGAGAAAGGTAGTGTGTTTGCCGAAAACCCGCTTGTCACAAGGGATTTTCTTTTCAACCGGTTGCAAAGCGGTTTCCCACAAAGTTTTTTGGCGATTTTGTGTTCTCAGCGTATTGCGAATCCGTCACGGGCTGCTATATTGAAACTTCGGGCGTCCAGCCCGCTCCCTGAACTTCTATCATTGAGCAATTCTTGTACATAACCTATGTGACCGCCGATACACGCGGCGCATGCCAAACGAAAGTCAGACCGGGAATCGTTCATGGCGCAAATTTTCGACCGCAGCTCCAATGCACTGGCTCGCATGAGCCTGGTGCTGACGGGGTTGA
>CAYOVE010000152.1:0-8060 GCA_964407295.1 uncultured Occallatibacter sp.
ATTGCTTGTGGAATTTACGTTATGTTAGGCTCCCGGACGCGAGCATGTACGGACGCAGAGGCCCCGGGCCCAATGACGAACCCCACCTTCTGCTTCGCATCAAGCGACCCGCCGCGGCTGGTGTCTGTCCGGGGCGGCACTGAAGTCTTGCTCGGATATAGCCAGCACGAACTCCTCACAGCCAAGGTCAATTTAAGGGATTTGATCCACTCGGATGATGCAGGGATTGCGGAAAACGTTTTTTCAAACTGTCTTGAAATCCCATCCGGCTCTATCAATGTTCGACTGCGTCACGCCGATGGGCGAATCCGTTGCGTGAAAGGCCACTTCACGAAGAAACCGGCCCGCACCGGGAAGAACGTGGTCCTCGAGCTGACTCTAGAGGACGCGCGAAATGTGGCCGAGCCTGGCGACACATTTCTGTTGAGGAGCTTCAAAGCCCTCATCGAGCATACGGACGACCAGATCTACGTCAAAAACCGCAATCATGTGATCCTGGCGGCGAGCCGCGCCGTCCCGTTTCTGACAGAAACAGCGAAGGATCCAGCGCAGCTTGTGGGAAAGACGGATTACGACATCTTCCCCGAAGCCGTCGCCGATGTGTCGTACCAACTGGAGGCGCAGGCTCTTACCGAGAACCAGCGTGTCCACCGCGTGCAGCAGCTTGCGGCGCAGGATGGATCGACCCATTGGATTGACGACCGCAAGTACCCGATCACCGGGCCTGACGGAGCGGTTGCCGGCATCTTCGGGATCGCTCCGGACATTACCCCGCAAATTGAGGACAGCCTGAAGCTTAGGGAGCGGGAAGACTTGCTGCAACTGTTCATCGAGCATGCACCCGTTGCTTTGGCCATGTTCGATCGGGAGATGCGCTACGTTGCCGTAAGCCGCAAATGGCTGGAGATCCACGACCTCGATGGCCGCGAACTGATCGGACACTCTCACTATGAGATTTTTCCCAAGCTGCCAGAGAGTTTTAGGGAATTGCATGGCATAGCGCTATCGGGCAAGGTCGTGCAGTTGGGCGAAATAGCTCTTCCGAGAGCTAACGGCAGCACGCAGTGGTTACGAAGAGAGATCCGACCCTGGTTTGCCGGGGACGGCCACGTGGGTGGGATCATCATTTTCTCCGAGGACATCACCGAGCGCAAACGCGCGGACGCTGCGCAGCGCGAGAGCGAGGAATCTCTGAAGGAGACGCAGAGGATTGCGGGCTTGGGCAGCTATTGCGTGGAGGTCGGCGCCGGGCGTTGGACGAGCTCACCAGTGCTGAACCAGCTGCTTGGAATCGACGATGAATTTGAGCGCTCCCACGAAGGATGGTTTGCTCTGGTCCATCCCGGTGATCGCGAGAAGTTGACGGCCTATTTCGCGGAAGAAGTCCTGGGCAAGAGAGAGCAGTTCGAAGGAGAGTATCGCATTGTTCGCCACTCCGACGGGGAGGTGCGCTGGATATACAGCCTGGGAAGGGTGGAATTCAATGAGCGCGGCGAGCCGAAGTTCTTCCGGGGCACAGCTCAGGACATCACCGAGCGCAAGCGCGCGGACACAGCCCTGCGCGAGAGCGAGGAGACGCTTCGGCAGGCGCAGAGAATTGCCGGTCTGGGCAGCTATTCGCTCGATATAAACACTGGAACCTGGACAAGTTCCGATGTCATGGACGAGATTTTCGGAATCGATAAGGAGTTCGAACGGACCATCGATGGATGGGCTACTCTGATCCATCCCGACGATCGATCGCAGACGCTCGCGTATTTCAAGGAAGAAGTACTCGGCCAGCGCAAGCCCTTTGACCGGGAGTATCGGGTCATTCGCAAGAGAGACGGGGCGGTGCGATGGGTTCACGGCATAGGACGGCTGGAGTTCGACCCTGAGGGGCGCCCGGTTAAGATGCCAGGCATCATCCAGGACATTACCGAGGCCAGACAGGCCCAGGAAACTCTGCACGAGAGCAGGCACTTGCTGCAATTATTCATCGAGCATGCGCCTGTGGCGCTGGCGATGTTCGACCGCGAGATGCGCTACATATCCGTGAGCCGCAAGTGGCTCGAAGACTACCGCCTGGCGGAGAGCGAGATTATCGGGCGGTCGCATTACGAGATGGTTCCGGACATGCCGGAACTGTGGAAGGACGCCCACCGGCGCGGCCTGGCAGGGGAGCGGGTGCACGCTGACGAAGACCGATTCGAGCGCGCGGACGGCACTGTGGAATGGAGCCGATGGGAGGTTATCCCCTGGCGGGCGGGCGACGGCACCGTGGGCGGAATCGTCTTGTTTGCCGAGGACGTGACCCAGAGAAGGGCGGCAGACGACCGGCTGCGCCTGGGCGCCACAGTATTTACCGGCGCGCGCGAGGGAATCACCATCACCGATCGCACGGGGAAGATTCTCGAAGTGAACGACGCCTTTACCCGGATCACGGGATATGCGCGCGAAGAGGTGATCGGCCTCAATCCGCGCATGCTCCAGTCAGGCCTGCACAGCGGGGAGTTCTACGAGAACATGTGGAACTCGCTGAATCGCGACGGCCATTGGGCAGGGGAGATCTGGAACCGCACAAAGAGCGGAGACATTTTTCCGGAGATGCTCACCATCAATGCAATCCACAATTCCACGGGCGAAGTTGAGCAGTATGTGGGCCTGTTCACCGACATCACGGAACTGAAAGAAAAGGAACAGCGGCTGGAGCACATCGCACGCTACGATGCGCTGACCGGGCTTCCCAACCGCGTTCTATTCGGGGACCGGCTGCGCCAAGCCATGGCACATACACACTGGAAGAAGGGTTTGCTGGCCGTAGCCTGCTTTGACGTCGATGGCTTCAAAGCGATCAACGACCGCTATGGCCACGCAACCGGAGACGGGCTGCTGACGGCGCTGGCATTCAGGATGAAGCGCGCCTTGCGGGAAGGCGATACGCTGGCCCGGCTGGGCGGAGACGAGTTCGCCGCGGTGATTCTCGATCTCGAAGACAATAGCGCATGCCTGGCGACCCTGAACCGTTTGCTTGCGGCCGCGGGCGAAGAGGCACAGATCGGCGAGGCCATGCTGCGCGTTTCGGCCAGCGCGGGCGTGACTTTCTATCCGCAGGATGAGGACGTGGACGCCGATGTGCTTCTGCGCCAGGCGGGACAGGCGATGTACCAGGCCAAGCTGGCGGGTCGCAACTGCTTCCGCATGTTCGATCCCAGCCAGGACCAGATCGTCCGCGGGCGCCACGAGAATATCGAGCATATTCGCCAGGCTCTCGCGGCCCGGCAATTTGTCCTGTATTACCAGCCCAAAGTCAACATGCGAACCGGCAAGGTGATTGGCGCGGAAGCCTTGATTCGGTGGCAGCATCCGGAGCGCGGACTTTTGCCGCCGGGGATGTTCCTTCCCGTGATTGAAGACCACCCTCTGGCCGTCGAATTGGGCGAGTGGGTGATTGAGACAGCGCTCACACAAATGGAATCGTGGCTGGCCGAGGGTTTCGAGCTTCCCGTGAGTGTGAACGTCAGCGCAATCGAGCTGCAAGTGCCGGATTTCGCCGATCGTCTCCGTGCTCACCTCGCGGCGCATCCCCGAGTAAAGCCAGCAGATTTGGAATTGGAAGTGGTGGAGACGAGCGCCGTGCAGGACGTGATGCGAACTTCTCAGTTGCTCACGGCCTGCCGCGAGATCGGAGTGGCCATCGGCCTGGACGATTTCGGCACCGGCTACTCTTCGCTAACCTACCTGAAACGACTGCCCGCCAACGTCCTGAAAATCGACCAGAGCTTTGTGCGAGACATGCTGGAAGAGCCCGAGAACTTGACCATCCTGGAAGGAGTGCTTGGGTTGGCTGCGGCATTTCACAGACAGGTGATCGCGGAGGGAGTTGAGACCGCGGAGCACGGCTTGATGCTGCTGCAAATGGGCTGCGACCTGGCCCAGGGTTTCGGCATTGCTGCCTCCATGCCGGCGCGTGACCTGCGGGCCTGGGCAGCAGCATGGCGCCCCGATCCGCGCTGGGCCGAAGTGCCTGTAGTTCGCGCGGAAAACCGGCCAGTGCTGCTGGCAACGGTTGAGCATCGCGCGTGGCTGGGAGCCCTGGAAGCAAGCCTGCAAGGCAAGCGCGCCGTTCCGCCGCCGCTCGACGCCAGCGTATGCCGCGTGGGTATGTGGCTTGAGGATGAAAAGCGGTCATCGCGCGGCACGAGCTCCGCGGTGCTGGCGATCGAGTCGCTACATCGGCAGGTACACGAGTTGGCTGCCGAGATTGTTGCTTCCCAGACCGATGGCCCCAACCCAGATGGCCTCGCGCGTCTTCGCCAACTGCACTATTTGCAAGACAAGTGCCTAAAGCGCCTGAAAACCTTGGCTTGATCGATCATCCACCGATAAGTCAGAGTTCCAATCCGCAGTGGCTCTTGTTGAAATAGCCGGCTCGGCGTCAATGATGGGCGAAGGCTGATTCGGCCCCAGCTTCTTCGCGCATGGCCTGGGGCTCGCGCAGCGTGAGGACCGGGCAGCGAGCGTGGGAAAGCACGCGATATATCGTGCGTTCCCGCGTCAGATGTTCGAATGCCAGGCGGCGCGTCGCTCCGAGGACGATCAGGCTGGCATGGCGCGCTGCGGCCAAAGCCAGAATCTCGATGAATGGATTGCCGTGGGCCACAACGGGCTCGACGGCGGAGCAGCAGCCGGCGCCCGTTTCCTCAGCAAGAATGCGCAGCTCAACTATGGCGGACGAGTCTAGCCCGGTTGGCATGTGTTTGCGCTCCATCACTTCGACGGGCGGAAGAACATGAAGCAAAACCAGTTTTGAATTTCGCGTAGCGGCCACCTGGCAGGCAAGCGCTGCGCTCGGGCGGGAGGTCTCTCTAAGTGTGGTGGCATGCAGGACGACACGTTCTTCGCCGCTTGCCACCGGGAGATCAGCCTCGGGTCCCACGGTTATGACCGGGAGGTAGACCGAGCGCAGCACTTGTTCTGCGACAGAGCCAAGGAGCAACTTTCCGAGCTTGCTCCGGCTCCGAGTCCCCAGCAGCACGCGGTCAGCTTTAAATTGACGGGCTGCGGCTGCAATCTGCTGTGTGGGGTGGCCTTCGCGCACCAATTCGTCGCAGTGAATCCCGCGTCTGGCGGCGACTTCACACCAGGGCCGCAGCATCTCTTCCGCGGTTTCCAACGCGCTGGAGGTGTTGTAGTAGGGCATTCCGGAGGCGTCGGCGGCAATAACCGCGACAGAAGCAGGAAGAACATGGAGAAGAATCAGCTGTGCACCGGTTTCGCCCGCTTGCTCGAGAGCAAACGGCATGAGATGGTCCAAATCGCCCAAGTCGGTGGCGACAAGAATCGTGGCCGGATGCGTCCAGCGGCCGATATCGGAATCCCGCATGGCGAACACCTCATACCCGCAAGCGTGTCACCGGGGAAAGGGCCGGGATGTGCCGGTGCGCACGGCGGAAAGTGATTTAAATCACGCGACGGCGCGCTCTGGGTGCGTGGCGCAGGAGCTGAGGCAATAAAATCAGGACATGCTGATTGCGGTCATCACCGTTTCGGATCGCTGCTCGCAGGGCTTGATGGTTGATACCGCTGGCCCCGCGGTAGCCGAACTGCTCAAGCACGAGTGGCCACAGGCGGAGATCCGGACGGCACTGCTGAGCGACGATGAAAACGCGATCGCAGCGGCCCTCGAAGAGTTTGCCCGGCAAGAAGCGAAGCTTGTTCTGACCGTGGGAGGAAGCGGCCTGGGCCCGCGCGATCGGACTCCGGAAGCAACGCGACACGTGATCGATCGTGAGGCGCCGGGGCTGGCCGAGGCGATGCGCGCGAAGGGCGCGGAGCGGAACCCCTACGCATGGCTTTCGCGGGGCGCGGCGGGAATGCGGGGATCGACGCTGATCGTGAACCTGCCCGGCAGCAAGCGCGGCGCATCGGAAAGCCTGGAGGCGATTCTGACCTTGTTGCGCCATGGGCTTGAGGTCGTAGCCGGAGCACAGAATCATCCCTAACCTAAATTCGACGCGTGTCAAGAAACAATCGGTGATTGGCCTGGACGAGAACGGGTAAACATTCTCCTAAAGTCTCTTTCTTGCCTGCTCTGATCGAGCGCTTAGCCGCCAATCAATAGGCGCAGAGTGCGCAATTGAGCGGGGTTCTCCGCGCTTTTCCACTTCGACATACGCGAGAAAAACCATGAAAAAGGTACAATTCCCTTGCCAATGAGCCGTCCCGGAACAGGCCGCAAGAATCGCAGCCACCTAAGCTCGAACATCCACGACGTGGCGAGGCGCGCCCGCGTCTCCATCGCCACGGTATCGCGCGTGGTCAACGGCATCTCCACCGTTAATCCGGATCTGGCGAAGAGAGTCTGGAAGGCCGTGGAAGAAGTGGGCTATCTGCCCAACACGCAGGCGCGAGCGCTGGTGTCGGGACGAAGCCGCATCCTAGGCCTGATCGTTTCTGAAATCACCAATCCGTTCTTCCCTGAGCTGGTGCAGCAGTTCGAGAATCTGGCCGTGGCGCAGGGCTATGAGGTCATGATCGGATCGACAAGCTACGATTCCGCACGCACCGAGGCTCTGATTCGCCGCATGCTGCAGCGCAACGTTGATGGAGTGGCAGTGATGACCTTCGGCATTGAAGAGGCGCAGGTGCAGAAACTGGTTGAGCATGAATTTCCGCTGGTCTTTGCCGATGCGGGTCCCGACTTGCCCAACGTGCGCGTGTTGAAGGTGAACTACGGCGAGGGAATCCGCGAAGCTGTCCAGCATCTTGCGGCGATTGGCCATCGCAGGATTGCATTTATCAGCGGGCCGCTGCGCATGCGCACCGCTGTAACGCGCCGCAATGCTTTCCGAAAGGCGATGACCGAGCTTGGCCTCGCGGTTCCGAACACCTACGTTGTGGAAGGCAATCACACCATGGAAGGAGGCAAGGCGGCCATGGAGAAGCTGATGACGCAAGCTGACCTACCCACGGCGGTGATCTGTTCCAACGATATGACAGCAATCGGCGTTCTGCACGCACTCGACGAAACCACACACAAGGTGCCGGCAGACATCTCTGTGGTTGGATTCGACGACATTCATCTGGCGCAGTTCATGCTGCCACCACTGACGACGGTGCGCATGTCGTGCAAGGAACTGGCTGAAGCGGCTGTGCAGGCGTTGCGCGCCGGCATTGAGCCGGACCATCCGCATTCCGCGCAGAAGGAATGGCCGATCGCAACGCGGCTTGTTGTGCGACGGTCGACTGACTCTCCGCGCGGCTCGCTGCCCGCGATGGAAAAGCGCAAGGCCGGGGCAAAGCGGCGAGAGGCTCAGGCGCAGTAGGTTAAAGCCAAGAAAATCGAATTAGAGTGCCCTCCACACCTTGCATCTCCAAACTAGACGACGCGGTAGCACGAATATTGAAATCGTGTGACAAGGCGCACAGGCGACCGCGCGAGTTCACAAGTAGTTTGCTCATATGCGAGGTGGAAAAGCGCAAATCCGGAGGCTGTGTGTGCTGGCGGCGCTGGCCGGATCGCTGGCGCGAGCAAGCGGCGCCGCTTCGTGTAATTCATCGCAGTTATCCGGAACAGTCGTTGACACATCTGGCGCGGTGATCTCCGGGGCTGCCGTGCAGGTTCTCAGCGCGAACGGAACTGTGCAAGCAACGGTAGAGACGCAAGCCAACGGCTCTTTCACTATTCCCGGGCTCGCGGCGGGTGATTATCGCCTCGACGTATCGAATCCAGGTTTTGGGACCAAAGAAATCTTTGTCACGATGGGGACTGCCGGCGCGCCAGCCCCGCTGCACATCGTCCTGATTGTGGGTGCCGTGAGCACGACCGTGAACGTGCAGGGCCGGGAGGATGACCTTGTCGGAGTTGCCGAATCCGGCTCTCAGGGAACGGTGGGCGCAAAGGAAATCCAGGATCGCCCGATCCTTCGTTCAGGAGAAGTCCTGGAGACGGTTCCAGGACTCATCATCACGCAACACGCCGGCGGCGGGAAGGCCAATCAATACTTTCTTCGCGGCTTCAATCTCGACCACGGCACCGATTTCGCTGTTTTCCTCGACGATATGCCGCTCAACTTGCC
>CAYOVE010000153.1:0-8046 GCA_964407295.1 uncultured Occallatibacter sp.
TTCTACGTTCCTGCCGGAGTCGGCACAGTTGTGGCCGAAGGCAAGGAAACGCGGGAATTTAATGGCAAATCCTATCTGATGGAGCACGCTCTGCACGCTGATGTCTCGCTGGTCAAGGCCTGGAAGGCAGACCGTCACGGCAATCTTGTCTACCGTGAGACAGCCCGCAATTTTAATCCGGCAATGGCCACAGCCGCTGACCTGACGATCGCTGAAGTCGAGGAACTCGTCGAACCCGGAGAGCTGGATCCGGACGAAATTGTGACTCCGGGTATCTATGTAGATAGAGTCGTCGTGGGTCCGGAGTTCAAGAAGCCCGTCGAGTATCGCTTCATTAAGGAGCATGCGCAGTCATGACCCAGGAAAATGCAGCGCAGGCGCGAGCTCCGTTCACATTGGTTGGCAAAACCGCCATCGTGACCGGAGGCGCAAGAGGGATCGGCAGGGCCGTCGTCGAGCGGCTCGTGTCCGCGGGTGCAAGCGTACTCGCGTGCGATCTGGATCGAGAGGCTTTGCAGGAGATGCAGGCCGCCATCGGCAACCCCGACAGTGTCACAACCATCCCCGGCGATCTGATGGATGCTTCGTTTCCGCAACAGGTCGTCGATGCCGCGCTCGAAGCGTTCCACTCGATCGACATCATCGTCAATTGCGCCGGTTTCAGTTGGGACAGCGTCATCCAGAAAACTTCGGACGAGCAGTTCCTGGCCATGTTGAACATTCACATCGTCGCGCCATTCCGCCTGCTGCGCGCCGCCTCCGGTTATCTTCGCGAAACCGCCAAGCGCGAAATTGCCGGCGGCCAGCGCGTGATGCGCAAAGTCGTGAACATCACTTCCATCTCCGGAACCGACGGCAATCCCGGCCAGGCAGGCTACGCGGCAGGCAAGGCTGGAGTGATTGGCCTGACCAAGACTTTGGCCCGCGAATGGGGCAGGTACAACATCAACGTGAACGCTGTCGGCTTCGGCCTCATCCAGACGCGCATGACCCAGCCGCTCAAGCCTGACGGAAAAATCAACATGGGCGGCAAGGACATACCGATCGGCGTCCAGCCGGCAATGCTCGATTCCATCGCCGCCGCTTGCCCGCTGGGACGCATTGGGTCCCCTGAGGAGGCAGCCGGCGCCGTGCTCTTTTTCTGCTCTCCGCTTTCGGATTACGTGACCGGCGAAGTGCTGATCTGTAGCGGTGGCTATCATTTTTGACGCGAGAGGACGGGCGCGATTATGTCCCGAACGGAATGTCGGGGAGGGGTATCAAGGTGAACGGTAAAGAGCTTATTGCAACGCGGATTGCACGGGAATTGAAGGACGGCTTCTACGTCAACCTCGGCATCGGCCTGCCCACCATGATCGCAGCGTGTGTGCCGGCCGGAATCGAAGTCATCTTTCAATCGGAGAACGGCCTGTTGGGGATTGGTCCCCCACCCGCTCCGGCTCAGGAAGATCCCGATTTAATCAATGCCGGCAAACAACCGGTGACGGTCCTTCCCGGTTCCAGTTTTTTCTCGAGCGATCAGGCGTTTGCCATGATCCGCGGCGGCCACATGAACATGAGCATTTTGGGAGCCATGCAAGTCTCCTGCCGAGGCGACCTTGCTAACTGGACCATTCCAGGAAAAATGGTGAAGGGAATGGGCGGCGCGATGGACCTTGTGGCCAGTGCAGCCCATGTCATTGTCGCGATGGAGCACAATGCTAAGGACGGAGCGCCGAAGATCGTAGAAGAGTGCTCGTTGCCTCTTACCGGGAGCCGCGTCGTCCACGACATCGTTACCGAGCTCGGTTGGTTCCACGTGTCCGCTGAGGGACTTGTCATGCAGGAAATTGCTGAAGGCGTGACGAAGGATGCTGTAGAAGCCCGGACTGGATGCCAGTTGCACTTCTCCGCGGATCTCCGCCCGATGCTGCCGTTCTAGGCTGATCCTGGTCGAGGGCAAAGAAGGACTGGACGCCGGTGTCGCCGATGAGATCTCCACTTGCCCTTTGTGTGGAAAGGCGCGACGAGCGCCCGGCCAAACGGCCACCAGACAGCCGAGATCATTTTGACGTTGATTGTCAAAGTTGACTTAGGTTTTTGTGTTTATATGGTGCGCCCGGAGAGATTCGAACTCCCGACCTACTGATTCGTAGTCAGTCGCTCTATCCAGCTGAGCTACGGGCGCACACTTGTGGGCTTCAGGATGAAGCCGACGAACCTCTGTCAGAGTATCAAGGCCGGAGCAGCGGCGCAAGGCTGGAGCGGCCGCGCTCAGTTCCAGCGGCAGACCAAAACTCAGGCGATAGAACAACGCATCTACGCTGCCGGCGGAGGGACCGGCGCCGGCGCGGGCGTGGGGAGAACCGGTTGCTCTTCGGCGATGTCCGGGGCGATTTCGAGCCCCGCCTCGCGGACCAGCTTGGTGACGACGGCAGCGTTGAGTCTCGTCGCGTCATACTCCACGCGAAGAGTGCGGGAAGCAGCATCGAAGGTCAACTTTCGAATGCCATACACATCGCGCGCGTGAGCCAGTGCGGTCGCGACCCGCTCCGATGGCGCTGTAGCGTAGCGATAGACGATGTCCACCGTGGTCATGGAGTCAGGATAACAGTTGAGCGCATCGCACATCGGCACGTTTTCCTAACGCGCGTGCAGCTGATCTAGTAGTCGCTGTGGGTTATGGCGAGGCCTTTAAATTCGCCTTGATTCACAACCTCGGCGTTGCCATCTTTTCCGAGTCTCATTTCAAACGCAACCGGCGGGTCGTTCAGCGTTCGCGGAGGATGTGCGCCGCGGTGGCTGACTTGAAACTTCAACGTCCGGCCGTCGAAGACCGGATGGAGAATCGGAGCCGGGAGGCCCGGTGTGGCCGTCGGTGGTTCTCCCGGCTCGCCGCGCCTGATCAGGTAGAACAGAATCGCTCCCTGCAATTCGCCGCCTTCATCGGTAATCACGAGGGAAAATACAGGAACTTGCCCCATCTGCGCACGCCAGACACCGAGAATGGGTTTGTTTTCGGGCGATTGCGCCGCGCCGGGCTGAACGAACAGAATGGCCAGCACAAAGGCCAGAGCGAACCATGCAGATGTCTTCTTCATCTTCCGCCTCCATCGATCGAAGACGTTCTTACGAAAGGAACCAATGGCGCGCCGGCGCCGCAATTCAAGCAGCGCATATTTGCTTTGTCGGGTGAGGTGAGCGTCACCAGGAATTCTGGCGCAAAGATTGAGCCATCCAGTCTTTTCATCTTCACATGAAACGACAATGTGTTGCCGCTGGTCAGGGGACTGATCAGGACGTGCGGGTCGATGGCGATCTCCTGCGGCTTTCCATGTTTGTCGCGTACCGTATCCAGCACGACTGTGCCGCCCAAGTCTCCCGTATCGGCGGCCAGCGTCAACGTTCCTGCCGTGAGTTGGCCGTTCATTTCCGCGCGCCAAACACCCACCCAACGCCCGTCGACCGCAGACTCCGCGCCCGCCGCTGAAGCCAACAGGCTCACAACGCAAACTGTCACCCAGATACTCTTCTTCATCACTCGACCTCCTATTCCTACTGCTGTTTGGCCAGCGAGGCGGTCGCCAGCGATCCGCCCAGACCCATGGTTTCCACTGCCGACGACGGCACAATGACCATCGAGCCCTTTTCCTTAATCGCCTCGTAGAGCATATTCATGGCGCGCAGATGCAACGCCACGGGATTGTCTTTATAGGTGGCGGCAGCTGTGGCAAACTTGTCCGCGATCTCGGTTTCGGCCGTGCCCAGAATTACGCGGGCGCGACGCTCGCGCTCCGCCTGCGCCTCGCGCGACATTGCATCCTGCAGGCCTGGAGGAATCTGCACGTCCCGGATCTCGACAGACTGCACGGTGATTCCCCACGGATTGGTCTTTTCATCGAGGATCTTCTGCAATTCCTGGCCCAGCGTCTCGCGCTCAGCAAGGGCCTGGTGAAGGTCATGGCGGCCGATCGACTCGCGCAGCGCGGTCTGCGCGCTCATCGTAATTGCATCGCCGTAGTTCTCAACCTCAAGGACGGCTTTCTCCGCGTTCCATACCATCCAGAAAACGATGGCATCCACGTTCACGGGGACGGTATCGCGCGTGAGCGTGGTTTCGGCGGAAACGTTGGCCACGCGCACACGCTGATCGACGATCTGGCTCAGAGTTTCGAATACGGGAACAATCAGGAAGATCCCCGGCCCAAGCAGGCCCACATAACGCCCAAAGCGCAGCTTGATGGCCTTCTCCCACTGGCGGACTACTTTGATGGCGAAGAGAAGATAGAGGCCAACAAGCGCGCCCGCGAGGCCTGGGCCCGGCCGGTGAGTGAGAACAGTGGTGAGCACGCCTGTCAGGAGGCAGACCAGGAATGCTGCAATCGAAACTCCGTTGAAGTTTTGATTGGTGATTTTGGGCGTCATTCTTTCTCCTTCGGGGCGGGCCCCAGGGGCCAGGCCCGCAATTGCTCAATGAGGTCTTCGATGGTGAAACCCGCGGCGCCGGCGCGCGCGACTGCGTCTGCAACGATTTGCCCCAACTGCCGTTCCCGCTCTGCATTTGCGCGGGTGAACTTTTGAGCGCTGATGAACGTGCCGGTGCCTTGGTGGGTCTGGAGCAATCCGCCCAATTCGAGTTCCTTATAGGCGCGGACCACTGTGTTGGGGTTGATGGCCAGGTCTACGGCCAGTTGGCGGACCGTGGGGAGCTGGTCCCCCGTCGCGAGCGCTCCGGCTGCCAGAGCGCCGCGGATTTGATCGATGATCTGCCGGTAGACGGGAACCCCGCTCTTAAGATCGAGGAGAAAGCGGAAGGCCGGCTTGGAAAGGTGACTCATCGTCAACGAATCAATGTACTATAAGACTAGTACACTAATGCAATGAGATTGTCAAATAGTTTTTGTCTTTTTCACGGGAGTTCGACGGTGGTGTGCCGGCTAGAGGCTATTGAGGTAGCCGACCATCTCGGGGCTGGTCCACTCTTGTGGGCCGACGAGTTTGCTGCGGATGATTCCCGTGCGGTCAATAACGTACGTTTCCGGCCACATATCCGTGTGAAACAACTCCGCCGCGGATTGGGTGGGGTCGCGCACTGTGATCAGGTCCATGTGATGCTGCACGATGAACCGTGAGTACGCGGTGGGATCGTCGTCGATGCTAACGGCAAGAATCACAAGGTTAGAGTCCTGGTGGTGCAAGGCCTCAAGCGAAGGCAACTCTTCGACGCACGGCGCGCACCAGCTTGCCCAGAAGTTGAGCAGGACGACCTTGCCGCGGTAGTTGGCCAGGTGAACTGTGGAAGTGCCGTCGGAAACGGTGAAATCGGGGGCGGGCTTGCCGGTTTGCGCGGGATGGGAACCGCGATTGCACGCAGGCAGAAGGGCAAACGGAAACAAGAGCGCTACGCTGAGGCAACGAGGAAACCGCACATCCTTATAATATAAGGCCGGAAGAAAACGGTGCGATGGAATGAGTAAGGATACGGCGGAGCAAGGCGGGACGAGGAGCCGGAAACGTGGCGCCCCCGACGACAGGTCCTCGTCGTCGGAATACAAACCGGTGCTGGGCCTGGCCGATCCCGACGACTCGCCCCCCCCGACAGATTGGCGCGATTGGGCTGGTAAATCCGCTCCCGGAACCGTCTTTGACCAGCCGGAACCAGCGGAGCTGATCGAACTCACGGTCATCGTTCCCGCGCGCAACGAGGAAGATTGCCTGGGCGAGTGCCTGCAGTCGCTGATCAGCCAATCGGAAGACATCTTCAAGCTGGGCCGCGACTGGGAGCTGATCGTGGTCGACGACCACTCGACCGACCGGACGGCTGATATTGCGCGAGGATTTGCCGGGGTCACGCTGCTTGAGGCGGGCAAGCTTGAAGCCGGCTGGACGGGGAAGGCAAACGCCGTTTGGACTGCGGCGCGGCGCGCACGTGGACGCTGGCTGCTGTTTACCGATGCCGATACGGTGCACGAGCCGGGCGACCTGCGGCGGGCAATCCATGAGGCCGAGCGGAATAAGGTGGGGATGCTCAGCTATTCGCCGCGGCAGATTGTGCGCGGGCTGGCGCAGCGGTCGCTCATGCCGCTGGTTTTTTGCGAACTGGCGCTGGCCTATCCGCCGGCCAAGGTCTCCGATCCAGCGCAGCGCATCGCCGCCGCCAACGGCCAATTCCTGCTGGTGGAGCGTGAGGCCTATCGGCGGCTCGGCGGGCATCCCAGCGTGGCCGGCAAGGTGCTGGAAGATGTGGAGCTGGCGTTTCTGGCCAAGCGGCGCAAGGTGGGCCTGCGCTTCCGCTATGCCGACGATGCTGTCTCCGCCCGCATGTACCGCAGTACGGGGGCGATGATCGAGGGCTGGACCAAGAACCTGAAGCTGCTCTTCAACAACGCGCTGGTGCTGGCGCTTTTTCGGGCCGTCGACATTTTTCTTCTTTTTGGATTGCCGGTGCTCGCCTACCAATTGTGGAACGCGCGCCTCGGCGCTCACGGGCTGGAGTGGCTGGGCGCCGGCTGGGTGCTGGCGTTGCTCTGGCTGCGCACATTGTTCCGTTTCTATTCGCGCGTCGCAAAGTCGAATTTTCCGTTCGTGGATTGCGCTCTGGCGCCCCTCGGCCTGCCTCTTTTCGTGGTGCTGCTTTATCGCAGCTGGTTCCAGCACCGCATCCTCAAGCGCGTAAGCTGGAAGGGGCGGAGCTACGCATCGTAGGACGAACTCCGGCGACGGCTTTTGAGCCAACGGTGCAGCGTGGGCAGATTTTTTGATCCTGCGCAAATTCCTCTTGGCTGAGTGAAACCTTTGCTTCGCTCCGGAATCTCATCAATGAGGGCAGGAATGATCTTTCTAACGCGGCGGGCGACGTTTTCCGCATCGCATTACTACTGGAACGACTCCTGGCCCGCGGAGAAAAATGAGCGCGTCTTTGGTCGCTGCGCGAATCGCAACGGGCACGGCCACAACTACACGCTGGAAGTGACGGTAGCGGGCGAGCCGAACCCAGTGACAGGCTTCGTTGTCGATCTTAAGTGGCTCAAGGATGCGATGGAGAGGGAAGTTCTGGCGGCTTATGACCACAAACACCTGAATCTCGATGCGCCGGAGTTCAAGCAAGCCATTCCGACGACGGAGAACATTGCTGTTGCGGCGTGGAAGCGGTTGGAACCCGCCGTAAACGCAGCCGGCGGCGCACGACTCAGTCGCATTCGAGTCTACGAGACGCCGGAGATTTTCGCCGAGTACCGAGGTGAGGCGTGAAAGCGTACTTTGGCCGCCGCTACATGCTCAGCGCCAGCCACCGGCTGCATACGCAGGCGCTCACGGCAGACGAGAACCGCGCGGCTTACGGCAAGTGCAACAACGAGCATGGCCACGGCCACAATTATTTCGTTGAGATTCTGGTGGGCGGCGCGGTCGATGCGGAGACGGGAATGGTTGTTGATTTGGTCGAGCTAGACGGAACGGTCCGAAAAAAAGTGCTGGATCGATTCGACCACGCCAACCTGAATCTCGACCCGCTGTTTGCCAATCGCGTGCCCACGACCGAGAATTTCTGCACGGCGATCTATGATTTGTTGCGCCATGCGTTGCCCGCGGGCAATTTGGAGCATGTTCGAGTGGAAGAGACAGAAAACAATTTCTTTGAGTGTTCAGCGAGGGGATAAGAGACGATGGCGCATCCAATTGCCGTGAATAGGCCTGTTCGCAGGGATGTCGAAGCAAGCGAAGGGCTCAGCACCTTCAGTACGCAGGAGATGTATCGCGAGATTTTGGCCCGTCTGGGCGAGGATCCAGAGCGCGACGGCCTGCGGGCGACCCCGGAACGCGTAGAGAAGGCGCTGGCTTTCCTCACCAAGGGTTACGACCAGGACCCGGCCCGGATCCTGCGCGGAGCCATGTTCGAAGTGGAGTACGACGAGATGGTCATCGTCAAGGACATCGAAATGTTTTCCCTCTGTGAGCACCACATGCTGCCCTTCTTCGGCAAGGTGCACGTGGCCTACATTCCCAAAGGCAAAGTCATCGGGCTCAGCAAGATTCCCCGTCTCATCGAAGTTTTTGCGCGGCGCCTGC
>CAYOVE010000154.1:0-7931 GCA_964407295.1 uncultured Occallatibacter sp.
TTTATGGAGATGAGCAGCGTCAATCCGCTTTTTGTATTGCCAGAAGCCTTGCATATGCGCAGTGCACAGATTGCCGCCGGTCTCTTCGGCTCATTCACTCTCGGAGTTGGCCAGTTCTGCACCAAGCCGGGCCTCGTCTATTTGCCTCGCAACGCAGACGCCGACGCGCTGGTTGCCGAGATCAAGTCGCTCGTCGAAAAAGGCACGCCATCGCCCATGCTCACGGAGGGAATCGCAAAGAGCTATCACTCGGGAATCGCCAGCCGCCAGGCGCATGCCCAGGTGAGTACCGTCGCAGAGGCCTCATCGAATGGCGCGGGCGATAACTATGCCGCGCCAGTCCTGATGGAGATCGACGCCGAAGATTTGCGTGGCAACCCAGACCTTGCGACCGAAGTCTTTGGCCCCAGCGCTTTGGTCATACGCTACGACAGCCGCGAGCAGCTGATGGAACTGGCCGGCTCCATCGAGGGCCAACTCACTGCTACGCTGCACGGCACGGACGCAGATTTGGCCGCGTTTGCCGATCTCGTCGCTATTCTGGAACGAAAGGCCGGCAGGCTCATCGTCAATGGCTTTCCAACTGGAGTCGAAGTCTGCCACGCGATGGTGCATGGCGGGCCGTATCCGGCCACAAGCGACAGCCGCGCGACATCGGTGGGTACTTACTCGATCTATCGGTTTGTTCGGCCGGTTTGCTACCAGGATTTCCCACAGGCTGCGCTGCCCGAGGAGCTGAAAAACGCCAATCCGCTCGGAATCATGCGCCTTGTGGATGGCCAGTTCACGCGGGACGCGGTTCCGCTGCATGCTTAGGGGTTTTCAAGAAGAAGATCATCACTCCAGACACGATCAGCAGGATCGACATGGCCAGGTACCCTGAACGGGCGCTTCCCGTTATGGCCTGCAGCCACCCGACCAACCACGATCCCGCAAATCCTCCTAGCGCGCCGCAGCTATTCACCAGCGCTGTGACTTCGCCCGCAACGTTGCGGGGCAACATCTCCGGCATGATGGCCCAGAAGGGGCCGTAGGGCGCATACATCGTGCCACCCGCAATGACAAGACACGCGTAGGCCAGCCAGAAATTGTGCCCGGCGGTTGCGAAGCTGCAGAACAGCGCTATGCCCGAAAGGATGAGAAAGGGCCACACAAATCTCGTGCGATGAAGTACGCGGTCGGAAAAAGTGGCAACGATCAGCATCAGCACCACGGCGAGAAGAAACGGCGCGGCGCTGAGAAGACCGATCTGTTCGATTCCGCTTGCCGATCCCGAGCGAATCATCGCCGGAATCCAGATCACGAGGCCATACACACCGAAGCTCCAGCAGAAGTACTGGAAGCACAGGACCAATACTCCGGGGACGCGCAGTGCCGCACGAAGATTCGCATGCTGGGGCAGGGAAGACTGTTCCCGCGCGAGCGTTTCAGCCAGGTGCTCGCTGCTTTCTGGTGGAAGCCAGGGAACGTCCAGCGGACGGTCGCGCGCCACAACAATCCATACAAAAGCCCACAGCACCGAAGGAATGCCTTCGAGGATAAACGTCATCTGCCAGCCGACGGCTCGAATCAGATAGCCGGTCGCGGCGGCCATCCAGGTCACGGTCACCGGGTTGCCGAGAATCAGAATGGCGTTGGCGCGTGATCGCTCCCTGCGCGTGAACCAGTTGGTCAGCAGAATCAGCATCGAGGGAAAGATGAGGCTCTCCGCAACGCCCAACAACAGCCGATCCACAACCAGCAGCCAGTAGTTGTGGATGATTCCCGTGAGCCCGGAGAAGATTCCCCAACTGATGAGCGCAAAGAAGACGAGCCGCGTCGCGCTTTTGCGGATGGCGTAGGCTGCCGCAGGTACCTGGAAGAGAAAATAGCCGAGAAAGAAAACCGAACCGAGAAAGGCGGCGCGAGATTCGGTGATGTTCAGCGATTTCGCCAGGCCCGCCGCTGCGCCGAATCCGAAATTCGACCGGCCCAGGTAGGCGAGGCTGTAGGTCACGAAGACCACCGGCATCAGGTATAGCCAGCGCCGACGCAAGCCTGCCTGAATTTTCTCGGCGTGGCCTTGCGCCGCTTTAGGTGAACCTTCGTCGGGCACATCACTTTATAGCATCCAGCTCCGCCGGCGCTCCATCCGGAACTAGACCCGCGCAAACTATACTGGTCTGCGGAAAGAGGCTTCCCATCGCAAACCTTTCGCTCAGCTCAGTTCTCGAGTCCGACGACAAAAGCCTCCTTCGCGTGAACACCCGCGCGCCCGGCCCATCGGGAGCTTTGCCGCTTTCACCCGAGATGCTGCTCACAGAGCCCTCCGGCAATCTTTTTGGCCTCACGCAAAACGCCGGAATGGGTTGGGAGCCGAATCGCCTGCTCGATCCTGAGTTTCTGATCCTGAGCACGCATGGAGGCCTGCGCGCCGAAAATGGCGAAGCCATCGCGCTCGGCTTTCACACTGGCCACTGGGAGGTCGGCCTGTTGGTTGCCGAGGCGGCACGCGAACTGAAATCGCTGCGCGCCACGCCGTTCGCGGGAGCCTGCACCGATCCCTGCGACGGCCGCACGCAAGGCACTACGGGCATGATGGATTCCTTGCCCTACCGCAACGACGCCGCCATCGTCTTGCGACGCCTGATGCGGTCATTGCCAACCGGCAAAGGCGTCATGGGCATTGCCACCTGCGACAAAGGTTTGCCGGCCATGATGATGGCGCTCGCGTCATCGGGGAAAAAGCCCTCAGTACTTGTGCCTGGAGGCGTCACGCTGCTGCCGGAGTCGGGCGAGGATGCAGGTAGGGTGCAGACGATTGGCGCGCGATTTGCCCAGAACCAGATCAGCCTTGAATACGCCGCCGAGGTGGGATGCCGCGCCTGCGCGTCACCAGGTGGAGGCTGCCAGTTTCTGGGCACCGCTGCAACCTCGCAGGTGGTCGGCGAGGCGCTCGGCCTATCGCTGCCGCACACCGCGCTCGCGCCCTCGGGCCAGCCGGTTTGGCTTGACGCCGCTCGCCGCTCCGCACGCGCCCTGTTGCGCATGCACCAGCTCGGCCTGGGTGTGCGCGACATTCTTACGCCTGCGGTCCTGCGCAACGCAATGGTCCTGCACGCCGCGTTTGGTGGATCGACGAATCTTCTCATCCATGTTCCCGCCATCGCTCATGCAGCGGGCCTGCCTCGGCCCACGGTGGCCGATTGGGTTGAAGTCAATCGCCAGGTGCCGCGCCTTGTGGATGCGCTGCCCAACGGCCCGCGAGGGTTTGCCACTGTTCAGGTGTTTCTCGCCGGTGGCGTGCCAGAGGTGATGCTTGAGCTGCGAGCCGCCGGGCTGCTCGACACCAGCGTGAAGACCGTCACAGGTGAAACGTTGGACGAATCTCTCAACTGGTGGCGCGACAGTCTGCGCCGCAAGGCTCTGCGTGAGCGCCTGCAGGAAACCGACGGCATCGATCCTGACGACGTGATCCTGTCGCGCGATCGCGCTCGATCGCATGGCCTGACTTCCACGGTTTGTTTCCCTCTGGGCAACCTTGCGCCCGAGGGGTCGGTCATCAAATGCACTGCCATCGACGCCTCTTTGGTCGGCGCGGACAACGTCTATCGGCACACGGGCCCGGCGCGCGTCTTCGTTACAGAAGCTGCTGCCATCCAGGCCATCAAGGCCGGCGAGATTTCAGAGGGCGACGTGATAGTGCTCATTTGCAGTGGACCGGCCGGCGCGGGCATGCAGGAGATCTACCAGATCACCTCGGCGCTGAAGCAGTTGCCGCACTGCAAACATGTGGCCGTGTTGACCGATGCGCGTTTCAGCGGCGTCTCAACGGGAGCCTGTATCGGCCACATTTCCCCAGAGGCGCTCGCAGACGGGCCCATCGGCAAGCTGCGCGATGGCGACCAGATTGAAATCGTCGTCGATCGCTCGGGGCTGGAGGGTTCTGTCGATCTTGTCGGAGAAAGCGGCGAGATATTTTCGGCCGAAGTGGGCGCGCGAAGGCTTAGCGGCCGTAGCCCTCGTCCCGATCTTGCTCCGCATCCTGAAATGCCGGCTGACACGCGCCTGTGGGCCGCGCTGGTCACCGCAAGCGGCGGTGTTTGGGGCGGCTGTGTCTACGATGTCGATCAAATCGTCGCGAGATTGGAGAAAAAAGGGTGAAGCTATACCGGACCAGCAACGGAAATTTCGTAGAAGACGGCGGCGAACATTTTCGCATCCCTGAGTCGAATTGGGACGCGCTTGTGGCGCATGAAAATCTCGGCGCCTATCTGCGCTCCATCGTCGCCGCCGGAAAGCCAGCCGCGGATTTTGCGTCTGCGCGGCTTGAAGCACCGATCGGCAGCCAGGAAGTCTGGGCCGCCGGCGTGACGTATTTTCGGAGCCGCAGCGCGCGCATGGCGGAGTCAAAAGACGCGGGCGGTGGCGACTTCTACGACCGTGTTTACTCGGCCGAGCGTCCCGAGCTGTTTTTCAAAGCCACGCCGAGCCGCGTCGCCGGCCCCGGCAGCAACGTGCGCATTCGGACCGACGCCACATGGTCGGTTCCTGAGCCGGAGCTCACCCTGCTCATCAACCCGCGCGGCCAGATCATCGGCTACACCGTGGGTAACGATATGAGCTCGCGCGACATCGAGGGCGAAAATCCGCTCTATCTTCCTCAGGCCAAGGTCTACGACCGCAGTTGCGCGCTGGGCCCTTGCATTCTCGTCGGCAGCGATCCGCTGCCGACCACAACGCCGATCCAGATCGAAATCGTGCGTGCTGGCAGTGCGGTATTCGCCGGCGCTACCACGCTCGCGGAACTCAAACGAAAACCTGCCGACCTGGCCGCTTACCTTTTCCGCGAGAACACGTTTCCGTACGGCGCATTTCTCATGACCGGAACCGGCATCGTGCCTCCCGACGACTTCACGCTCGCGCCGGGCGACAAGATTCGCATCACCATCGATCCCATTGGCACGCTCGAGAACGTCGTGGTTCAGGGAAAGCTCGCCCCGGCTGTTTGATCCACGGCCGATGAAGGCGCCAACAGATCGAGGCGAGGAGACGCTTGAGCAACCGGGGTTCCGCATCACCGTCGGCATAGTGGCATATCTTTTCTTGCTAGGCTCCAACGAGCCGCCGCCGCTCGCGCCTGAAGCCGCCTGACCCGGCCTTAGCGGCCCCGGTCGCTACCCTTCATCGAGCCCTTTTGCCCCGCTGGTCGTCCAACACTCAGGCCGCCGGCCTCTTCCGGGAACATTACCAATGTGTGTATCAGTTCAGGTGCATGCACGGAAATTTGTTCTCCTGTAACGTAGATTGGTGCAAAATAACCGGATGGGAGATCGAACCTAGTGCCCCGCATTCACTTTCATCAGCAACTCGCAGAGCTTAAGGACAAGCTTCTCGCCATGGCTGCGCTGGCGCAGCAAGCGGTCGAATCGGCCGTTGAGGCCTACACGCGGCGCGATAAGGGCCTCTGCAAGTTCGTCAAGCAGAACGAGCGGGCTATCGACACTGCGCAGCGGGAGCTCGACGAGATGGCGTATGACCTGTTGGCCAAGCAGCAGCCCATGGCCATCGATCTGCGCTTCATCCTTGCCGTCATCAAGATCAATGGCGACCTGGAGCGGATCGGCGACCAGTCGATGAGCATTTCGCGGCGCACAAAAGAAATTCTCGCGATCGACGACGTTGAGCTGCCTGTGGATTTTTCGGCGATGGGCGATTTTGCCGGGCAAATGATCCGCAACGCCCTCCAGGCGCTGCTCGATGGCGACGCGCGCCTTGCCGATTCCGTGCGCGAGATGGACGACGAGATTGACCGCATGAACCGCCGCGCCCACAGCGACTTGCTCAAGCTGATCGAAGAGAAGCCGCAGTTTACGCAGCAGGCCATGAACGGCATCCTGGTGGCCAAGAATCTCGAGCGGATCGCCGACCACTCCTCCAATATCGCTACCGACGTGATCTTCTGGATTCGCGGCGCCGATGTGCGTCATCAACTGAGCATGGCGATGGATTGAGAAAGGCAGCCTTTCGCTTTTAGCTGTTAGCTCACTGTGCTGGAACATAAAACAAGGGCCTCGGGATTCGATTCCGGGGCCCTTTGATTTTGAGCGCCAACCGCCTCGGATTAGACGCCAATTACGGCGCAAAGCTCCTTCACTGCTTCGGCGCTCTTCTTGAGCGCCGCATCTTCCTCGGCGGTCAGCTTGATCTCGATAATCTGTTCCAGGCCGGCAGCGCCCAGCTTGCACGGCACGCCAATGTAGTAGCCGTTGATGCCGTACTCGCCTTCGAGATATGCCGCGCAAGGAAGAATCTTCTTCTTGTCTTTCAGGATGGCCTCCACCATTTCGGTTGCGGCCGCCGACGGCGCGTAGTAGGCGCTGCCAGTCTTCAGGTGCTTCACGATCTCGGCGCCGCCATCGCGGGTGCGCTGCACAATCTGCTCCAGGCGATCCGGCGAGATCAACTCCGTGATGGGAATCCCCGCTACGGTTGAGTAACGCGCCAGCGGCACCATGGTGTCGCCGTGGCCGCCGAGCACAAAGGCGGTTACGTTCTCGACGCTCACGTTCAATTCTTCGGCGATAAAGGTGCGGAAGCGGGCCGAGTCGAGAACGCCGGCCATGCCGATGACGCGCTCGCGATTGAACCCTGCCTGCCGATAGGCCGCCTGGGCCATGGCGTCCAGCGGATTCGAAACAATGATGAGAATGCATTCCGGCGACTGCGTTACGACTTTCGCGACCACGTCCGACATGATTTTGAAGTTGGTGTTCAGCAGATCGTCGCGGCTCATGCCCGGCTTGCGGGGAATGCCTGCGGTGATGACAACAATGTCGGAGTTGGCGGTGGCCGCATAGTCGTTGGCGCCCACGATGGCCACGTCGCGTTTCTCGATCGGCATGGCCTCAAGCAGGTCCAGAGCCTTGCCTTGAGGCACGCCTTCCACAACATCAATCAGTGCCACATCGGCCAATTCCTTGGCCGCAATCCAGTGCGCGGTCGTTGCTCCCACATTTCCCGCGCCCACAATACTGACTTTTTTACGCATTTCATCTCCTGTGAAAAGTTCTACATGTTCCCAATAATGCGCGATGCAAACTCGCTTGTACCCACCTTAGATGCGCCCTGAAGCTGGCGTTCAAAATCGTACGTTACGGATTTTTGTTGAATTGTCTTCTCCATGGCGTTCTCGATCATCTTCGCTGCTTCCTTCCAGCCGATGAAATCAAGCAGCATCACGCCAGACAGAATGACCGATCCGGGATTGATGACATCTTTGTCGGCATACTTGGGCGCGGTGCCATGCGTCGCCTCGAATACCGCGTAGCCGTCGCCGATGTTGGCGCCGGGCGCGATGCCGAGCCCGCCCACCTGCGCTGCCGCAGCGTCGGAGATGTAATCGCCATTCAGATTCGATGTGGCCAGAATGCTGTAGTCCTCGGGCCGGATGATGATCTGCTGGAAGATCGAGTCGGCAATCCGGTCGTTGATCAGCACCTTCTTTTTCCACGCGCCGTTGCCGTGCGATTTTCCGATCGAGTCCAGCACGCCCTTGACTTCGGCATAAAGCGACTCGCGGAAGGCGGGAGACCCAAATTCCACACCAGGCTCGATCAGCGCCGCGTTTTCTTCAATTGAAATGCCGGGCTTCGATTCCACGTTGCCGAGGATCCAGCTCTCGCGCTCCGTGACGGTCTGGTCGCGGAACTCCTGCGTTGCCACCTCGTAGCCCCACTCGCGGAATGCGCCCTCAGTAAACTTCTGAATGTTTCCCTTGTGGACGAGCGTAACCGTCTTGCGCCCGGATTCGAGCGCATGGCGGATGGCGTAGCGCACCAGCCTCTTGGTGCCGAAGATCGAAATCGGCTTGATGCCCACGCCTGAATCGGTGCGCACTCTTTTCTTGGTTTTGGACAAGAGGTCGTCATTGAGGAAAGAGATCAGCCGCG
>CAYOVE010000155.1:0-7914 GCA_964407295.1 uncultured Occallatibacter sp.
GGAACAACGGGATCATGATGATCCGCGTCATGGTGATGGAGTTGGGCAGATTCACTGTAAACCCTTTGGAATCAATAAGTCATTTTGAGAGCCAACGATTCGATCAAAAACACTGAACTTTGCTGCATGGCCCCCATGCCGGCGCGCCCGCGACCGACGGGGCTATCACAACTATAAGCGCGTTTGCTCAACACTCGCCAGAGTGCCTTCAGGAGGAAACTCCTAAGTGGAGCGGCGCCATCGACGGAAGCCGCTCTACACTTGAAGTCCGCCGGGCTAGGCAGCCCTCAGATCCGCAGCCCTCACCCGGAACCGCTTCATCGAGATAGACAGCGTGCGCTCGATTTTGCGCAGGTCGCCGCGTTCCGCCGGAATGGCAAACGTGGACGCCACGCCTCGCGCGGACGCTCGGCCGGTGCGGCCGACGCGGTGCACGAAATCTTCCGCCTGCTTGGGCATGTCAAAGTTGATGACGTGCGCCACGTTGGCAACATCAATGCCGCGGGCCGCGACGTCGGTTGCCACCAGCACGCGGTGACGGCCTTCAGAGAAGCTCTTGAGCGCCTGGTTCCGCTGGGCCTGCGAACGGTCGCCGTGAATCTGCGTGGCCGACCAGCCTGAACGAGCGAGGCGGCGCGCGACGCGATCGGCGCCATGCTTGGTGCGCACAAAGACGAGGAAGCTTCCCTGCTCGGCATCGAGCAGATGTTCGAGGAGCTCCTGCTTCTTGTCATGATCCACTTCAAAGGTGCGCAGCTCGACGTTTTCGGCTGGCTTGAGCACCGAGCCGATCTCGATCCGCACCGGGTTGTTAAGGTACTTGCGCGCCACGTCCCTGACCGCGCCTTCGAGCGTCGCGGAGTAGCACAGCGTCTGCCGTGCCTGGGGCAGCATGCCCGCAATGCGTGCAATCGCGGGCTGAAAGCCCATATCCAGCATGCGGTCCACTTCGTCCAGCACCAGGATCTTTACCTGGTCGAGCCGCACCAGCTTGCGCTTGAGAAAGTCTTCCAAGCGGCCCGGCGTGGCGACGATCAGGCGGGCTCCGCGACGGATCGCGTCAAGCTGCGTGTGCTCAGACAACCCGCCGACGACAACGGCCGCCATCGGTCCGTTGTTTGAGCGCAGCGCGCGAAACGCCGCTTCAACCTGCATGGCCAGCTCGCGCGTGGGCAGCAGAATGAGCGCCTGCGCGCCGCGGCCCTGGGTCTTCTCAAGCATCTCCATGATCGGAATGAGGAAGCTGAGGGTCTTGCCGGTTCCTGTCTGCGCAGTGGCGAGCACGTCGCGGCCTTCGAGGGCGGGCGGAATGGCCGCCGCCTGCACCGGCGTGGGGACTTGAAACTTGTTGGCGTTGAGCCGCGCCATAAGCGCAGCCGAAAGGGAAAACTGTGAGAATTGAGTCGTCAAAATATGTCTTTTCCTTCGGTCCCGGAGCCCTTGTTTCCCGAGGGCCTGCAAACGGAACCTGACTGGAGGCACACGCGGACATTGCCGCACACGCCTGCACTGGATTTTGCGTAAGAGAGAACCAACTTCGTCCCTGGGACTGGCTGACATGCACGTTCAGTGCTTGCCGGCCCGGAGCTGACCCACGCTGCTGTTTTGCGCCTGCCGGCACACTGCCGATCGGCTACCCTGCTCCGCAATCGCCCGGTGCATTGCGCCGTATGAGACTCGAGCGCTCAGCCTATTCGCCAACCGACACACGGTTGCGAACGGGTCACCGGGAAGGAGACCGATGGGTACACGCTGTAGGGGCTTGGGGGAAATCGTGCCAGGTTGACCGGCCCGGTTCAGGGCCAAATCGCAACTCGCTTCCAAACAACTGAGCGTAGACCTAGTATACCGCAGATCGCTGAAAACAACCTGGCCCGTTGCTGCGCGCAGCGCTAAGCCCCTAGGCGTAGATGCCGCGCTGCCGGATGGTAAATGCCACGCGGTCGATCGCCAGCATATATGCCGCAATGCGATTGTTCACGTTGTGCGCCTCTGCATAGCGCACCACGTCGTCGAAACTGGCGCGCAAGATGCCCTCGAGTTGCTCGTTCACGATCGATTCTTTCCAAAAATATCCCTGGCGGTCCTGCACCCACTCAAAGTAGCTGGCTGTTACGCCGCCTGCATTCGCCAGAATGTCGGGCACAATGAAGACTCGTTTTTCCGACAGAATCTCGTCGGCTACGGCGGTGGTGGGCCCGTTGGCGCCTTCGACGACGATGCGAGCCTTAATCTTGTCGGCGTTGCGGCTGGTAATCACGTTCTCAGTGGCTGCGGGGATCAGAATTTCGCAATCCATCAGAATCAACTCATCACTGGGCATGGCTTCCGCGCCGCGGAATCCGAGAATCGTATTATTGCGGTATTTGTATTCGAGCAGTTGATGAATATCGATGCCGTTGGAGTTGTAGAGGCCTCCGTCGCGCTCCGCGATGCCTACAATTTTGAATCCCTGCTCCAGCATCAGCCGCGCGGCATTCGATCCCACGTTGCCGAATCCCTGAATGATGACGCGACAACCCTCGACATCCATTCCCAGCTGGCGCAGGCTCTCGATGCATACCACCATGACGCCGCGTCCCGTAGCCTCAATGCGCCCCTGCGAGCCGCCCATGCTGATGGGCTTGCCGGTCACGACGCTGGTGACGGTCTGGCGCATGTGCATGGAGTAGGTATCCATAATCCACGCCATGGTCTGCTCATTGGTGTTCACGTCCGGCGCGGGAACATCCTTCTCCGGCCCGATGAATTCGATGATCTCGGAGGTGTAGCGCCGCGTCATGCGCTCCAGCTCGCCCTTGCTCATGCTGTGGGGATCGCAGATCACTCCGCCCTTGGCTCCGCCGAAGGGAATATTCACCACTGCGCACTTCCAGGTCATCCAACTGGCCAGCGCGCGCACTTCATCCAGAGTTACATCGGGCGCGTAGCGGATTCCACCCTTGCACGGCCCGCGCGCCATGGAATGCTGCACGCGGAAGCCAGTGAACATGTCGATCATGCCGTTATCAAGAGCGACAGGAAAGTGAACGATCACTTCCCGCGATGGCGAGCGCAGCACCTTCCACAATCCCTCATCGAGATTGAGTTTGCGCGCGGCAAAGTCGAAGCGCGCGCTTTGCGCTGCCCACGGATTGATCTCCTGGTCCAACGTGACGCTGGTATTTCCGGTTGCCATATCTGGTCTCCCTATCCCGCAGATCTTCGGACTCGGAATCAAGCTCCGCTTTTCAAGAATACATTCGAAGCAGCGGTTTTCCTCTGGATTTTCATGGCCGCCTCGCCGAAGCCGCGCGGCTCTCTTGCTTTACTGGGCTTCCCAAGTCCGGCTCATCCGCAATTGACTGCTGGCCCAAACCTCAGTGAGTCTAGGCCACCTCCGGTTTGCCGTCAAGCGGCTGGAACACACGATTCGACGGCATGCCAGGGCGGCGAATCGCCAGCGGCGACCGGCCCGGATTGGAGCGCCAGATCCGCGCTCACCGCGCACCACCAGTTACACTTAGGCTGTGAAAGCCCACGAACGTCCCGCCCAGCCAAGCCGCAAGGAATTCCTGGACCTTGCACGGACGCACACTCTTGTGCCCGTGTGCCGCACCCTGATGGCCGATCTGGAGACCCCGGTCTCGGCCTTTCTGCGCGCGGCCTGGGCGGAGCGCGAATGTTTCTTGCTGGAGTCTGTCGAGGGCGGCGAGCAGGTGGGGCGCTATACCTTCATCGGCCTAGCCCCGTTCAAGCGCATTGTGGCGCGGGGGCGCCAGATCGCCATCACCGAAGGCCGGAAAACGACGCACATTGAGGGCGACATTTTTGCTGTTTTGCGTGACGCGCTCAGCGGCCACAAGCCCGCACGCCTGAAGGGACTGCCCCCCTTCACCGCCGGCGCCGTCGGCTACCTTGCTTATGACGCGGTGCGCCAGATTGAGCGCCTGCCCTCGCTCGCCAAGGACGAGCTGCACGTCCCCGACGCCTGCATGCTTTTCTTCGACGAAGTGCTCGCCTTCGATCACGTGCGCAAGGAGATCATGCTCGTGGTGACTGCGGATGTGTCGAAGGGCGCGGCCGCGGCCGCCTACGCTCGCGCTCTGAAGCGCCTCGACCGCCTGGAAAAGCGCCTGACGCAGCCGCTGCCGCATCCGGAACGAAAAACGGGACAGAAAAAGCTGCATCCACAAGCGAAGCTCAACGTGAAGCATCGCACGACAAAGAAGGACTACATAGCTGCGGTGGAGCGAACGAAAGAGTACATTCGTGCCGGCGACGCATTTCAAGTGGTCGTCTCGCAGCGCTTCGACGTCGAGCCCGGCGTAGACAGCTTTCAGGTTTATCGCGCGCTGCGCACCGTAAATCCCAGCCCCTACATGTTCTTTCTGCGCTTCGCGCTGGAGGGCCCGCTGGGCGGCGCAACAAAACCGGCAAAATCCTCATCGAGAAAGTCAAAAGGCCCGGAGAGCCTCGAGCTGGCTGGATCGTCGCCCGAGCTGCTGGTGCGTGTCCATCAAGGCAAAGTGGAGTACCGGCCGATTGCCGGCTCGCGCCCCCGCGGCGCAACCGAGGCCAAAGACGACGCGCTGGCCGAGGAGATGCTGGGTGACGAGAAAGAGCGCGCCGAGCACGTGATGCTCGTCGACCTGGGCCGCAACGATGTGGGCCGCGTGAGCCGCTTCGGCAGCGTGAAAGTCGACAAACTGATGTTCGTCGAGCGCTATAGCCACATCATGCACATCGTGAGCTCCATCGAGGGCAAGTTACGGCCGGATTTGACCGCAGTTGACGCTCTCCGCGCCTGCTTCCCTGCTGGCACGCTCTCCGGCGCTCCCAAAGTCCGCGCCATGGAGATCATTGAAGAGCTCGAGCCTGCGCGCCGGGGCACGTACGGTGGCGCGGTTCTCTATGCCGACTTCTCCGGCAATCTCGATTCCTGCATCGCCATCCGCTCCATGCTGTCTGTCGGCGGCAAAGGCTCAGTGCAGGCCGGCGCGGGCATCGTCGCCGATTCCGTCCCCGAGACCGAGCATCAGGAATCGCTCAACAAAGCGCAGGCCGTGATGCGGGCGATTGAACGGGCGAGGAAGATGTAGACTTGATTGCCGAGGTGAGAAGATGCGAAAACTCGTCCTTCTAATCATGTCGTTGGCAATCATAACTCCGTGCGAAGCTGCCGTGCGTTCTGTGACTATCGACCAATTGAGGCAGACGCTGGCCGCGCAGCAAACGGCCGGTAACAACGATGGAGATCGCGCGCAGCAGCTCAACTCTCTGGAATTGACCGAACAGTTGACTCAACCCACGCTGGACAGCATTACGGATCAGTTCAAGCCAGGCCCGAAAACTGCCCTCGCTTTGAAATTGCTCGCCGATTCCTCGGCATTTCTTGAGCCGCCGGCCGGCGAAATCCTTGAAAAAGCCCCGCCGGATGTTGCCGCGCAGCGAGCCATGATGAAGTCCGCGATCACTTTTGTTGGGGTCACTTTACACCAGATGCCGGATTTTCTGGCGACGCGCACCACCGAAAGCTACAACGACGTCCCGCTGTCGACGACTCATAGCGGCTGGGCTCCACATACCGATCTGCATCCGGCCGGAACTTTCAGCACCCACATCACCTATCGCAACGGACAAGAGGTCACGGATCGTCAGCCGGGTTCCTCTGGCGCCAAGCCCAGGAATGAGCCCTCGCCCGCGGGGCTGGTCTCGATCGGCGAGTTTGGCCCGGCACTGGGGATCATTTTCACCGACTCTTCCAAAGGCATCTTGAAGTGGAGCCACTGGGAACAGAGTGCCGCCGGCCCGGTCGCCGTCTTTCACTACGAAGTTCCGCCTGCTGCTTCGCACTATTCAGTGAATTACTGCTGTGTGAGGGCCTCACAAGATACTGCCGGCGCGGTCAACTACGGTATAGACGCCAAATCGGCCAGTCTAGAGTCTGACTCCTACCACGGAACGCCAAGCTACCACGGGAACCTCTATCTCGATCCAGTCACGGGCGCCATTTTGCGCGTCACCCTCGAGTCGGATCTCAAGCCCTCTGACGCAATCATGCGCGCCGCCATTTTGGTGCAATACGGGCCCGTCGATATCGGCGGCAAGAGCTATATCTGCCCCGTCCACAGCATCGCGATCTCGCTGACGAAATCTCAAGCCAGCGGAGATATGAGCGCGATGGAGGTTCACCAGATCAATGAGGTGAGTTTCGCTGACTATCATCGCTTCGGCTCCAGCTCACAAATCACCACCGGCAGCCCGGCCCAGTAATTGGACCGGTAACTCGCTCCGCGCCGAATATTCTCCTAAGGAATCGCCCGATTTCGCGGAGGAACTCAGACGTCTTGAGAATCGTCTTGACGCGCATCCATGCTTCAATTTCCGAGCGGCAGCCACCGCGTGTGCGTCCTTGGAGAAGGACATCCACAGGTGGAGGACGCGATGGGGAAAATTTGGGAGTGGACGAGAAACGGTCTGGCGATTCTCGGAGCGCTGGCCCTCGGTTTCTGGCTTGGCGCGGGCCGCACGGCCAAGGCGTCAAGCAACGATGCTGGAATGGGAGTGCAGTTTCAGCTTGCAGGAGTGAACGAAGCGAGCTCGTTGCTGGTGTACCAGCCGGAAACGCGGACTGTGTACGTCTATCAAGGCGCCACGCTCGGAAACTCGAACGTGCAATGCACGTACAAATTTGAGATGTCGCGGCCCGGCGAGGTTATTCGTCGCGTTCCTTGCCCAGTGCCGGAACTCAACCCGTAGCAGACATTACTCGGCGCCAAACATTCGTTTGAAGAATCGCCCGATCTTGCTGAAGAATCCGGTCTTTTTTTGCGTTCCGGATGCGGGAGTTGCTGGCGCCGCCGCCCCAGCCGATGCGGGAGGCTGTGGGATCGCGACCGTTTGCGGTGCGGGTTGGCTGCTCTTGTAGACCAGCGTGGTTGCTGCCTGGCCAGAGCCCGCGGTCGTATTCGCGGCCGCAGCTGGAGGCGACTTGGGCGCGAGGCCCTCGCTCTGCGCCAGCGGGAACTCGTTAGTCTCGGACTTCGCCGGCGGCGGGCATCCGCACGGCTCCTTTTCCTGGTCGACCACCTTCTGCAGGCTGCCTTGCTGGAACATGACGCGCTGTCCCGGCTGCACACGATAGAGGCCGCCCTCGAAGACGCTGGTCACGACGACGTAAGGCGCATTCGCACCGGCATTATCCACGCACGTGTCGCCATTGTCGCCCATCCGCACGCTGACATCCGCAGCATTGGGGCCGCCGATCATAATGCGGAAGTAGGGCGTGAGCAACGTGTCGGCATTCTGCTCGCGCGCCGTGCTCGCCGCAAAGCTCATCTCCACTGCGCCGCGATCGAGCGCAATCAGCAGCCCTGGAACATTCCCTGACGCGGAGCTCGAATCGGCCGCAAGCTTCACGGTACTCGACGAGCAAACGCGCATGGTTCCGCGATACGGCAGAGTGACCTGAGCTGTGGTGTCGCCCGCTGTGATTGTCCCGCTGCCCGTGATGTACGCGTGGCCGTTCCACGCCTGTAGCGGTCCCGCAACCGAGAGCGCGGCGCCGGGAATGGAGTTGTCGAGCGGAACGATGGCGACCGGCGGTGTGGCGAATGTGGGAGCGCCAGTGGATGCAGGTATCGGCTGCGAGGTTCCCGCGTCGGTTGGATTCGGCGTTGGTTGCGCCTGGGCCGGTTGCGCCGGGGCGGTCGATGGCGCCATGGGGTTTTGCGCTTCGCTTGCCCGCACTGTCAGAAACGCGGCTGCAATCGCCGACAGCAAGATCAATCTCGATACGCGCAGAACAGCCTTACCCCATAACAAGAACGATCGAGAAGACGAGACCGTCAATTGCGCGTCAATGGCGGGGGAATTCATCGCGGCGTGCATCGGCTACATGTCCAGAAAGTTTCGGATCATCTGGTGCCCGCC
>CAYOVE010000156.1:0-7711 GCA_964407295.1 uncultured Occallatibacter sp.
TGCAGCATCCAGTCAGGAGGCGCGGCGGTGAGGCTCGGCGAAAAGTCGAGGTTGGCCGAAGCCAGAGCATAGATTGCCGCCGCGTTGCCGGCAGGAGCCCGCGCAATGTCGAGTGCGGCGTCGAGCGTGTTGGCGGGCACGGCGCTGCCAGAGGCGGCGTTGAAAAGCGGGGAGCACGCGCTGCCGCCGGCGGATGCAGTACACGAGGCCAGCGCGTTAGCCAGTGTGTTCAGCTTGGTGGTGGGCACGGCGAGCGTCGCGGGAAGGCCTGCTCCAGGCGATGTGCCAGTGGTGGCGTTCGCGAGCTCGTTGGCCGTTGCGAAGGCATTGTCGAGGCCCTGGGTATTGGTGCAACTGGCGCCCACATTGCCGCCACTCGACATGAAAGAAGCGAGCGCCCAGACAGACGCGGCGGTGGTGGCCTCATTGACAGCGAAGGAACTACCGGAGGCGATGCCGCCGCAGGGGCCGAGCGCCGTCATCAGCCACAGAGAAGAGTTTGCTGAGGCCGCGGAGGCTGGCTGACCGCCTTTGGACAACAGAAAAATGGGAGTCTGTGCGGACGGGCAGGTGTAGCCGGCTGCGACCAGGAACGAGCCGTCGGCGGCGGTAGTTAGCGCTGTCCCCAGCAGCGGCGTGGGCGCGGAGCCATTGCCGGAGTTGCCCGCTCCATAGAGCTGGACGGATGCGCCAACGACTGGCTTTGTGGCGGCCATGACCTCACCGGCGAAGGCGACGCCGGCGACCGGGGTTCTTGATGGACAGGATGCGGGCGTGTTGGAACTGACACTCGGGGTGCAGCCGCCGCCCCCGCCGCCGCCCGTGGTGACAACGCCGCCGCAACCGACCAATGCGGAAGAGCAAAGTGCTGCAAGGCTGGCAGAGATCGAAAGCGAAAGAAGAGTGCGGGGAAGGTTCACCGTCGAATTCCCCAATCCATGTAGGAGCCGGATCGCTGGTTGAAGGCTAACGCTTGCGGCTGCGCGCTGCCCGCGCACTGGCCACGAGAGCGCCCGCGCCACCCACCAGCGCCAACACAATGGTTGGATCTTCCGGTGAGTCAGTGCAACCGGTTTGCGCGCGCAACGGAAGAACGGCGGCGGCCAGCATCAGGGCCAGGAGAAGAGCATAGCGGCGAGTCATTCGGAACTCCTTCTCTTCAACAGCAATCTGTTAGCGCAAATCGGATGTTGCCGCCGAACCAAGCCCACGGCAATCACTTCCAGAATACACGGAAAATTGTGTTATGGGTCTATGCCCCAAAAGGGTTACCTGAGCGATAACTGCCGAGTTTCCCACAGCCTAGCCGGGTCGGCTGCCCTGAGCTGGATCGAGGAAACCAAGGTCAATAGTTCCTATCGGTCGATCGCGCTTGGGTGTTCGACGATGTGGCCCATTTTTTCCTGCTTCGTTCGCAGATAGCGCTCGAAGCTCTCCTGAGCTTCGACTTCCGCGGAGACGCGCTCGGTGACGGTGATCCCCGCAGCCTCCAAAGCGGCAACTTTGTCCGGGTTGTTGGTCATCAGACGCACGCTCGACACCTGGAGAAGCTTCAATGCTCCGGCCGCCAGATCGTAGTCGCGGCAATCTGCGGCGAAGCCCAGCTCCTCATTCGCCTGCACGGTGTCGCGTCCGTGGTCCTGCAGTTCATAGGCCTTGAGCTTGGCCATCAGGCCGATGCCGCGGCCCTCCTGCTGCTCGTAGAGCAGGATGCCCGCGCCCTCTTTGGCAATCGCTGACAATGCCATCTCCAGTTGCAGCCTGCAATCGCAGCGGAGGGAACCGAATACATCGCCGGTGAGGCACTGCGAGTGAATGCGGACCAACGGCGGCGCATCATGAATGTCGCCCATCACCAGGGCCACCAGATCTTCAACCGTCCTCGATGGGTCGCACCCCGGCTGGGTTTGAATCCGGGCTCCTTCGAAGCCAAGGATGCGGAAGTTGCCCCAGCGCGTTGGGAAATCGGCTTCGGCGACCTTCTTTACGCTTTCCAATGCCATGCTTTTATTTTACGGTGCGGCCACAATTCCGGCTTTCGCTCTTGGCTTGACACCGTCCATCGAGTGGCGATAGGTGTCGATACAAAGGCAAACAGAGATGGACACGCTCTGGCAGATTCAACCCGTTGAAGGCGAGGCAGCGGTGGCAACCGTTCGCACCTTGCTGCTGGAGTATTGGGACTCGTTTGGCTTCACTCCCTGCTTTCAGAATTTCGGCGACGAAGTTGCGAGCCTCCCAGGCGCCTATGCACCGCCCAGCGGCTGCCTGGCTTTGGTCACCGTGAATGGCGAGCCGGCCGGATGCGTCGCAATGCGTCGCGTGGATGAGCGGCGCGCCGAGGCCAAGCGCCTTTACGTTCGACCGGCATTCCGAGGCTCCGGCCTTGGTCGTGCCCTTCTCGAATGGGTGATGACCGAAGCTCGTGCTGCCGGCTACCGGGAGATTGTGGGCGACACAATGCCGGCGATGCGCGACGCATTGGCTCTCTATGACCGCATGGGCTTCAAGCGCGCGGAGCCCTACTCGGAGCATCCCACTGAAGGCGCGATCTTCATCCGCATTGAGCTTTAGAGGCCCCGGCGTTTCTCGCGTTCGGGAAGTGCGGCGCGATACATTGATCGTGTGACCGACAACCTTATCTGGATCACGCTGCTGGTCAAGCTGGGCGTGGTGGCCTCGGTGGCCAGCGTGCTGGCGCGCGTGACTACTTTCCGGCGCCTGTTTTTTGCCGATAGGCGAAGTCGCCGGCAGACCCTGGCGCTGCTGGCTTTCTTCCTGGTGCCGCTGACTCTTGGGGTTTGGCTTCGATTTTGGGTTCCCAACTTTCTTGCAGCCGACATTTCTTTTGAAACCGTGATTCTGCTCGGCCTTCTTCTCGGGCCGGGCTGGGCGATGCTCAGCGGCGGAGTGTTGTCTCTCCCCGCCGTTCTGCACCACGAATATCTCGCGCTTCCGTTCAACGTTGTTTTGGGTCTCGCCGCCGGCATGATCGGTCGCTTCGTGGAGAAGGAAGAGATCTGGTCCTTCACGCCGTTCATCGACCTCAGCCTCTACCGCTGGGTACGCCGCAACTTGGTCAAGCCGCGCATCGATCGCCAGTTCCTGCTCCTGGTTCTGATTGCAGTGTTGGAGATGGCGCGCGACTGGATCGCCCATGCCTTTCCGCATCGCCTGTTTGCTTTGCTTGCCAGCAACTTGTGGCTGCAGGCGCTGGTCTGGCTATGCGCACCGATTTCGGTGGGAGTCGCCATCAAAGTATGGAATGCCCTGCGCGTCGAGATGTCGCTTGAAGAACAGAAGCGCCTGGTGCTCGAAGCGCGCCTCGATGCCTTGCAGCGCCAGATCAATCCCCATTTCCTCTTCAACACGCTCAACTCCATCGCTTCGCTGGTGCGCAGCAAGCCGGAGATGGCCCGCCAGATGACCGTGAAGCTGGCCAACATTCTCCGCGCGCTGCTCAAGGATCACGACGCATACGTGCCCCTGCGCGAGGAGTTGAAATTCACCGACGATTACATTGACATCGAGGTGGTTCGCTTTGGCACCGACAAGCTGCGCGTTGAAAAAGACATTGACCCGCGAACGCTTGAGGTCCTTGTTCCCAGTATTCTGCTGCAACCGCTCATTGAGAACAGCATCAAGCATGGCCTGGAGCCGCGCATTCACGGCGGCACGGTCACCTTGCGCAGCCGCCTGGAGGGCGGCAGGATCTCGATTGAAGTGTCCGATGACGGCGTCGGCATGACCGGCCGTCCCGAGTCCGCGATTCGCAGGACAGGCTCCGGCATCGGCATGAAAAACGTGCAGGAGCGGCTGGAAGTTCTCTACGGCAACCAGGCCAGTTTCAACGTGGTGAGCAATCCCGGCCGCGGCACGGTGGTCTCGATTGAAATTCCGGCCAATCTGCCGGAGGCCGTTTAGTGCTGGAAACAGGCGAAAGGGTCTGACATGAAAAACGATGCGACTCCAAATCCGCCTCCGGTCAAGCTTGATGAGATCGCCCAGATCGCAGTGACTGTGACCGACCTGGCGCGATCGCGTGATTTCTACCAAAACGTTCTCGGCATGCAATTCCTCTTCGATGCCGGAACGATGGTGTTTTTTCAATGCGGTAAGGTTCGCTTCGCCATTGGAACCTCAGCCACTCCCGTCGCGCCGAGTGGCGCCATTCTGTACTTCCGGGTTCCCGACATTCATTCAGCGCACGAGACTTTAACTGTCAAGGGTGTGGTTTTCAGTCGAGCGCCGTTTCGAGTTGCGCGGATGGCCGACCACGATCTGTGGCTTGCTCCATTCCGCGATCCGGACGGCAACCCGATTGAATTGATGTGCGAGCTGCCGCACACGGATTCTTCCGCGGCTGGGTAAGCGGCTGCCTCCGCCGGCTGGCGCCGTTGATTGTATTCTCAAAGCATGGTGCGCTTCACGGTGCTGGCCTCGGGCTCAAAAGGGAACAGCACCGTTGTCTGCGGCGGGCGCACGCGCATCCTCGTCGATGCCGGACTAAGCTGTCGCGAGCTTTTTCGGCGCATGAAACTCGCGGACGAAGACCCTGAAACCCTCGACGCCATCATCATCACCCACGAGCACCAGGACCACGTCAACGGCCTGGCCGTGACCGCGCGCAAACTTGGCATCCCGGTTTACTTTACTGAGCCCACGCATCGCGCCTGGATGCGCTGGCTGACCCCGCGCCGCCAGATGACCTACGCTCAGTGGCTCGAACAGTGCCGCAAGCAGGCTGCCGAGCGCGAGGCTGAGCCGGAGGTTACCGTCCTGGAAGCCTCAGCCGAAGAAAGCGACCCGGAAGAAGCCGGGCAAGAAGAAGCCGAGATCGATTGCCAGACCCCTGCCGCCGAAACCCCCCAGCCTGCGAATGTCGAGCCGGGTCCGGCCGGGGAGCCCGTCGCTCCGGAACCACCCTCGAACAAACCGCCTTCCATGAAGGAAGACCCCACATGGTTACCGGCGGTTGAGTACTTCCGCGCCGGCGAGCCGTTTTCTATTGGCGATATTGCCTTCAGCCCGTTCACGATTCCCCACGACGCCGCCGATCCGGTGGGTTTCGTTCTCAGCGCTGAAGGCGTCCGCATGGGTTTCGCCACCGATCTCGGCTACATTCCGCCCAATGTCAAAGAGCAACTCCGGAATCTCGATTTGCTGCTGCTCGAATCCAACCACGACCTGGAAATGCTCCGTGACGGCCCCTATCCCTGGTCAGTCAAACAAAGGGTGCTTTCCCGAGTTGGGCATCTTTCCAATGACGCCACAGCCGAGTTCCTTTCGAGCGCCTACGATGGCCAGGCGGCCTATATCATTCTGGCGCATCTATCTGAAAATAATAATCTTCCTGAGCTTGCCAGGGTTGCGGCCGAGCGTGCGCTGCTGGGCCGTGCAAGCCTGCTCGCCAACCGCCTGTTACTTGCAGAGCAACACCAGCCACTTTCGGCTATCCGTTTCTAGCCAAAAAGATTAAAATCAAAGCAGGTTACGGCCCAAAACAGTCGTGAAATCGGGCCGGAGCAAGACGCCAGGTTGTTGATCCTGGCGAGCTGTATTTTCGGGACGTTGTGCATCGGTCACCAGGGATTCGGCGTCCAATAGGCAGCTTCACCTGATCGGCGGGTGAGAGCTCCGTGGTTGAACTGACTTTCTTTGCAGGGTGACTCCTCTATGTCTACACTGGCCAATAAGTGCACCGACCGGGTCGTAGGCGCAATCCTGGCAAGTTGGCGCTATGACATTTCCGGTATTTCGCCGGAAATGCGCCGTGATTACGAGAATCATTTTGCCGAGTGCGCCCGTTGCCGCGCCCGTCTAAAGTTCCACCGCAGCCTCGACGTGACGCTGGCCGTCCTGACATCGACCGCAGCGCTCTTTTTCCTCTTCGCGCTCGCGGTTTTTGAGCACATTAAGCCGCTGGAGCATGTCGCCTTCAAGGTTCTGGGCCTGGACATCTTCGACATGTACCACATGTTGATTTCGGCTGGTATCGCGGGCCTCTGCTTCTCGCTCATCGCTTTGGCATTGGTCCTGATGGCCACACCGGCCCCATCCTACCTCGGCGGCATCGCCGCGGAGCACGCGCGGCTGCTTGAGCAGCGCGTAGCGGCCATCAAGTCGTTGCGCCCTCGCTGACGCCGAACTCAAGCTTGAAATGCAAGAGGCCTCCCCATGCGGGAGGCCTCTTTGCGTTTGGGCCCGTCTCGCCTCGTGTTGCGCAGATCACCCGAAAGCAAAACGCAAGTTCCGTATAATTGATGCGAATCACCAACGAAAAAAGAGATTCCATCCAGGAAAGAGAGTTTCGCATGTATAAAGTCGTTTTGATCCGTCATGGAGAGAGCATCTGGAACAAGGAAAACCTGTTTACCGGCTGGACGGACGTTGATTTGTCCGACAAGGGCAGAGAAGAGGCCACGCGGGCCGGCCTGACGTTGAAGGAGCAGGGATATACCTTCGACATCGCGTTTACTTCAGTTCTGAAGCGCGCGATACGCACTCTATGGATCACGCTGGACCAGATGGACCAGATGTGGATTCCAGTCCAGCGCGAATGGCGGCTGAACGAGCGGCACTACGGCGCGCTGCAAGGCCTGAACAAAGCGGAGACGGCGGCCAAGTACGGCGAGGACCAGGTAAAAATCTGGCGGCGCAGCTACGACATCCGCCCGCCGGCGCTGGAAGAATCCGATCCGCGTTATCCGGGCAAGGATCCGCGCTATCACAGCCTGACCAAGCAACAACTCCCCTTGACCGAATGCCTCAAGGATACCGTCGACCGCTTTCTGCCATGCTGGCACGAAGCCATCGCGCCCGCGATCCGGTCGGGAAAGAAGGTCGTCATTGCAGCTCACGGCAACAGCCTGCGCGCGCTGGTGAAGTATATCGAGGATATTCCAGACGACAAGATTGTCGATCTCAACATCCCAACCGGCGTGCCCATGGTGCAGGAGCTCGACGAGAATCTGAAATCGATTCGCCATTATTATCTGGGCGACGCGGCGGCGATCGAGCAAGCCGTGAATAAAGCGAAGAGCACGGGGACGAGCCACTAAAGAGACACAAGGTCGGCCGAATCGCCGGTCGATGGCGGCAAACAAAAACAGGGCGGAGCATTGCGCTCCGCCCTGTTGCTTTTCTGGTCGACGTCTGCTTACTCGCCGTAGTTCAGGCTCTCGAGTCCGAGGTACACCGCGCCGGAACCCAGTTCCTCTTCAATGCGCAGCAACTGGTTGTACTTCGAGATACGGTCGGTGCGGCTCACCGATCCGGTCTTGATCTGGCCTGCGCCGGTAGCCACGGCCAAATCGGCGATAAACGTGTCTTCAGATTCGCCCGAGCGATGCGAAATGACTGAAGTGTATCCGTAACGCCGGCCAAGCTCGATCGCCTCCAGCGTCTCGGTCACCGTGCCGATCTGGTTCAGCTTGATGAGGATGGAATTGCCCACGCCCTCTTCAATGCCGCGCTGCAACAGTTTTACGTTGGTCACGAAAATGTCGTCGCCGACCAATTGGATTTTGCCGCCCAGCTTATCGGTCAGGATGCGCCAGCCTTCCCAATCATTCTCGGCGAGGCCATCTTCCAACGACACGATGGGGTATTGACGGACCCAATTGTCATAAAACTCGACCATCTCTTCGCTGGTCCGCTCGCTCTTGTCGCCCTTCTTGAAGACGTACTTCTTCTTCTCGGTGTCATAGAA
>CAYOVE010000157.1:0-7707 GCA_964407295.1 uncultured Occallatibacter sp.
CCATGAGCGCCTTCGAGCCGAGGCGGTAGATGGTCGTGGTTGCTCCGGGAGAGCCGCCGGCCTGGGTGATGGCGTATGCCGTGGGTGGCGTTTGCGCATGCAGAAACGGCATGGGCAGAAGCAGGCAAAGACAAGCGAGAACGCGTGGAGTTGGCATCGAACGAAACTCCCTGTGGAAGTGATCAATGAAACCGGGAAAATGCGATGTCGACGGAGCGAAGGGGAGCCTGAAAAAGATGAGCCGATGATATTTGCCGGAGTCGCGGGCGTCAAGACGCTCACCGAAGCTGAAAGGTCCGGATTGATTCCGGTCAAAAGAACTCACGGAGTTTGGCGAAGGCATCAAGCTCGATGAGGTGCTGGCCTTCTGGGACTTTGTCGACGGCCGCGTGCTCGAGAATCCATGTGTCCGGGTGAAAAAGAAACACGGCGTGCAGGCCGGCTGCGAGCGCGGGGTTGATGTCGCTCTTGGGGCTGTTTCCGATCATCCACGACGTGTGCGGTTTGAGCTCATGGCGTCCGATTACGGCCCGATAGGCAGCGGGGTCTTTCTCCGCGGGAATTTCCACGGCCGAGAAGTATGGCGCAAGGCCGGAGCGCGCCAGCTTGTCTGCCTGTTCGGCGCGGTTGCCCTTGGTCATAAGGATCAGATGGTGGCGCGAGGAAAGCTCGGCCAGGGTTTCGGCTACGCCGGGCAGGAGCTCGATCTCCTGTTCGGCGATCGATCGCGCAAATCCGCGAATGCGCTCGCGCTTTTCCTCGGTGACGGGCGCGGGGCTCAAGCGCTCAAAGCAATCGACCAGCGAGCGCGTGAAGCTTGACAGGCCGTAGCCGTGGGTCAGGATGGTCTCGCGCTCGACGGCGTTGAGGGCCTGCCGGACCTCGGCGGGTGAGTACTCGTGGTGATCAAGGAAGCTGATGAATGCGGCGATGGCGCGCTCAAAGTAGATGTTGTTTTCCCAGAGCGTATCGTCGGCGTCGATGAGCAGCGTTTGGCCGGCAGGGAAGCGGGGCATGGGCACAGAATACTAGGTTTCAGAGGCGAGTTCAGGGGCCAGTGAATGAGTGAAGAAGTGAAGGAGTGCATGCGTGAAAAAGTGGGCGGCGAGGTCAGTGGCGCAGACTGCGATCCGGGCAAGGAACACGGAGCGGGCCATTGATCGGGTGCGAATGCTTAGTCATGCCTTCCACGCCCCGAGCAAGCGCCTGACCAGGACCAATTGTCCCAGGTGATAGGCGTTGTGATCGGCAACGAGCAATGCCTCGCGCAAGATGGTTTGGCCGCTGCCGTGCGGAATCCGGGCAAAGAGATCGGTCGCCGGATCGGCAATGAGATCGTTCATGGCTTTCAAATCGCGGCGAAAGTCGCGCACGCTTTTGTCCCATGCCTTCGCGTCGGACGGCGCAGCCTCGGCAGGCCAGTAGCCGCTGGGCCAGCTGGGAGATTCGTGGCCGGCATCGCGCGAGAATTCGAGAATATCCCACTGCGCGATGCGCAGGTGCTCCAGAATCTCCCACGGCGAGTGGTCGGCGCCTTTGGGCCGCTTGCCGCGCAGTGCGGGTGAGAGGCCGCGGACGGCGGTGTCGAAGTCCACATGCGCGTGACCGCCGTTGATGAGTTCAAGCAGATGTTGGCGCAGAGCCCCGCCATGGTCGCTCCGAGATGCTTGCTTAGTCTTGATCACAGAATCCTCCCGTTGGTGCGAATCTCACTCTACGGATTCTCCGGTGCGGCAATCGATTCCTTCGTTCTCGATTAGGAACCATCGAGAACTGCATTTACGGGACAGAACCGGCAGTCTATTGAATCATGTCGATGATTCGTCCGTCCGGTGCTCGAACCTGCGTTCGAACATTTGGGTCGTTAGCTGCTGCCTCGGCGATGAGATCATTGATGTTGTTCATATGCCCATGAAGCGTATTCTCATTCCCTGTTGTCCAATACCCCGCCTCGTCGCGCACACCTAGCCTGCCGATCAGAGGCTGAATCTGCCTCAGGAAGTCGATGACCTCAATGTGAGTTCGCGGACCTGCAAACTGCGTTTTCACCCAACCTTCAAACCTGAACCGCGGGCCGAATTCAAATTCGACTGGCTCGCAATCTGGATGGGGAAGAAGAACGAACCCGTATGGGGTTGCGCTGTTTTCCCTCTGGAGCACTCGGAATGGCCAAGCGCGAGATTCCGCGAAGCCTCTGACGAAATCCAGTAGACGAGGTAGTTTGTCCGGCTCGGTAAGCCGGCCGGCGTAATGTATTGTGACGCCCAAAAACGAACCCCGCTCAGATGACTAAGGTCTTTAAGTTTCCAAAACGGCCCTCTGCGCCGCAAAGATCTCCCTCAATCCCGCCTCCGCCAGGTCGATCAGCCCATTCAGTTGCGTGCGCGAATACGAACCTTTTTCCGCTGTCGCCTGCGTCTCGACGAGTCCCCCATCCGCCGTCATCACCACGTTCATATCCACCTCGGCCTGGGAGTCCTCTTCATAGCAAAGATCGAGCAGCGCCTCGCCGCCCACGATGCCCACCGACGTTGCGGCCACCAACTGCTTGAGCGGCGAGGTTTTGAGGGTTCCGGCCTTGACCAGCGCATTGAGTGCCAGTCCGAGCGCCACCGCCGCGCCGGTGATGGCCGCCGTGCGCGTGCCGCCGTCAGCCTGAATCACGTCGCAGTCAAGGATGATGGTGCGCTCGCCCAGCACATGCATGTCCACGACGGACCGCAGGCTGCGCCCGATCAGCCGCTGAATCTCGTGTGTGCGCCCGCCGATCTTGCCGCGTTCGCTCTCGCGCGGGGTGCGGGTCACCGTCGAACGGGGCAGCATCGCGTACTCGGCCGTTACCCAGCCGCGCCCTGAGTTGCGCAGCCATCCCGGCACGCCCTGCTCAATGGTCGCGTTGGTCAGCACCCGTGTGTTGCCGAGCGAGACCAGCACCGAGCCCTCGGCGGTCTGCACAAAGCCGGGCGTGAGAGCGAGCGGGCGGAGCTGGCCCGCGCTTCTGCCGCCGGGCCGGAGGGAGGGCGTTGCGGTCCGCTTTGCGCTTTCCGCTACTTTCCCGGGTTGCATTTCTGTCGCATTCATAAACGGATTGTACGAGAGCCGCGCTGGAAACAGTCGGCTCGGGAGTGCCGGTTCCGCATTGGGAATTTCTGTGAATGAAGTGCCGCAAGGGGAATCCCCTCTTAACCACCTGATAAGAAAGTCTTTCCCTTTGATTCGAAGGAGCGGGTCATCCCGTTTTGGAACGCCTGGGCGGGGTATGCCGCATCGAACCAACGCGCTGCAAAGACATATCCCGTCCATGATCAGCGACTTAGAAAACTCGTTCCCGTTTGGCACGCCACGTGTATGAAAACAGGACAAAGTTCACCAGCATGCGCAGAATCGGGAAGCTCGGCGGGGACACAAAGAAGGGGCCACGACCCGCGAATCACGGCGCACGAACCTTGATCGATGGCAGGAAAGGAACTCTCTCATGCACCAGACAGAGACATTCAGGGCAGCGGGACGGAAGCGGATCGGCGGGGGACGGAAGGTCCTTGACTCAAAAATAATGCGTGGGGATGCCAGCCAAATTGCCCCCGACAGGAAGCGTGTGGAGACGGTGGTTGAGACCCTCGTCACTCTGCACAGCCACGGAGAAACTCTCGCCGAGGTCGCGCACGATGCACGCAACATGGTGACTGCACTGGGGCTCTATTGCGATCTTCTGGAGGAGCCCGGCGTTCTCGCCACACCCTTCATCCATTATGGGCACGAGCTGCGGCTGGTGGCTGCGGCCAGCCGCCGCCTGGTGGAGAAGATCGTCGCCATCGACGCCGAACGCGATCGAACCTGCACGGCCCCGGGGAGTGGGACGTCGGCTGAAGCATCGCCGCAGACTCCGGGAGCGGCTTTTCCGCAAGCCGCGGACTCGCTTCCATGGAGTGAACAGGGAGAACCGGGAACAAGCGCCACTACAGCCGCTGGAAACCAAATCTTCGGCCGGACTCCCGGCAATCAACCCTCCGGTCTGGCCAACACGGGCATCGCCGGTTCAGGCCCGGCCCATGCAAGCCGGCGCTGGGATCTGTTGCCCGCGCTCCCGGTCTCGAACCTTGCCGCCGAGCTGCTGGCCAACCGCAATCTGCTGGCCGCTCTGGCCGGGCCCACCATCGCGCTCACTGTGCATGCGGAGGGGGGCGCGCGGCCTGTGCGCCTGACCGGCGAAGACCTGACCCGGGTGCTCGTCAACCTGGTGAAGAATGCGACGGAAGCCATGCCCTCGGGCGGCCGCATTCACATTGGCCTGCGCGAAGAGCCTCCCGCGCGGGGCACTGCGGCCTGCCTTCTGGTCACCGTTGAAGACAACGGTCCGGGAATTCCTCCGGAGGCTTTGGAGACGATCTTCAACTCCGGCTACACCTCGCATGGCATGAGCGAGGGCTCCCATGGCAACTGGAGCCTCAGCCATCGCGGCCTGGGCCTCACCATTACGCGTTCCATTGCGGAAGGTGCTGGAGGCCGCATCACCGCCGGCAATCGCGAGCACGGCGGCGCGCGTTTCACCCTGGAACTGCCTTTGCGAAAGGCAAACTGATGTTTTTGAAGCCCGCCCTGCAGGTGCCGCAAATGGGGATCTTTTCCGGAGACCCCCGATCGCCGGGACAGCAGGAAGAAAGCTCATGGCGAAGAGCTAAAAGCTAATCGCTGTGATGAACACCCGAGAGGCGCATACAATGCTGGATACAGTCTTCAACACACGAGAGATGGAGTTTGTTCCTCAACTTCCCGAGCCGGCCATCCGTCTGCACCTTCTGGTGGTGGACGCCGACGCGGCGGTGCGCTCGGCTTGCGCGGAGATCGCCGAGAGCCTGGGCTACGCGGTCGACAGCACAGGCGATCTGAACCAGGCAAGGAGCCTTCTGCGCGGCCACATCGCCGACATTCTGCTGGTCAATCTGCCTTCGGGGTCGAATGAGGGCCTGGAGCTGGTCTCCGAGGTCAAGCTGCTCTATCCCGACACCTCGGTGATCGCCATGACCGCGACGGGCTCGGTGAACGCGGCCGTCGAAGCCATGCGCTGCGGCGCCTCCGACTACCTGACCAAGCCCTTCGCCATGGACGAGCTGTCGACGGTCCTCGACCGCGCGGCGCAGTCCCACATGACCGACACCGCCACGCGCCAGTTGCGCGAGAGGCTGCGCCTTTCAGAAGGCCTGGGTTCCATGATCGGCCGCTCGCCGGAGATGGAGAAGATCTACCGCATCCTCTCCAAAGTCGCCCAGAGCACCCACCCCGTCCTGATCCTGGGCGAAAGCGGCACGGGCAAAGAACTCGTTGCGCGCACCATTCACGCCTACGGTCCCAACGCGCAGAAACCATTCCTGCCCGTTGACTGCGGATCGCTCGTGCCCACCTTGATCGAGAGCGAGCTCTTCGGCTACGTCAAGGGCGCCTTCACCGGGGCCATGCGCTCGAAAGACGGACTGCTGGTCTCGGCCGAGGGGGGCACCGTCTTCCTCGACGAGATCGGCGAACTGACGCTCGATCTGCAAGCCAAGCTGCTGCGCGCTCTTCAGGAAAAAGAGGTTCGTCCGGTTGGCGCCACGCATCGCATTCCCATCAAGGCGCGGATCGTGGCCGCCACCAATCGCGATCTCGCCGCCATGGTCGAGAGGGGCACCTTCCGCAAGGATCTGTTTTACCGGCTCAACGTGGTCAACCTGCGGCTGCCTTCCCTGCGCGACCGCCGCGAGGATATTCCGCTGCTCGCCGCGCACTTTCTCGACCGCATCAGCCGCGAGCACAACCGCAAGTTCACGCTCTCTGACGAGGCCCTGCGCACCATGATGCGCCACGACTGGCCGGGCAACGTCAGGGAGCTCGAAAACTCTTTGGAGCGCGCCACCGCGTTGTCATCGGGTCCGGTGCTGCACCTCGGCGATCTGCCCACGCAGTTGCAGCAGCAGGGGCTCCAGCAGAACTTCGACGCGCGCCACGCAGGCATGGGCGATGAATCCGAAGCGGCGGCCGCGCCCGGCGTAAAGCCTCTGGCCGACCTTGAGCGCGACGCCATCTTAGGCGCCATCCGCACGCTCAACGGCGACAAGCTGCAGGCGGCAAAGCTGCTCGGCATCGGCAAGACCACGCTCTACCGCAAGCTCAAGGAATACGGCATCGCCGACCCGCTGCAGGAAGAGTGAAGAGACAGCTTTTAGCCTCTAGCTTTTAGCTTCTAGCTCCATCCCACAGCCATCGACGGCCGACGTCATCCTCGAAGGTCTTTCTGATCGGGAAAACGCCGGAAGATACCTGCCAACCGCCAGAAGCCAAAAAACCAAGCTAGCAGCTAGAAGCTAGCAGCCAGGAGCTGACCATGAGCATCCTTTTAGTTACCGGAATCGAAGGCGCGCGCAACTGCGCCGATGTCATTCAAGAGCACCTCGGCATGCCGGTTGAAGTGGCCGCTGGCCGCCGCGAAGCCCTTGCCTGCCTGCGTAAGGGTGAGTCTCAGGCCGTCGTCATCGACGAGACTCTGGCCGAGTGCGATCCGGCAGCCGCCGACCGCATCTGCGAGGCTGCCGGCTTGGCGATTCCTCTGCAGATCAACTTCGCCGTCTCTGGAGCGGCCCGCCTTATCCGCGAAATTCGCTCGGCGCTGCATCGCCGCGAGCGCGAGCAAGCCGTCGCCCGCCGCGCCGCCGCGGCCGCCATTGAGGCCGAGCTCAAGTCCACGGTCGCGGGTCTGCTGCTGCACTCGCAACTGGCGCTCTCGGGCAGTGAAGTCCCAGCCCCCGTCGCCGACCGCCTTCGTGTCGTCGCCGATCTGGCCGGCAGTCTGCGGCAGCAGTTGAGCGCGCCGCTAGCCGCACGCGCTGGAGCCGCGTGACTGATCTCGATGACGAATAGCCCTATGAGGTAAACGCTTCGTTGCCCCGCGCCTCCTGGGATTCATCCTCGTCTATCGGGCTAACTGTGAAAATAGGCGATATAGCCGAAGAAGAGACACAGGATTGAAAAGGTCAAAATCATGACAAAGTTTCCCTGCGTACGCTCGCGAATATGAAGCCGGTTTGGGTTGTCCGGACAGTAACGAACGTAGAAGTGATCCCCCGGGGCGAGACTGAGCAGAAGCGGACACGCCGGGAGCCAGATTCTCTTTGTGTGACCGACCCCATCCACCGTTGCGTAGGCTATCGACATTCGCTCGAGCATGACGTCTTTTCGAAACACTGGCAAGTTAGTGGCAAAATTAGTGCCGCCGGTCGCAGCCGGACCATATTTGCGAGTCGACTCGATCGTCGCGCGAACCTCCGGCCAGCGATCGAACCCACGCACCCGTTCCCACCACTCGATGAACATTGTGGACAGTATGCCAGAGGGTCCAGTGACCCGGCGAACGCCGCCATCGCTTTGGAGTCAGGCCTGTCAACTCCCCGCGGCATCGAATACCCTAGAGTGTGCAGGGAGCAATCATGACCGTCATCCGCCAGGAAGATTTCATCGCGAGCGTTGCGGGCGCGTTGCAGTACATCAGCTACTACCACCCGGAGGATTACATCCGCTCGCTCGCCGAGGCCTACGAACGCGAACAATCGCCTGCCGCGCGCGACGCCATGGCGCAGATCCTTATCAACAGCCGCATGTGCTTCGAGGGCCATCGCCCCCTCTGCCAGGACACGGGCATCGTCAACGCCTTCGTCAAGCTGGGCATGGACGTGCGCT
>CAYOVE010000158.1:0-7682 GCA_964407295.1 uncultured Occallatibacter sp.
CTTCCTTCCGGACCTGGCGGGGTTGGCGGGATTACGTCGCGTAGGACCCGGCACCGATTGATTTTATCACTCGATGCGAGGGTGTTGCAGAATGCAAAGGCCCATCCAGATCGGATGGGCCTTCGCCACGGAGACACGATAAACAATCAAGCAAGATCGAAGCGATCGAGGTTCATCACCTTCGTCCATACGGCTACGAATGCCTCAACAAAGGCCTTCTCGGCATCGCTGCTGGCATAGACCTCCGCCAGCGCGCGAAGCTGCGAGTTGGAGCCGAAGACGAGATCGACGATTGTGCCGCTCCACTTCAGCTCGCCGGTTTTGCGATCGCGCCCTTCCAGCACGCCCTCTTGCTTGGCGGACTTCTGCCACTTCGTGCTCATGTCCAGAAGATTGACGAAAAAATCGTTCGTCAACGTGCCCGGCCGTTTGGTGAAGACGCCCAGATTCGTTCCGCCGTAGTTTGCGCCCAGCGCCCTCATGCCGCCGATGAGGACTGTCATCTCGGGAGCGGTGAGCGTAAGTAGTTGCGCCTTGTCGAGCAGCAATTCAGCGGCGCAATTTTCGAGTCCTTTACGAACGTAATTGCGGAAGCCGTCGGCTTTGGGCTCGAGTACCGCGAAGGATGCCACATCGGTTTGCTCCTGCGAAGCGTCCGTGCGGCCCGGCGCGAACGGGATCTTCACATTGTGACCGGCCTTCTTCGCAGCCGCGTCGACGGCGGCGCAACCGCCAAGAACAATAAGATCGGCGAGCGAGACCTTCTTTCCGGCCTTTTGCGATCCATTGAACTCCTTCTGGATGATTTCGAGTTTCGCGAGCACTTTTGCAAGCTCGGCCGGCTGGTTAGCCTCCCAATCTTTTTGCGGTGCAAGGCGAATGCGCGCGCCGTTGGCGCCGCCGCGCTTGTCGCTGCCGCGGAAGCTTGCGGCCGACGCCCACGCTGTGGTCACAAACTGCGAGATGGATAGGCCGGACGCGAGAATTTTTGCCGACAGAGCCTCGATGTCCTTGGCGTCGATGAGCGGATGGTCGACCGCGGGAACAGGATCCTGCCAGATGAGCTCTTCTTTCGGTACCAGCGAACCGAGGTAGCGCGCACGCGGACCCATATCCCGGTGCGTCAGCTTGAACCATGCGCGGGCAAAGGCGTCCGCGAACTCCTCCGGGTGCTCCAAAAAACGGCGCGAGATTTTCTCGTACGCTGGATCGAAGCGCAACGAGAGATCGGTGGTCAGCATGGTGGGCGCGTGGCTTTTCTTGGGGTCGTGCGCATCTGGCACTGTGCCGGCTCCCGCGTCGCCCTTGGGTTTCCACTGTTGCGCGCCGGCCGGGCTCTTGGTCAGCTCCCATTCGTACCCAAATAAATTGATGAAAAAGTTATTGCTCCACTTGGTTGGAGTCGTCGTCCAGGTCACTTCAAGGCCGCTGCCGATGGTCGCTCCGCCATTGCCGGAGCCGAAGCTGTTCTTCCAGCCCAGGCCCTGCTCTTCAACACCGGCGCCCTCCGGTTCGCGGCCAACGTATTTCACAGGATCTGCCGCGCCATGAGTCTTGCCGAATGTGTGACCGCCGGCGATCAACGCAACCGTCTCCTCGTCGTTCATTGCCATGCGCGCGAATGTTTCGCGGATGTCGCGCGCGGCCGCAATCGGGTCAGGATTTCCGTTTGGGCCCTCGGGGTTCACATAGATGAGTCCCATTTGCACTGCGCCCAGAGGATTCTCAAGCTGCCGGTCGCCCTTGTAGCGCTCGTCTCCCAGCCACGTGGTTTCAGGTCCCCAGTAGATGTCTTCTTCCGGCTCCCAGATGTCGGCGCGTCCGCCGCCGAATCCAAACGTCTTGAAGCCCATGGAGTCGAGCGCCACGTTACCGGCGAGGATCATCAGGTCGGCCCACGAAATTTTGCGGCCATACTTCTGCTTGATGGGCCAGAGCAGCCGCCGGGCTTTGTCGAGATTCACATTGTCGGGCCAACTGTTCAGCGGAGCGAATCGTTGCGCGCCTCTGCCGCCACCGCCGCGTCCATCGTGAATGCGATAGGTACCCGCGGAGTGCCAGGCCATACGGATGAAGAGCGGTCCATAGTGGCCGAAGTCCGCCGGCCACCAGTCCTGCGAGTCGGTCATCAAGGCGCCCAAGTCCTTAACCAAAGCGTCGAGATCGAGGCTCTTGAATTCCTTGGCGTAGTCGAACTCGCCACCCATCGGATTCGAGAGCGACGACTGCTGATGCAGAATCCCCAAATTAAGTTGATCGGGCCACCAGTCGTTGTTGCCTTTTGCTCCCGCCGTTGTGTGTGTGAGTTGGTTGCCCGAGAACGGGCACTTGGATTCGCTGGGCTTCGTTTCGCTCAGCATGGCGTTCTGATCGTCAACAATTGGCGGTCCGGGGGTCTTTGTCTCGCGTTCAGACATGGCGCATCTCCTTTGGGGGTCCAGGGCCTCTGGTCAAAATCTATGGCGTCAGCGTTGCGGAAGAATAGCCTGTCAGATGAAGCTGAGCCGAAGGCCAGGTTGAATCCAGTTTATCTCTGCCGGGATGGCCGGAACAAATGCGCGGCAGCGACTCGTCCCGCGAATTTCCGCTCGAGAGGCGCGGCCGGATTTCTCAGCGCAGACCCGTAAGGCCAGTGACCGACTGAATCAGCTTTGCGGGATCGTAGCCGACTCCGCCCTTGAATACCGTTTCGACTTTTTCGATGTTGGCGATATTCTCCGCGGGATTTCCGCCGAGCACAACCAGGTCGGCTGTCTTGCCCGGAGCGATGGATCCGATGGCCGCATCCTTGCCCATGTATTTTGCGCCATTCAGAGTGGCGATCTGGATCGCCTGGACTGGCGGGAAGCCCGCTTCAACCAGCAGCTCGATGTTGCGCTGATCGCCAAAGCCAGGAACGACGCCGCCGTACCCGGTGGGGTCGCATCCGGCCATCAGCAGTCCACCGGCCGCAACGAAGTCCCGTTCAAATTTCATTTCGACTTCGAGGATTTTGGGCTCGCCTCCCTGCTCTGCAATCCGTGCACGCCTTGCCAGATAACTTCTGACAGCGTCCGGCGTGAGAGTCTTCAGGACTCCGTTCTCAAACGCCAAAGGCGGGCGGTTGGCAATGGAGGGCTCAAGAATGGCAAGCGTGGACGTGACCGCAACATGATGCGTGACGAGATCGCGGATCATGTCCTGGACCGCCGGCCCTGCAATGTCAACATTGGTCTCCAGATCCTTCTCCGCGGCTCTGAAGTCCGGGCAAACGTCCGGCTTCTTTCCGGGATAGAACTCTGTATCAACAACGATTCCGTGCTCCAGGTTGTCGATGCCCATCTCGGCGGCTTCTTTGAATCCGATAGAGCAGAGATGCCCGGTGATCTTGAGCCCATGGAAATGGGCATGGTGGATTGCGACCCTCAGTTCGTCCGCGGTGACGTAGTTGTAAGCCTTGAATGAGGTGACGCCTTCGGCAGCCCAATAGTCGACGGTGCGCGCCGCGTCGTCGGCGTCGGCCAGTTGATGCATCTGCAGAGCGAACGTGCCCTTGCCTTCGAGGTACGGGCCAGTCACGTCCAGATTGGGCCCGGGAATCAGTCCAGCTTCAATCTGCTTCTTAAGTTCAAGGTCGGTGTAGGGCTCCACGCTTCCCGCAGTGCGTGCCGTGGTCACGCCGCCGGCAAGATAAAGGCGGGGTGCGCTATCAGCCATCTCCCCGTAGAGCGCGTTGCCGGCGTCGGGCCGCTGCGGCAACGGATAAAAAAGGTGCTCGTGCATGCCGACGATTCCCGGAATAACAGTCTTGCCCGTGAGGTCAAGAACCTTCGCGCCGGGCGGCAAAGGCTGGGATGAATTGGCTGGCTGGACGGCGATGATTTTGCTGCCTGCAATATCGATGCGCATGTCCAGCTGCGGCACGGAGCCGGTGCCGTCAATAAGCGTGACGTGCTGAAGCACCAGCACGGGCGCATTCACCTCAATGTAGGGGTCCAGGGGCGACGGCTTCTGTTGCGCGATCGACGGCAACGTGAATTGCAAAGTGGCGGCAAATAAGACCAGAAGAGATCGATTCATGGCGGGCCGATCCGGGAAGAATTGGATTCAGTTCCTTGAGTTTCAATCGGCTGGAACGAACTGTCAATCGAGGTGCACATCGCACGCGCGAATTCCGGCCCCCTTATCCACATTGGCACCTTTCATCGGCGTTGACCCTGCGGTTCGGCGTCCGTAGAGTCTTATGTGAAGCGGCGAAGTTGCCCGCAAGTGCAGTGTTGTGCGAGGTCGCGGTCATTCGCACACACAGCATTGCAAGCGGGCTCGGCGGTTCCGGAACGGGTCGGAGAAAAGATGCTGAAACTAAAGAAGATTCATATCCTCGGGTTCAAGAGCTTCTGCGATCGCACTGAAGTGACGGTCGCGGGCACGGGGATCGCCGTAGTCGTTGGGCCGAATGGGTGCGGAAAATCGAACATTCTGGATGGGGTGAGCTGGGTGCTGGGCGAGCAGAGCGCAAAGACCCTGCGCGGCTCGCACATGCAGGACCTGATCTTTGCCGGAACACGCGAGCGGAGACCACTGGGCATGGCGGAAGTTACGCTGACCATGATCGATCCCGAGGCCTACGAAGGCCCGGTTCCGGTGACGCCTGAGGTTGAGATCGATCACGATGGACCGTCGGACTGGGATGAAGACGAGGTGCGGCGGCAGCGCGCGGCAGAGGCCGAAGAGATCATCGCCAACGAGCAGCCGGGGCAGACGATTGAAGAAGAAGCCGGCGAAAAGTCAGGCGAAAGCTCCTCCTCCGGGCAAACCGATCAAGCCACAGCTTCGGTCCAAAACTCTGCCCCGCCGCAGGGGGCGCAGCAGGGAGTCGTCCTGAAGATTCGCCGGCGCAAATTCCACAGCGCGCCGAAAAAAGGCGAGGTGGTGATCACGCGGCGGCTGTTCCGCACCGGCGAAAGCGAATACCTCCTCAACGGCAAGCTCTGCCGCCTGCGCGACATTCAGGACATCTTCATGGGCACCGGGCTGGGTCCGGAGAGCTACGCCATCATTGGCCAGGAACGAATCGGACAGTTGCTGAGCTCAAAGCCCTACGAGCGCAGAGCCATCATCGAAGAGGCCGCCGGGATCACGCGCTTCAAGACCCGGAAGCGGCTGGCGGAGCTGCGCCTCGAAAGCGCGAAACAGAATCTGGCGCGCGTAGACGACATCTTTGAAGAAGTGACGCGGCAGATGAACAGCCTGAAGCGTCAAGCGGCAAAGGCAGAGCGGTATGCCGCGGTGCGCGAGGAGCTGCGCGGACGCTTGCGCGTAGTGCTTGCCAGTCGCATGGCCACAATGGATGCGGACCAGGCGCGGTTGGAGCGGGAAATTGCAGCGCTGACGGAGCGCATTGGCGCTTCGGTGGAGGGGGTTACGCAGCACGAAGCGAGCCAGCATACGTTGACCGAGCGCGGATATGCACTGGACCGCGAGGGCGAGGCAGCGCGGACCGAGGCGAGCGAAGCCGCCGTTGAACTGGAGCGGGGAAAAGCGCGGGAGCGCAGCAACACAGAGCGCGTGAGCGAGTTGGAAGCGCGGATCGCGGCTTCGGGCGCGGAACTTGAGCAAACGCGAACGCAGATGGCTGGAATCGAAGAGGAGCGCGCGCAACAACGGAGCTTTCTGGAGACGGCGGCAGGCGAAGCGCACCAGTTCCGCCAGAAAGTTGAGGCGCGGCAGCACGAGGCGCGAGCCGCAGCAGAGGAGGTTTACAGCGCGGAACGTGAGATCGAAACCGGGCGACGCAATGCCATGCACCTGCTCACGCTGGCTGGCAACGCTCGGAATTCGATTGTCCAGGGCGAAGAGAGCCTGTTTGCGCTGGAGCGCGAAGCAGAGCGGCTCGAGGGCGAGATGGGCCAGGCGCGCATCGAGCAGGAGAACCTGGGCGTTCAAATTGGAGAGTCAAGGCAGCGATTTGGCGCCTCGGACGCGGCGGTCAAGCGCCTTGAGGAAGAGATTGCCGCTCTGCGCGAGTCTGCGCAAAGCAAGCGGGCCGACGAGGGCGCGCGGCGCGCTCAAGCCAACCAACTGCGGGGCGAACAAGCGGCTTTGGCAGGGCGGCGCGATTCGCTGAACGCGCTGATCCGCAATCATGGCTACGCTACCGACAGCGTGCGGCGGCTGCTCAAGCCTGGGGCGCTCGGACCATCTGTAGCCCCGGTGGGCACGCTCGCGGACTTTGTTGAAGTGAGCGGCGAGCACGAAGGCGTGGTGGATGAATTCCTGCGCGAAGAACTGAACTACGTGGTGGTGGAGAATTGGGGCGCGGCGGAAGAAGGCGTGCGCGTTCTGAAGACGAGCGACGGGCGCGCGACGTTCCTCGTGCACTCGGATGCGCAGGGCGTGCTCTTCGATACCGGCGAGGTAGCGGTGAATGAGCCTGGCCTGACGCCGCTGCGCGATGCCATCAAAGTGTTGAACGGATTCGGGCGTTCGCTTGAGTCTCTGCTGCCGAAGCTGCGGCACGGCTACCTTGCAGGGAACTCCATCGATGCGCAGCGCCTCGCCCTGCAATACACGCATGCCTACTTCCTCACGCCGGAGGGCGAGTGCTTCCATCGTTCGACGGTGACGGGCGGTAAGCCGGCAAGTGAAGGTCCGCTGGCTCTGAAGCGCGAACTTCGAGAGACCGAAGGCCGGTTGGCCAGGCTCGATTCCACGCTGACCGACGCCGAGAGAGAAGCCGAATCGCTGACGCGATCCATCGAAGAGCTGACAGCGCAACTGGAGATGCGCGGCGAGGAGCGGCGTCAAGCCGAAAGCGAGGCGGCTAACCTGGGCGCGGCCCTAAGGCAGATGGAGGCCGAGGCACAACGCATTGAGCGGCGCATGCTGGAGTGGGAGTCGCAGGCGGCGCGCAATAAGGATGCCCGCGAGGTGAAGCGGCAATCGGTTGCTGAAAAACGCGAAGAAGCCGCGCGGCTTGAGGCCGAGCATACGCGGGCAGAGAACAGCCAGAATACGCAGCAGGCGCAGTTGGAGATTCTGCGGCAAAAGCGCGAGCTGGTGCAGCAGGAAGCGGCGCAGATGACTGCCGAGCTGGCAGGCCTCGAAGAGCGCCGTCGCGGCGCCGAGGCAGCTTTCCAGCGGATCGACCGGCTGTTTGGCGACCTGGAGCGGCGCGTGCAAACGATCGAGCAGCAGCGCACGGCAGCCGCGGCGGAGCGCGAACATCGCCTCAATGAAAACACCGAACTTGTAAAGAGCCTTGCGGAACTGGGATTAGCGCAGGCAAGGGCGCTGTCCTCGGCACAGACAATCGCCGAGCAGGCGCAGGCCTTGCGGCAGCAGTTGGCCGAGCTTGAGACCGCGCTCCGGAGCGAACGGGCGGCGCTGGACCAGCTCCGCGAGGATCGAGCCGCACTCTCCAGCGAGCTGGCCAAGCTGCGCTCTGACTTGGAGCACCTGGAGGGTAGTTGCCTTGCAGAAGTGAATGTGGAAGCGCAGGTGCTTCGCGACGACGCGGCAATTGCGCGTCTCGCGGGCGAGGAACTGGCTGCCGAGGAAGTAACTTGCCGTGCGCTGCGCGACCGGCTTGAGCAGATGGGTCCGGTGAACATGATGGCCCTCGATGAGTACAAAGAAACCGCGGAGCGCCACAGCTTCCTGACCACGCAGCGGCAGGACCTGATTGAGTCCATCGAAAACAC
>CAYOVE010000159.1:0-7660 GCA_964407295.1 uncultured Occallatibacter sp.
CGTCCACGCGGCTCATCTGTCCCGCGCCCACGCCCAGCGTCTGGCCGTCGCGCGCGTAGACGATGGCGTTCGATTTGACGTGCTTGCAGATGCGCCACGCAAAGAGCAGGCTGCGCAGCTCTTCGGCCGAGGGCGGACGCCAGGTGACAACTTTGATCTCCGACTCCGTCACGCGGCCGGTATCGGCGTCTTGCAGCAGAAGGCCGCCGGAGACGTTCTTGACCACCGGGCGTGGCTCGGCGGCGCGAACTTCCACCAGGCGCAGGTTCTTCTTCGCGGCAAAGCGCTCGCGGGCTTCTGGCGAGAACCCCGGTGCGGCAATCGCCTCGACAAACAGCTTGGCGATCTCCTCGGCCGCCGCTCCATCCACCTCGCGATTGATGCCGATGACTCCGCCGAATGCCGAGACGGGATCGCTGGCCAGTGCTTTTTGATAGGCATCGAGGATGGTCGCACCGGTGGCAGCGCCGCAGGGGTTGGTGTGTTTGACGATGATGACGGCAGGTTCTTCAAACTCCTGCGCCAACTCCCAGCATGCGTCCAGATCGACGAGGTTGTTAAAGCTGAGCTCTTTGCCCTGCAACTGCGTCGCGCCTGCGATACCGCGGCCTGATCCGTCGGCATAAAGCGCGGCGCGCTGATGCGGATTTTCGCCGTAACGCAGCGCCTGTGCCAGCGGAAGGTTGATGCGCAAAGTAGAAGGAAAAGAAGCAAGATTCGGCGTGGCGGGCGCTGTGGGCAGCGGAGCCTCTGCAATCCGCTCAAGAGTACTCGCAATCGCCGAATCGTAACCGGCAGTAAGCGCGAAGGCCTGCTTTGCCAGGCGCCAGCGTGTCGCGCGAGTAAGCGCCCCACCGTTGGCCTTCAGTTCCTCGATCAGGGCTGCGTAGTCTGCCGCGCACGTCACGATTGCCACATCCTCAAAATTCTTTGCGGCGGAACGCACCATCGACGGGCCCCCGATATCGATGTTTTCGATGAGATGCCCAAAGGCGACACCCGGCTGCGCCGCCGTCTTCTCGAACGCGTAGAGATTCACCACCACCATGTCGATGGGCTCAATGCCGTGAGCTGCCACCGCTGCTTCGTGCTCCGCGTTGCCGCGGATATAGAGCAGCCCACCATGCACGCGCGGGTGCAGCGTCTTCACCCGGCCGTCGAGCATCTCAGGGAAACCGGTCAGATCGCTGATGTCCTTGACCGCCAGACCGGCCTCGCGCAGCGCCTTTGCGGTCCCGCCGGTCGAAACCAGCTCAATCCCAAAACTCTTGAGCGCCTGCGCAAATTCAACCAGCCCGCTCTTGTCGGTAACGCTCAGCAGCGCGCGGCGAATCGGCTTCGCGCCCGTTCCAGTTGTCGCACTTCCACCTGTTTCGATTTCCGAGCTCAAACCTGCACTCCTTGAAGAAGAATCCATCGCGGCCCCGGTCACGCCGGGCCGCGGTATGCGGAACAATTTCCAGACTACATCGCGGAGCCCAGCCGGTTTTCGAGGAGTGAAACAAGCCTGTGGATGCCGCTGCATTCCGCGGCTCTTCCGCGGGAAATCACCAGCCGCTGCGGCGCCGGGAATGCTTTAGAGTGATGGTATGGGAAGTTATTCCACGCCCCCCCAGCCGGAGATTCTTCCTCCCGCGAGCGTTGAAGCGCCGCCGCGTCGACGGCGTCGTCCTGCGTGGGCCGAGTCCCCGGCCACCTATCTGCTCGTTGGGATCAATTGCGCGGTGTTTCTGGCCATGGTGGCGCGCGGCGCCAGTTTCTGGATGCCGACTCTCGATCAATTGATGTTCTGGGGCGCAGACAGGCCAAACAATGTGCTGGTCTACGGTGAGTGGTGGCGCATCGTCACCGCGATGTTCGTGCACGTGGGCATTCTTCACCTGGCCACGAACATGTGGTGCCTGTGGAACCTGGGATTACTCGCCGAACCTCTTATGGGATCGTTCGGTTTGTTCGCGGCTTACATCCTCACCGGCGCTGCGGGGAATCTGCTTTCCACCTTTTACAACTGGGTTCGGCCGATTCACGACGCTTCGGGAGCGCCATACTTTCAGGCCGGCGCGGGGGCATCGGGCGCCGTCTTTGGCATTGCCGGCGCGTTGATCGTGCTGCTCAAGTCGAAGCAACTGCCGGTTCCGCCGCTGGAAGTAAAAAAACTGCGCAAGTCCGTGATCTACTTCGCCGCGATCAACCTCGTGATCGGTCTTTCCATCAACTTCGGCAGCGGCTTTACCGGCGTGGAAGTCGACAATTCGGCGCACATCGGCGGTTTCCTGTGCGGCCTGCTCTTCGCAGCTCCCATGGTGCCGCGCATTGGTTCGCCGCGCAGCGAGTTTCAGTTCAAGCTGCGCCTGACGGTTGCACTGGTCGTGCTGCTTCTGGTGCTGTTTGGGTTTTATGTGGCCCACATACCCCCGCCGCAGGGATGAGGCAGGCCGATGCTACCGCACCGCCGTCGCAGAAAACTTCTTCACCATCGCCAGCAGCAGTTTGCGATCGCTCTCATTTAAATTCGTCGAGTAACGGCGCAGTTGAGTGAGGAAACGCAGCTCGTCGTCAGAGAGATTCTGCGTATTCATCTGCCGGGAGAGGGTGTCGCTGGCAAAGAATTGCGCGATAGGCAGGTCGAGCGCGTGAGCAATTTTGGCCAGCGTATCCAGCGAGGGTACGGTGTGGCCATTCTCCACGCGCGAGAGATAGCACCGCAACAGTCCGGTTTTCTTTTCGATATCCCCCTGCGACAATCCCTTTTGCAGGCGGTAGGCGCGAATCGTGGTCCCGATCTTTATGCTCATTTGGCTTCCTTGCGTGCCCACGTTTACTTACGCGGCAGCTATCAGAAAACTATTAACTTGAGAGTTAACATGCGGGGATGGGGATTGCAAGTGCAAAACTTCCCGCCGCGTTCAATTGATCAACCGCAATTTCCGCCTGTTCTTTGGGCCCGCGCGACCGCGTCCGTAAACCTTCGCGCCGCAGGGCTCGTCAGACTCAATACTGGCAAGTGAGGTCGGCAATGCGGCAGGCAGCAATGTGGCGTGCGAGTGCGGTGGGGTATGTCTTCGCCGCATGTCTGGCTGCATGGCCGCAAGCTCCGGCGACGCAAACTCCGCCAAGCCAGGCCGCTCCAATCCAGGCAACCCCGGCCGCGCCCGAATCCGTCACCGGCGGCAAACTGCATGGCGCGGTCAAGAGCGGCACCATTCCGCTGCCGGGCGTTACCGTCACTGCGCAAAACACTCTCACCGGCAAGCGCTACTCCACTGCCACCGACATTACCGGTTCGTGGCAATTGAATATTCCTCAAAATGGCCGTTATGTTATCCGCACTCAATTCGCTGCTTTCGCCGCAGGGACGCAGGAAGCAGTTCTGAACGCAGCAAGCCACGATCAGGTTGTGAACTTCGAGCTGATTCTTGCTTCGCGGCAAGCGGAGATCGATCGCCAGCAAGCGCAGCAAACCGCCCGCCAGGACAGTGAATTACAAATCGTTCAGCAAATGGCGGGCAATGCGCCTGAGAACGTCAGCCTGATGAATGCGCTCAGCAGCGGGACTGACACCGGTGCCGGCACTGCCGGCGCCAGCGGCGCCGCACTGCCTTCGATAGCCGGCAACTCGGATTTCAGCGACGAGTCGGTGGCGATTACCGGGCAGGCTGGGCAGGTGAGCGCGCTCGCAGGTCTCGATCCCGACCGCATACGAGACGCGGTCCTATCGATTCAAACGCAAGGCGGGTTGCCTGGGCAATCCGGCGAAGCGGGCCAGGGCGGACTCTTTGGCGGTAACGGGGGCGGAGGAGGATTTGGCGGCGCATTCGGCGGCGGCGGTTTTGCAGGCGGAGGCGGTGGATTTCCTGGAGGTGGCGGCTTCGGCGGCTTCGGCCCGGGCGGTTTCGGTGGAAGAGGGGGAGGAGGGCCGGGAAACTTCCGCAACTTCAATCCCGGGCAGCCGCACGGCTCCATCGCGTGGAACGGAACAAACTCCGCCATCAACGCGCAGCCATTTTCGCTTCTCGGGCAGCAGCAGAATCAGCCACCCAACGGATCGAATCGCTTGATGCTCACGTTCATGAGCGCGCCGTATATTCCGCACCTGACCAAGCCCAGCGGCAAGGACACAGTCTTTCTGACTCTGGGCGGCACGCGCTCGTCTACGCCGGACGATTTTTACGCCACCGTTCCCACTGATGCGGAACGAACCGGCGATTTTACGGGATTACCGCCGATCTACGATCCCGTGACCGGCCAGCAATTCGCTGAAAACATGATTCCCGCCACGGGAGCACCCGGCGAGTCCATCTCCGCACAGTCGAAGGCGCTTCTAAACTATTTTCCTGAACCGAATTTGCCGGCCGGCAGCACCATCAACGGCTACAACTATCACCTGCTCACCACCGCGCAGTCGAACACCACGCAGGCCGGCATTCGTTACAACCGCAGCCTCGGAGCCAATGCCACCCAGCCCGGAGGCCGCGGAGGCTTTGGCGGCGGAAGGCGCGGCGGTTCGCAGAGCCAGGGTCTTCGGCAGAGCATCAATCTCAACTACAACTGGTCCCACTCGGCCTCGGATCTCATCAATCTGTTTCCAGACCTCGGCGGAAAGAGCGCGTCCAGTTCCTATTCCCTGCAGGCCGGCTATACCGTGGGTTACCACCGCTTCACCAGCATCTCGAATGTCAACTGGAATCGCAGCAACAGCCGTACCACGAACTTCTTTACCGATACCACCGACAATCCCGCGGCGGCTGCCAGCCTGGCTATTCCCAACAACGTGCCGCTCAACTACGGCGTCCCCGACATCTCGCTCAGCAATGGCATTCAGGGGCTGAGTGAAACGCAGCCCAGCTTCTCCATTTCTCAAACCATCTCGTTTACTCAGGTCCTGAGCTGGATTCACGGCAAGCACAACATGCGCTTCGGCGGCGACTACCGCCGCGTCCACCGCGACTTTCTCGCCGGCTCGAACGCCACCGGAGACTTTGCCTTCACGGGGCTGTTTACAGAGGATGCCGCGCAGGATCCAACCACCGGCTCTTCCATCGCCGACTTTCTGCTCGGATTGCCACAGTCCACAACGCTGAACTCGTCGCTCGCCAAAAGTTACCTGCGCGACAACGTGGTTGACGCCTACGCCATGGACGACTGGCGAATGCTGCCCTCATTCACGCTCAATTTCGGCGTGCGCTGGGAGTTCTTCGCGCCTTACACCGAAAAATACGGGCACCTGGCCGACGTGGCGACAAATCCCGGCGGCGGATTCACCAGTGAAACCGAGCAGACATCAGGGATGAACGGCCTGCCCGGCTCGCTCGTTCTCCCGTGGCATAAAGCCTTCCAGCCGCGCGTGGGTCTCGCCTGGCGCGTGCCAAAGATCAAGCAGACTGTTGTGCGTGCCGGGTTCGGCACCAACTACACGGTGGGAGAATACGCTGGTTTTGCCATCACGATGGCGCATCAGCCGCCGTTCACCGATGAGCAGACCAATCAGGAGGCGGTCGGCAATAGCGCCTCCTCAGCTTGCGCTCGCGCGGTTCCGATGACCTGTTTCACGCTGGCCAGCGGATTTCCCGCGCCCGACGAGATCGGCAACTACGCACTCGATCCCCATTACGGTCTGCCCTACGTGATGGCGTGGAATCTCGACATTCAAAAAACGCTGCCCTGGGGCATCGTGATGAATGTTGGCTACAACGGATCGCGTTCGAATCATCTTGATGTCAGGCTCGCGCCACGCGCATTACCCACCAGCCTGGGCACGGATCCCGCAGCTCTTCTCTTCAACTACGACGAGGCTGCGGCGTATTACAAGATGAACGCCGCAACGGTCCGTGTGAACAAGCGCATGTCGCGCGGCGTATCTGTGGGCGCCAACTATCAGTATGGTCACGCCATTGACGACGCCTCTTCTTTGAATGGCAGCTCGGCATCGGTCGTCCAGGACTGGCAAAATCCGGTTGCGGAGGAGGGCCACTCGACCCTCGACGTTCGTCACCAGGTCAGTGGAACGTATCTCTTCGAGCTGCCTTTCGGCCCCGATAAAACCTGGGTCACAGCTGGCGTTGGCTCGCATATTCTCGAGGGGTTTTCCTTTTCCGGCACTTTCAATTTCGCCACCGGAGCGTGGCTCTCGCCGGGGTTCGAGCCAACTTCGCAGAGTGTGGAGTGCGGGAACACCAGCGGACTGCGGCCGAATCTCACAGGACAATCGGCGACTGCCGGCGGCGGTTCGCGGCTGCACTGGTTTAACACCGCGGCCTACTCAACGCCCAGCAATACGCAGGGGTTCTGCGATTACTTCGGCAACGCCCCGCGCAACTCGATTGAAGGGCCGGGCACAGTCTCGAACGACATGTCACTCTCAAAGACCGCGAACATGGGCGAGACGCGAAGCCTGGAGCTTCGCGCGATGATCAGCAATGTTTTTAATACCGTGCAGTACTCAGGCGTAAACACGATTGAAGGCTCACCGACTTTCGGCGAAGTAACGTCGGTGCATGAAATGCGGGCGTTCAAGTTCTTGGCGAATTTCAGGTTCTGAAAGTCAGCGGTGTTAGCGGAACTCGCGGCGTTGGAAAAACGGCAGATTGGAAGAGTCGGGTGAGATAGAAGAGCGATGGGGATCATCATCCAAAAAATCGGGGCCGTGCTCGGCTCGCTGGCGCTTGTCGCGCCGGGCGCGCAACCGGTCTCCGCCCAAAGCTCCACGCCGGTTTCCAATACGCCTCAGGGCGGCTTTACGCTCAAAACGAATGCCGAGCTTGTGCTGACGAACGTGGTGGCGCGCGACGCCAAAACCGGCGAACTGATAAAGGGCCTCAAGCAGAGCGACTTCAAGATTCTTGAAAACGGAAGAGAGCAGCAGATCGACACCTTCGACTTTGAGAGTGTCGATATGGCCACGCCGCTCAAAGAAGCATTGGTCAGCGGGTTGGCCGCAGGCCCCACCGGCAGCAAGGCCGTTGTCGTCGCCAAGCCGGAAGAGCTGCGCAACCACCGGCTGATCGTGATGTTCTTTGACCTGACTTCGATGCAGCCCGAGGATCTGGAGCGCAGTGTGGACGCGGCGCAGGATTTTCTCAAGTCCAAAATGCAACCGGCGGATCTTGTTGCTCTGGTCTCGCTCGGCGACACGCTCAACGTTGACCAGGATTTTACTGCCGACAAGAATGCGCTTATCAGAGAGGTTGGCGCCTACAACGGCACCGAGGGGCAGGGATTTGCTCAGGGCGCAAACTCCAACACAAATCAGGTAGAAGACACGACCGCCTATACGCCCGACGAGAGCGAGTACAACGACCTGAACACCGATCGCGAGCTCTTTGCGCTGCGCGCCGTTTCGCAATCCCTGGCAAAGATCAATGAGAAAAAGTCGCTTCTCTATTTCTCCGGAGGTATTTCGCGCGACGGTATTGAAAACCAGGCTTCTTTGCGGTCCGCGATCAATGCGGCGGTGCGTGCCGACCTGGCCATCTACAGCGTTGACACGCGCGGCCTGCAAGCCGTCACGCCGCTGGGCGACGCTTCTACGGGCAGTCTGCGCGGCCAAAGCGGATTTAACGGCGGCGCGCTCACGACCAACATGAACGCGAATTTCGCCAGCCAGGAAGTGATGGCGACGCTCTCCAGCGATACCGGCGGCAAGGCATTTTTTGACTCCAAT
>CAYOVE010000160.1:0-7544 GCA_964407295.1 uncultured Occallatibacter sp.
TGGCCAGGGCGCAACCATGGTTTCCGCATGCTGGGGCGTTTTTGTATGGCGCGAGTTTGCCGGCGCACCGCGACAGGCCAAGACATTTCTGGTTTTGATGTTCATTTTTTTCTTAGCCGGGCTGGGCGCAGTGGCGCTGGCGCCGCTGTATTGAATGCGGGCACCGCGTGGGATTTCCAATTGGCCTCCCACCCGACAGTTCGCCGTTGCGGCGAATTGCTTAGATAGCGGCGGGCCTCCCGTCAAAAGTCTTAGAGAGAAATGCGATGGATCGGAAACCTTATCTCGCCTTGGCTACGACAGTTGGCTCAGCCATTTGCTGGTGGCCATCCTTTTTCTGGGAGAGCTACTATCCTCATGATCCCATCCTTTCGATAACTGCACTGGCCTTCGTCGCTGTTTTGACAGGCTTGTCAACTTACCTTTCCGGCGGTCTCTGGGTGCGCTATTGGCTGCTTTCCTCGGTCGCCACGTTCCTGGGTGTCCTGGGCGGCGGCTACATGTGGCCGAGCGAAGACGCAGAGGCCAATTCGTGGCTCGGAATCGCCGCGATGATTGTGACCCTCGCGGTTTTAGTTGTGTCGCTAATCGCGTGCCTGACAGCACGATTCCTCGTTCGTTTGAACCGGAAATAGCGTGAAAACATGGGTGCTATGGCGAATCGGATTGGGCTCCCGCCAAACTTTTCTAATTGCGTCTTATTTCCTTGTGACAGGCAGCCCCAATTTGAGGTTCGGAGATGAGTGACTCACGCAAACCCATCGTGATCGTCGGCAGCATCACCATGGATCTGGTGACCCGCACGCCGCGCATTCCGGCGATCGGGCAAACGCTGATCGGAACGGGCTTTGAAACGAATCAGGGCGGCAAGGGAGCAAACCAGGCCGTCGCCGCCGCGCGGCTTGGTTATCCGTCGGCGATGGTGGCCAAGGTGGGCGATGATGCGTATGGGCTCGAACTCATCGCGAGTCTCGAACGCGCGGGTGTGGACACAACGGCCGTGGAGCAGGTGGAAGGGCCGTCGGGCCTCGCACCAATCTATGTCGCCGACGATGGACGCAACGCGATCGTGGTGGTTCCGGGCGCGAACGGAAAAATGGATCGCGAAGCGGTGGACGATCATGCTGACTTGATTCGCTCCGCGGGGATGGTCTTGTGCCAGCTCGAAATTCCCATGGGCACGCTGAGCTACACGCTCGACTTTTGCGCGCGGGCAGGCGTGCCGGTGATGCTCGATCCTGCTCCGGCGGCGGATCTGCCGGCGGCAGTGTGGAATCAGGTAGCGTGGTTCACCCCCAACGAAACTGAGGCCACGCACTACGTCGGCGATGGGGCGGATGCGGAGTCAATCGCGAAGAGGCTTCTTGAAAAGGGTCTGCGAGGCGTCGTGCTCAAGCGCGGCGGTGAAGGCGCTTTCGTCGCCGTGGCGGGCGGCAAAGCTGGATGGGTGACGCCGTTCAAGGTGGACGCGATCGATACCGTTGCCGCCGGCGACTGCTTCAATGGCGCGTTCGCAGTGGCGTTGCTTGAGGGCAAGGATCCATGGACGGCTGCGCGATTTGCCAACGCGGCAGCGGCAATTTGCGTCACGCGCAAAGGCGCGGCGGCGTCAATGCCGATGCGCGCCGAAGTGGACGAGTTTCTCCGCGCAAACGCTTGAGCAGGGTCGGCCCAGAGGGCAGATCGCGGTCGTCCCGCTGACCTGCCCCCCGTGGCTCCAATTCAAAACGCTTTTGTCACCACACGTGGCATGCATGATCGGGCACCATGGGCTGGCCTACTTTGCAGCCGAATGCCTTTCCGAATTCAGGCATATTCTCGATCACTCCGTTGGCCCTGAATTGGCGCGGCGAGTGCGGATCGGTTTGCACCTGCAGCCGGAGTCTCTCGGGATGGGTACTGCCGCACCAATCCTGCGCGAACGCAAGGAAGAAGTGCTGCATCGGCGTGTATCCATCCTGCTTTGCCTCGACGTCAATGTTTTTGCGCTTTGCGTCCTCCATGAATGCAACGTATGCCAGGCGCAGCCCTCCATTGTCGGCTGTGTTCTCACCCAGGGTGAGCTTGCCATTAATTTTCACATCATCCACTACAGTGAAGTTTCCATATTCGGACACTTCGCAATCCGTCATCTTGTCGAAGTTCTTCCTGTCGTCGGCCGTCCACCAATCGGACAGGTTCCCATTCCCGTCGAACTGGCTGCCTTCGTCGTCAAAGCCATGAGTCAATTCGTGGCCAACGATAGCGCCGATGTGTCCATAGTTCACGGCGTCGGTCGCCTGCGGATCATACAGGGGCGATTGCAGAATCCCCGCAGGGAAATTGATGTCGTTCATCAGCGGGCTGTAGTAGGCGTCCACAGTTGCCGGGCTCATACCCCACTCGCCACGGTCAACCGGCTTGCCGATTTTTGCCAATTCGCGCCTATTCTCAAATTCCGCCGCGCGCCACGAGTTTCCGATCGCATCTCCCCGGACCACCTTCAATGTTGAGTAGTCGCGCCAATGATCGGGGTAGCCAATTTTGTCGGCCACCAGGTGCAGCTTGGCCTTGGCCTTTTCCTGGGTCGCAGCGCTCATCCACGTTTGCGCATCAATCTCCTTGTCCATCGCGCCTTCAATGTCGCGGACCATCTGCAGCGTAAACGCCTTGTTCTCCGCGGTAAACTGCGATGCGACATAGACTTGGCCCAGCGCCTCGCCGAGCGCGCCGTCTGTGGCTTCAACGCAGCGCTTCCAGCGCACAGCCTGCACAGGCTGCCCAGCCAATTTGTGCCGGTAGAAATCAAAATCTTCCTCATCCAGCGCCTTCGGGAGAGCATAGCTCGGGGTTGAATTGATCAACTGCCAGCGCAGATAGGTTTTGATGGTTTCGAGATCCGTGGACTCGAGAACGGGCTGCAACCCCTTGAAGAAATCCGGATTGGCCACATTCAAATCGGTGATGCCGGGCTCCCCGGTTTCCGCGAACAACTGCGGCCAGTCGATCTCCGGAGTCAGCTCGGCGAGCTTCGCCACCGTCATGGGGTGATAGACATTGTTCGGGTTGCGCGCCGAAGTGATGTCGAGCGACACCTTGGCCAGCGCGGTCTCCAGAGTCATAATCTTCTCGGCATCGGCGGATGCTTTGTCCGCCGGCTCGCCCATAAGCCCGAGCATATTCGCAATGTGCGCGACGTAGTCCTTGCGGGTCTTTTCCGCGGCGTCGCCAGTGCGGAAGTAATAATCGCGCTCGGGAAGACCCAGCCCCCCCTGAGCCACTACGGCGATCTGCTTTCGCGCATCCTTGAAATCCTGCTCTTCTCCGTACCCGAAGAATGCGTTCACGTTGATCATCTGGTAGTGCGCCAGCAGCGCAGTCAGTTGCTTCTTGTCGGTGAGTGCGGAAATACGGTCGAGTTCAGGCTGTAAGGGCTTCAGGCCCTGGGCATGAATCGCATCATCATCCATGCAGCTCGCGTAGTAGTCGCCGATCTTCTGCTCGTTTGCGGTGTGCTGGGCGCTGTGAGAAGCAACGCGGTCCAGCATCCGATGCAAGACGTCCTGCGTGTAGTCATAAACGATGGCCCCCGATCCATAGCCGCTCTTGTCGGGCGGAATGGGATAGAGCTTGTTGAAGTTTCCGCATGCATACTGCCAGAAATCTACGCAAGGGTCGGCGGTGGAGTCAATGAGATCCTTGTCGAATCCGGGGATTAGCTTGACGTGTTGATCCGCAGTGCTCGATGTTGCACCTGCGCCTTGAGCGTGCGCGGCGGGAACCTGCGCGGCAAGCGCGATGGCGCCGATCATCAAAAGTCCTGCCACGCGAAAAAGTCGATTCATTGAGTTTGCCTCCGAACAACATTGTGGGACAGTTCTTGTTATCTGGAACCAGCATCGAACCCAACATCAGAAACTGTCGGGCTCCGGCGTGCTCACCACACGTGGCATGCGTTATCGGGCATCATGGCCTGGCCCACTTTGCATCCGAAGGCCTGGCCAAACTGAGTCATATTCTGAACCACTCCATTCGCGCGGATAGGGTCCGGTGAATGCGGATCGGTCTGCACGATCAGTCGTGTCAGTTGGGGCCGCCACCCGCCGCACCAATCCTGCCCGAAGGCCATAAAGAATTGCTGCTGCGGCGTGTAGCCGGAATCATCCTTGACGGTCAGGTCAATGCCCTTGCGCTGGGCGTCCGCAAGGAAGGCCATGTACGCGAGGCGCAGGCCGCCGTTGTCCGCGGTGTTCTCACCCAGTGTCAGCTTTCCATTTACCTTCACGTCGTCCACAGCGATGAAGTTGCCGTACTCGTGCACTTCGCAGTCGGTCATTGCATTGAATTTCTTGCGATCATCCGCGGTCCACCAATCCTTGAGGTTTCCATAGCCGTCAAACTGGCTTCCCTGATCGTCGAAACCGTGCGTCAACTCGTGGCCGACAAAAAAGCCCATATGCCCGTAGTTCTCCGCATCGGTCGCCTTGGGATCGAATACCGGAGACTGCAGAAATGCCGCGGGAAAGTTGATGTCGTTCATCGTGGGGTTGTAAAACGCGTTCACAGTCGCGGGAGACGTGATCCATTCCGACCGGTCCACCGGCTTACCGATCTTGGCCAGCTGGCGCCTGTTTTCGAACTCCGCGGCTCTGGAAGCGTTGCCCAGCGCATCGCCGCGCACGACGGTCAGCTTGGAGTAGTCGCGCCAGTGATCGGGATATCCGATTTTGTTGGCGACCATGTTCAACTTGGCTTTGGCCTTGGCGCGGGTTTCAGCGCTCATCCAATCCTGCTTGTCCAGCTCGCTGTCCATGGCGCTTTCGATGTCGTGGACCATTTGCGAGGTAAAGGCTTTTTGCGCGGCAGAGAACTGCGAGTCCACGTAGACCTGACCAACCGCCTCACCGAGCCCGTTGTCGGTCGCAGCCACACAGCGCTTCCAGCGCGGCCGCTCCACCTGTTCTCCGCTCAGCTCTTTGCCGTAGAAATCGAAGTCCGCGTCGTAGATGGGCTTGGGCAGAGCGTAGGACGGAGTGCTGGTCACGAGTTGCCAGCGAAGGTAGGTCTTGATGGTTTCAAGGTCAGTGGAATCGAGAATGGCCTGGAGCCCTTTGAAGAAATCGGGATTCGCAACATTCAAATCGGCGATGCCCGGCACCCCGGTCCGCGTGAAGAACCGCGGCCAATCGATGGCCGGCGTGAGCTGGGCCAATTGCGCTACGGGCATCATGTGATAAACATTGTGCGGATCGCGCCGATCGGTTACATCCATTGACACTTTCGCCAACGCCGTTTCGAGCGCCATGATTTTGTCGGCGTCCGCGGCTGCTTTGTCGGCAGGTTCGCCCAACAGGCCCAGCACGGTTGCGATGTGGGCGACATAATCTTTGCGCGTTTTTTCAGCGGCGTCACCGGTCCTGAAGTAGTAGTCGCGTTCCGGAAGGCCGAGACCGCCCTGGTCGACTGCGGCAATCTGCTTGGTCGCATCCGCGAAGTCCTGCTGCTCAGAGTAGCTGAAGAACACGTTCACATTCATCATCTGGGCATGCGCCAGCAGATCGGTCAATTGCGTCTTGTCGTTCAATGCAGAGATCCGATCGAACTCCGCTTGAAAAGGTTTCAGGCCGGCGTCGTCAATCGCTTTCTCGTCCATGCAGGTAGCGTAGTAGTCGCCAATCTTCTGCTGGTTGGGCGTATGCTGCGCGCTTTTTTCGGCTACCTTGTCGAGCAATTGGTGCAGCACAATCTGCGTGTGGTCCTCCACCCTGAACAGGGTGTCGTAGCCCGGCAGGTCGGCGGGAGTGGGAAACAGTTTGGTGAAGTTGCCGCAGGCGTATTGCACGAAGTTCGTGCAAGGGTCGACGGAGTTGTCGATCAGCTCCTTGTCGAGCCCCGACGGAAGCTTGACCGGCGCATTCGAGTCGCCCGGCGTTGAGGCGGGGGCCGGCGCCTGTCCATGGGCAGCGGGAACCTGGGCCGCAAGAATTAAGCCGCAGGCCAGTAGCGCTGCCGCACCAAAAAGTCGATTCATTTCGGAAGCCTCCAGGAAGAGAATGGGTCAATCGTCGGTTCAAAAAACAATATCAACCATTGTAGGTCTCGTCATAGGCCCTTTTGGCTTTGGCTGAGGTTCTTGGTCACGCAGATTTGCATCTTGTCACAAAATCGTTGCCAGAAGCCTTGGTCGGGACCCTTTGGACGGGAAGGCAGCGCTCTCAAAAGAGAATACGCGCTGGACGTGAACCAGGTTCCCTGCCTGAGAAGCCGGACGGCAGGTCATCGAAGGATATCTTCAAGGAAATGCATCGCACGGCCATGCTGCCAGCCGTGCGCGCACATGTGAAGGAGCTGCTATGCAACCAGCGCCATCTCGCGGATGGTCTCCTTGCGCGCGGTGAGGCGGTCGATCAGGTCGGTACGCACCTCATAGCCCCGGCCAGGTGTGTCGGGAATCGCGATTTCGCCTTGATCGGAGACCGTGACAGCGGGCTCAATGATGTCGTCGGCAAAGTAGCGCGCGGAAGCGGAGACATCGCCGGGCAGCGTGAAGCCTTCGAGGGTAGAGAGCGCGATATTGTGCGCGCGACCGATGCCGGACTCGAGCATGCCGCCGCACCAGACGGGAACTCCACGCTCCATGGCGGCGTTGTGCACCGCAATGGCCTCGGAGAAGCCGCCCACCCGGCCGAGCTTGACGTTGATGATCTTGCAGGACTCCATCTCAATGGCCGCCAGAGCATCACGGCGGTTGCGAATGGATTCGTCGAGGCAGATGGGGGTGTTAAGGCGGCGTTGCAGCACGGAGTGGAAGTAAAAGTCGTCGTGCCAGAGAGGCTGCTCAATCATGAGCAAATCAAAAGCGTCGAATGAGACCAAGTGATCTTCGTCGCGCAGGCGATACGCGGAGTTGGCGTCGCAACTGAGCAGAATGCCGGGCCAGCGGCTGCGCACCTTCTCAAAAACTTCAACATCCCAGCCCGGTTTGCACTTGAGCTTGATGCGCTGGTAGCCCGCAGCCAACTCGTGCTCGATGACGGAGAGAAGTTCTTCGATCGAGGGTTGAATGCCAATGGAGACGCCGCAGACGATGCTTTCGCGCACGCCGCCCAACAGGCGGGAAAGTGAAACGCCCTCGCGCTGCGCTTCCAGGTCCCAGATGGCGTTCTCAAGCGCAGCCTTGGCCATGGGATTGCCGCGCACGGCACGAAAAACGCCGGGGCAATCGCCGCCATGCTCAGGGGCCTCAGCGGCCATCATGGGCGCGAGCTCCTGAACCAGAACCTGCCAGGCCGAGTCAGTCGATTCGCCAGAGAAGAACGGACGCTCGCCGGCCGTGCACTCGCCCCAGCCGGAAAGCCCTTCCGACTGAACTTCAACGAGCAGGATCCTACGATTGCGGGTGACGCCGAAGCTGGTCTCGAACGGACGCACCAGCGGCATATGCACTTCACGCAGAATGATCGAATCAATTCTCATAAAATTTTATATTCCTTAGAAACACCAGAACCACGATTCGATTGCAACTGGGTTAGGGAGCCCAGTTCGAAGATTCCGTTTCCTTCCGC
>CAYOVE010000161.1:0-5394 GCA_964407295.1 uncultured Occallatibacter sp.
TGTTGTCGCGCCGCGATCTGTTGCTGTGCACACATGCATTCTGGCGTGAGGAAAGGTCCGGGCTAAAGCACTAAACAAGCTCTCGACTCCACCGTACCCACCGCCAGAAATTGCACTGGCTGGTGGGTTTTCTATTTTTAGCCGGATTTTTTCGGAGGGAATCGCAACGTCAGAAACTACTGAGTGAACACAAAGGGGCTGGTGGCGAAGTGGCTAACGCGCGGGTCTGCAAAACCTGTATTCGCGGGTTCAATTCCCGCCCAGCCCTCCAATTTCACCGAAACGCACTTGTGTCCGGAGTCTGATGTCTGCAACCAAAATGACGAGTCATCCTGAGCGAGTCCCGGCTAGCCAGGGACGAGTCGAAGGACCTGCATTGGCGACTTTAGCTTCTGCAAAGAAGTCCGCATTCGCCACGCTCGGGCTGCGGCAACATCAACGCAGTTTTTCCCGACCCCCGCAACACGCAATTCAACCCTGCTCGCACTTCAATCAAGAGACTGAGAGGACGATCATGTCGAACACTCAACACACCGAATCCCAACCTGCCGCTTCGTCCGGCCCTTCACTGGACCTCTATGCCGTCGCCCTCGCGCTCCTCGCGGCGCTCTTGGTGCGCTTCAATTTGATCCCGCCCATCAAGTGGTGAACATCAGGTTTTGGCGCTCCATAAGAGTGGGGCTTTAGCCCACTCGGAAGGAGCAGGGGCCTTCAGGCCCCTGAATAAGCACACCGGATCCAACTGCCCTTCACAGGTTGCAGAAAAACTGCCTCGTAAGAGCACGAAGTGTCAGGGCACGACTTCAGTCGTGCCGGAAGTGTCGCGAAACAGATGGGGCTTTAGCCCCTGAAAGAAAACTTCGAGCAAGGAGATCTTCATGGCCACCGCCGCCATCGCATCGCCAAAAGCTGAATCCTTCGGCCATCGCGCCTTTGCCTTGATCCCCGGCCTGCTCCTTCTTGCCGCCGTCGGATACGCAGGCAAGTTCATCGAGCTCTCCATCAACGCCTACGCCAAGGCCCATCACACCCCATTCCCCGACATTGAATTCGTCCTGTGGGCCATCCTCATCGGCCTCATTATCGCCAACACCATCGGCATTCCGCGCATCTTCGCGCCCGGTGTCGCCACCTACGAGTTCTGGCTCAAAGCCGGCATCGTTCTTCTCGGCTCGCGCTTCCTTCTCGGCGATGTGCTTCATCTCGGCGGAATCTCTCTGGCTCTCGTCGCCATCGCGCTCACCCTCTCGCTCACTTTCATGCATCTGCTCGGCCGCGCCTTCAAGCTCAAGCCCAAGCTCACATCACTTCTCGCCATCGGCTCATCCATCTGCGGCGTCTCGGCCATCATCGCCGCCAAGCCCTCCATTGACGCTGACGATGAAGACGCCTCTTACGCCATCGCCGCCATCCTCGCCCTCGGCGCCATCTCGCTGTTCACGTTTCCGCTCATTGGCCACGCACTGCACCTGAGTGACAAGGCCTACGGCCTATGGGCCGGTCTCGCCGTCGACAACACGGCCGAAGCCACAGCCGCCGGCGCTCTCTACTCTGACGCTGCCGGCAAAGTCGCCGTCCTCGCCAAGACCAGCCGCAACGCGCTCATCGGATTCATCGTGCTCGCCTATGCCATCTACTGGTCCTCGCGCGGCCAGGCACAGGTCATCACCAACAAAGCCGCATTCCTCTGGAAGAAATTCCCCAAGTTCGTCCTTGGATTTTTGCTCATTTCGCTGCTCGCCACCGTCGGCTTCTTTGCCAAGCCGCAGCTCGCGAGCCTCGCAAACCTCTCGCGCTGGGCCTTCCTGTTGACGTTTGCCGGCGTGGGTCTTCGCACCAACATTCGCGAGCTCGGCCGCCAGGGCTGGCGTCCCTTCGCCGTCGGCGCCATCGGCGAGGCATTCATCGCCCTGCTCACTCTGGGCCTGGTCTATGGCGCAGACCATTACCTCAAGTTGTAAGACCTGTAGCGCCGGCGTCCCCGCCGGCTGTCGTGCGAGAGCCTGCCCTGAGCGAAGTCGAAGGGTCCTCGCCCGCACACCTGGCCCCATCCACAACAGTGACGTTGCCCCCATCCCTCCGCTGCTTTCTGCGGAAGGGTGGGACCGCACTCGGAGTGCCTCTCCTGCGCATCGATTGGGTTCTGCAGCTCGCTTCCCAGGGCGCCCGCCTGTAGCCAAAGTGAGCACCCACTAGCACTTTTGTGGGAAGCCGCGGACCTGCGCATCGAAGTAATCTTAAAGGCACTTCTTTCCGCAGCCGGGGCCGGCATTTTGACTCATCAGCCATTTCCCCTTTGATTGGCCTGCCCGCTGCGTGTTCGTCGCCCGCTCGAGTTCCGGCGGCGAGCGTGTACTGGGCCCTCTGCCAGGAAAGGCTCTGCAAGTATGAGCGGACAGGTACTACTTTTGAACGCGGAGTTGTCCGATGACCGGACGACCCATCTGACCGCTCTCCTCGATAGCGCTCACGAGATCATCTTTTCCGTGGATCGCGATCTCGCTCTCGTTGCGTATAACCGCGCCTTCGCCGATTACGTCCTGACCACCTGGGGAATCCAGGCGGCTCCCGGCAAAACCTCCTTCGATCTGCCCTCCCGCCCACACGCTGAAATGTGGAATGCTCTGTTGTCGCGCGCCCTCGCCGAAGGCGCCTTCCAGACGGAAGTCAAGTTCTTCGATGGCCGCTGGTTCGAATTCAGCATCAACCCCATCCGCTCAAATGAAAGCGTCCTCGGAGTCTCCGCCTTCGGCAGGGACGTCACCGAGCGCAAACTCGCCGATGCATCCCTGCGCGAAGCCGAGAGCGCCTTGCGCGAAAGTGAAGGGCTTTTCCGCAGCTTCTTTCAACTGCCGCTGGTTGGGTTCTCTATCGTCCATCCCGGCAAGCAGGGCATCATCGCCAACGAGCGCCTCTGCCAGATGTTCGGCTACTCGGCGGATGAGCTCAGCAAAATGTCGTGGACCGACATCAAGCACCCCGACGATCTCACAAAGAGTTTTTCGCAATTCGATCAGCTCCTTGCTGGGCAGATTCGAAGCTACTGGCTCGAGAAGCGTTATATTCGCAAAGACGGCAACGTCCTGTGGGCCAAAGTCGCCGTGGGCTGCGTGCGCGATCCTGGTGGCGCCGTCACGCAGGTCTGCGGTTATCTTGAGGACATCTCAGACCGAAAGGCCGCTGAACAGGCTGCGCAGAAAGCCGAACAGGAGTACCGCCAGATCTTTGACCGTGCGCCCGAAGGAATCTTCAAGACCTCGCCGGAAGGGAAGTCTATTTCGTTAAACCCGGCGGGCGCGCGCATGCTCGGCTTCACCTCCCCTGAAGAAACTGTCACCGCCATCAACGACTCTGCTCATCAGATCTGGCTGCATCCCGAAGATCGCTCAGCTTATGTGGCCGAACTAGAGGAGCAGGGAGAAGTGCACGAACTGATCCGCCAGTTCAAGCGCAAAGACGGAACGCCGCTCTGGGTGTCGATGTCGGCCCGGCGAGTTGCCGCGGAAGACGGAAAGACCCTCTACTACCAGGGCTTCTTCGTCGACGTTTCAGAGAAAAAGCAGCTCGAGGCTGAACTCAGCGACCACCTCCGTGAATTGAAGATCCTGAGCGAAATGAACGCCGCGCTGCTCCGGGCGCGCTCTGAGAACGAACTGCTCAAGGAGTACTGCCGTATCGCCGTCGAGACCGGCGGCTACTGCATGGCATGGGTGGGCTTTGCTGAAGAGAAGCCCGAGAAAGTTGTCGTTCCCGTTGCGTGGTTCGGGCACGAAGAGGGTTACTTGTCCGAGGTCAAGGTCACCTGGGACGGCGGCGAGTTCTCGCATGGACCCACGGGAAGAGCCATCGTTTTGGGAGAAATCCAGGTGGCCCAGGATTTCGATGCCGATCCGGGGCTGGCGCCGTTTTATGCCAGGGCCGGAAAGCGCGGATTCAAAACATCCATTGCGGTTCCCTTCCGGCCTTCGCCCGATTCGATCGCGGTCCTTACCATTTACGGCGCCACGCCGAGCGCGTGGTCCGCCGCCGAGCGCCACTTGATGGATCAGGTCGCCTCTGCGCTCGGCTATGGCGTGCGCACGCTGCGCGATGCCGTCTCCAAAGAGCAATACCAGCGCGATCTCCACGTCAGCTTGGAACAGACCATTCAGGTCATCGCCGATACGGTCGATCGCCGCGATCCCTATACGGCGGGCCATCAGCGTCGTGTTGCCGATCTCAGCGTGCACATCGCCCGCCAGATGGGCCTCGATGAAGAACGCGTTCACGGGCTGCGCCTTGCCGCCATCATTCATGACCTGGGCAAGGTGGGCATTCCGGTTGAGATCCTGGCCAAGCCCGGCCGCCTCACCCCCACGCAGATGAGCCTGGTCAAAGAGCATGTCGAGATCGGATACGAGATCATCAAAGACGTTAAATTCCCGTGGCCCATCGCCGATATCGTCCGCCAGCATCACGAGCGGCTCAATGGATCGGGTTATCCGCGCGGCCTGTCGGCGGGCCTCATCCTGCTTGAATCGAAAATTCTCGCCGTCGCCGACGTCGTCGAGGCCATGGCAACCCACCGTCCCTACAGAACCGCTCTCGGCATTGATGCGGCGCTCGAAGAGGTTGATAAGGGCCGCGGCTCGCTCTACGACTCCGGCGCCGTCGACGCCTGCATCCACGTTTTCCGTGAAAAGGGATACCAGCTACCCAGCTGATCAGCGCGTTGCCGTCTCAAACGCGTTCTGGCTGCGCGGCGCTTGCTCCGCCGCCAGGGCTGGCGTCCCTTCGCCGTCGGCGCCATCGGCGAAGCGTTCATCGCTCTGCTCACCCTCGGCCTTGTCTACGGAGCGGACCACTACCTCAAGTTGTAACGGTGTCCATCGCAAAGCCGGCCTTGACTCAGCGCGCCCTTCTTGCAGCCGCACAAACACGCCGACGGGAGTTAAGGCTGGCCCTTGGCGCTGATCCAGGCGGAGCGTCTGGATGGCTCCTGCATGGCTTTGGATACCGGCCGCTCGTTTGAGGCCTGGATCACCAAAGGCCGAGGCTCCCGCACCGAGGGTCTTCCATCTCAATCCCCACGTGCTTGCACCGAGGATCTTCCATCTCGATGGTCACGCGCTCGAGCAGCGCGCCCTGGAGCAGGTTCTTGCACCGGGGGTCTTCCATTTCAATGGTCACGCCCCTGAGCAGGCCCTTGCACCGAGGGTCCTCTATCGTAATCGCCGCGATCCTGCACCGGGGGTCTTCCATTTCAATCACCGCCTCATCAGGCAGGTACTTGCGCCCAATCGCTTGGCCAGCATGCTGAACGCAGTTTGGCGTGATCCGCGGGGCGCGGAATGTTCAATTTTGCACACTCCGCTCCGGCTTCAATTCAAAGCCGGCAATTCCAGGCTCTCTGAA
>CAYOVE010000161.1:5494-7490 GCA_964407295.1 uncultured Occallatibacter sp.
CCTGGCTGGATTCTGTGCGGCTCATACTCTCCCTGGAGCGAGGCCGCGAACGCAGCCAAACAGCGGCCGCGCTGCGGTCAATATTAGCCAGCATTCACTGTGCACATGCGTAACACTGGCCATTGAATGACGCGCCACGGACTCAGGCTGCCGGATCTTCCGGCGTGCAACCTCTCGTGATCCCGACAACATTGAGAGATCGCATCGTAACCGCCGTGGAAGTGAGTCGGAGAGAATGCGGAGATCAATGAAACTGCTCAAAGGATTAGGCTCAGGACTGTGCCTTACCGTGCTTTGCGTTGTCGTCGCGCCGAAAGCAAAGGCTGACCAATGGAACGAGAAGACCATTATCACCTTCAGCGCGCCTGTCGAGGTTCCGGGAGTCGGCCAGCATGTGTTGCCGGCGGGCACCTATGTATTCAAGATCATGGACTCAAACTCCGACAGGACCATCGTCCAGATCTTCAACGTGCGCGAAGACCATGTGTACACCACCATCCTCGCGATTCCGAACTATCGGCTGAAGGCCACCGATAAGACGGTGATGACTTTTCGTGAGCGGCCCGCCGGAGAGCCTGAGGCCCTGAAGGCGTGGTTCTATCCAGGCCGTGAATGGGGCGAGGAATTTGTCTATGAAAGACCCCGTGCCATCGAACTGGCCAAGGAAACAAACGAAGCCATACTTTCGACACCTGTTGCACTTGATACAGCGTCCACCGATGTTCTGAACACGGCGCCTGTCGAGGCAGTGAACCCCAACGGAGATGTGGTGAATACAGCCACGGTTGTTGATGCGCCCCCGGCTGAAACGGCAGCGGTCGCCCCAGCGCCTGCTCCCGCACCGGCTGTTGCAGTAGCACCCGTAGACGTCGCGCAGGCCACTCTCCCCAAGACGGCCAGTGACCTGCCCCTCGTTGGATTGGCCGGGCTGCTTATGCTGGGTGGCGGCTTCGCCCTGTTCGGCTTGTCGAAGCTGAAGGCATAAATTGATTTGAGGAGCGCATCGAGCGCTTTCTCACATTGAGCGGCAACGATTGATCGAAGGAGGCGTTACGCGAGTAGCGCCTCCACTGTTTTGTCAGCTTCATGCGCGGGCGCCAGGGCTATAGCAGTTTCGGAATTGGTGTAGACCGAAGGCCCACGGCAAAGTGGCATTTTCATCAAGAAAATGCCACCTTTCAATGCTCTCAAAAAGTCTACGTTAGTTCCGAAACGGCTCGAATCGCTCCTGATTGCATGAAAAGACTGGACCGGTGGCTGGGATGACCGCATTTGCGAGTGGAATGCAGATAGAGGGCGACAGCCAGGCCTCTGAGCGCTCCAAAGCACGCAATCACACCCCACGGTACCGCACGATTTCATGCCGGTGCCTGATTGCTTTCGTTGGCCTGATCGCTACGCCATTTGTTTCAGGAGCGCAAGTTTCCCAATCGTCACGGAGCGGGCCTGCCGATACGTACACTCTCGAAGTAAATGTCAACATGGTCCTGCTGAGCGCAATCGTCGTCGATCGGCACGGCGCGCTTGTCTCGGGGCTCAATAAAAACGATTTTCAGGTTGATGAAGACGGCATACTTCAACGAATCAAGGACTTCAGCCACGACGATATCCCCGTTACAGCCGGAATCCTTGTCGACAACAGCGGAAGCATGGCGCCGAAACGCGACGATGTGATTGCCGCCGCGCTGGCGTTCGCTCGCGCCAGCAATCCGCAGGACCAGATGTTTGTGGTCAATTTCAATGATCGCGTGTTTCTTGGCCTTCCATCTGACCTTCCGTTTACAGATCGGCCGGACCAACTGCAACGCGCCCTCTCGGGAATAACGGCGATCGGGCAAACATCGCTCTACGACGGAATTGCTGCCGGCCTCGATCATCTCAAGCTCGGCAACCGCGACAGGAAAGTGCTGATTCTGATCAGTGACGGCGGCGACAACGCAAGCAAGCACACCTTGGCGCAGGTGCTTGCCATGGCCAGGCAGTCAACTGCAATCAT
>CAYOVE010000162.1:0-7444 GCA_964407295.1 uncultured Occallatibacter sp.
CCTCGAACTTCCAGGGCAGATCGTTGTAGGTGGTCTTTTCAAAAGTGACGGAACGGATCATGTCGCCGCCGCCCTGATAGGGGGGCATGGCGTCAAGCAACGCGCGCTTGCCGTAAAGCACGCCGATTCCGGTTGGCCCGTAGACCTTGTGGCCGCTGAAGGCGTAGAAGTCGGCGTCGAGCGCCTGCACGTCGACAGCGAAGTGCGGAACGGCCTGCGCGCCATCAACCAGCACGGGGACGCCGCTGCGGTGGGCCAGCTCAATCATCTCGCGCAAAGGAAGCACGGTGCCCAGAGCGTTCGACACATGAGTGACGGCAACGATTTTCGTTCGCGGGCCGATGAGCCTGGCGAATTCATCGAGGATTAGCTCGCCGCGGTCATCGATGGGCGCGACCCTGAGGTGCGCGCTTTTTTCTTCGCAAAGAATCTGCCACGGCACGATGTTCGAGTGGTGCTCCATGGCCGTGATGAGAACTTCGTCGCCCGCGGCTACATGCTTGCGGCCGTAGGTCTGCGCAACGAGATTGATGGCCTCGGTTGCGCCACGCACAAAGATGATTTCGCGCGTGTCGGCTGCGTTGATGAACTGCTTGACGGTCAGCCGCGCTGCATCGTGCGCTTCAGTAGCGCGAACACTGAGCGTGTGCACGCCGCGATGAATGTTGGCGTTGAGGTGCTCGTAATAGTTCGCGATGGCGTCGAGCACCACGCGCGGCTTTTGCGAGGTGGCAGCGTTGTCGAGATAGACAAGTGGCCTGCCGTTGATCCGCTCAGCGAGGATGGGAAAGTCGGCGCGAATCTTTGTCACGTCGAGGGCGAGATCGAGGCCCGCCGCAACTGTGCGCGGCTGCGCGTCGCGGGTGACAAGCTGGGCGACAGTGGTCAACGGACTTCCTCCCAGTGCTGCACTTCTTCTTCGATCGGAGCGGTAGCGGGGGCCGTCTGGCGGTTGCGCGCCAGCTCGCTGATCCGCTCGCGGATCAGGCCTTCGGCAAACTCGCGCGCAGCCGGCTCCTGCATGCGGTCGAGGCACTCCGCGGCGAAGGCATAGAGCAGAGTGTTGCGGGCCGAGACTTCGTCGATTCCGCGCGAACGCAGGTAAAAGAGCTGCTCTTCTTCGATCTGGCCGATGGTTGCGCCGTGCGTGCACTTGACGTCGTCAGCGTAAATCTCGAGCTGCGGCTTGGTGTCGATCCGTGCGTTGTCACTGAGCAGCAGGTTGCGATTGGTCTGCTTGGCGTCAGTCTTCTGCGCGTCCTTGTGGACCACAATGCGGCCGTGGAAGACGCCGCGCGCCGAACCGTCGAGAATGCCGTTGTAAAACTGGCGGCTGCTGCATTGCGGCTGCGCGTGCTCCACGAGCATGTAGTTGTCGAGATGCTGATGTCCCGCGCCGACGAAAAGTCCACTGATGAGGCACTCCGCGCCATCGCCCGAAAGAACGGGGTGAACGTTGTTGCGCACCAGCCCTCCGCCCATCAGGATGGAGTGCGAGGAGACGTTGGCGGCGCGCGCCAGCTCCAGGCGCAGCGTGGAAACGTTGAACGCGGCCAGATTCTCGCGCTCGACGAGATAGTGCGCGACCACAGCGTCCTGCCCGGCAACAAGCTCAGTGACGGCGTTAGAGAATGCGGCCTCGCCGCCGAGCGAAACGTAATCTTCAATCACCGCCGCGTGGCTGGTTGGCTCGGCGACGATGAGCGTGCGCGGGTGGGTCATGATTTCAGCGCCGGCGCCGGCGGAAACATACAAAAGATGGATGGGCTGCGAGATGTTGGCGCCGCGGCGAATACGAACGTAGGCGCCGTCTTCCCAGAGCGCCGAGTTCAGCGCGGTAAACACATCGCGGCGAGCGTCGGCATAGCGGCCCAGATGTTGCTCGATGCCGTCGGAAGCGCAACCTTCAGGCGCGATGCCTCCCATGCCGCAATCGATCGCTCCCACAAGCGAGCAAATCTCAAGGCCCTTGGGAAGGCCGCTCAGCTCCGAGAGCTCCGGCGCAAAGTGGCCGTTGACAAACACAAGTTGGCAAGCCGCACCCGGAACGCGAAAAGGCTCAATCTCGCGCGCTGAAACTTTGACGGCGCCCTTGACTGCGCGCTGGAATGGAATCTTCGCCACCGCCGCGAGGTTGGTGAAGCGCCAGTCCTCGTCGTGCGTGGTCGGAAATCCTCTGTCCTGGAAGCGCGTCCAGGCGTCTTCGCGCAGTTGCCGCAGCCACACCGGGTCGCGCTCCTGCCGCTGCGCGATTAGTTCGCCATACGCTTCAAGATATGTATTCGGCCTTCCGGTCACCTTCGACATCTCTATCTCGCTTCCACTGTCTCTTTGTTTCTCGTTTCCGTTGTCTCTCAATGTGCTCATCATCTCTGCGAGGCCGCGGCTACACTGGCTTCCGCCGAGCTGTATCCCGTGTCTTCGAGCTCCAGCGCCAGCTCCGGGCCGCCCGAGCGCACGATCTTGCCGTCGACAAGCACGTGCACAAAGTCCGTTGCGATGTAATCCAGCAGCCGCTGGTAGTGCGTGATCACCAGGAAAGAGCGATCGGGGCTGCGCATGGCGTTCACGCCCTGCGCGACAATCCGGAGTGCGTCGATGTCGAGGCCGGAATCGGTCTCGTCGAGTATGGCGAGCTTGGGTTGGAGCACGGCCATCTGAAGAATCTCGTTGCGCTTTTTTTCGCCGCCTGAGAAACCCTCATTCACTGACCGGTTCATCAGCTTGTCGTCCATCTCAAGAAGCTTCATGTGCTCCTTGTAGAGGGGCAGAAAATCCATGGCGTCAAGCTCATCTTCGCCGCGGTGCTTGCGGATCGCGTTCAGGGCCGAGCGCAGAAAATACGCGTTGCCGATGCCGGGAATCTCAACCGGATATTGAAAGGCGAGAAACACGCCCTCGCGGGCTGCATCCTCGGGCTTCATCTCGAGCAGATCCTTGCCGTCGAGCAGGACCCGGCCGCCCGTGACCTCGTAGGTTTCGCGCCGCGCCAGCACGGCCGCCAGCGTGCTCTTGCCCGAGCCGTTGGGGCCCATGATGGAGTGCACTTCTCCCGCGTTTACGGTCAGATTCACGCCCTTGAGAATCTCGTGGCCATCCACGCTGGCGTGCAGGTCTTGAATTTCTAACAATGCCATTGGTTCGTCTCTCTCCATTCGATGTTGTGTGCGGGCGGGGACGCCCACACGACAGCCGGGCCGGAGCACGGCGTTACAAGTTATCCGACGCTGCCTTCAAGGCTCACGCCCAGGAGCTTCTGCGCTTCTACCGCAAACTCCATGGGCAGCTCCTTGAAGACCGTCTTGCAAAATCCGTTCACGATCATCGAGACCGCATCTTCCGCCGTCAGCCCGCGCTGGCGCAGATAGAAGAGCTGGTTCTCGCCGATCTTCGAAGTGGAAGCTTCGTGCTCCATGCGCGCGGTCGCGTTCCTCACTTCGATGTAGGGAAACGTGTGCGCGCCACAGCGGTCGCCGATCAGCAGCGAATCGCACTGCGTGTAGTTGCGCGCGCCGGTCGCGCTCTTGAGAATCTTCACCTGGCCGCGGTAGGTATTCTGGCCGTAGCCCGCGGAGATGCCTTTGGAAACGATCGTCGAGCGCGTGTTCTTGCCAATGTGAATCATCTTCGTTCCCGTGTCGGCCTGTTGGCGATTGTTGGTGAGCGCTACGGAATAAAACTCGCCCACCGAATTGTCGCCCTGCAAAATGCAGCTCGGATACTTCCAGGTAATCGCCGATCCGGTTTCAACCTGCGTCCACGATATCTTCGAATTCACGCCCAGGCACTTGCCGCGCTTGGTGACGAAGTTGTAAATGCCGCCGCGGCCTTCCTTGTCGCCTGGGTACCAGTTCTGCACCGTGGAGTACTTGATCTGGGCGTTGTCGAGCGCGATGAGTTCGACGACGGCGGCGTGAAGCTGGTTGGTGTCGCGAATGGGCGCGGTGCAGCCCTCCAAATAACTCACGGACGCGCCTTCGTCGGCGATGATCAGCGTGCGCTCGAACTGGCCCGTCTCCGCAGCGTTGATGCGGAAGTAAGTGGACAACTCCATGGGGCAGCGAACGCCCTTCGGCACGTAAACGAAGGATCCGTCCGTGAAGACAGCCGCGTTGAGCGCTGCATAGAAATTATCAGTCTGCGGAACCACCGAACCGAGATACTTCTTAATCAGCTCCGGATGCTTCTGAACGGCCTCAGAGAACGAACAGAAGATGACGCCCATTTCGGCCAGCTTGCCCTTGAAGGTGGTGGCAACGGAAACCGAATCAAAAACCGCGTCGACGGCCACACCGGCCAGGCGCTGCTGCTCGAGCAGCGGAATCCCCAGTTTCTCGTAAGTGCGCAGAATCTCGGGGTCAACTTGATCCAGATTGTCGAGCTGCGGCTTTTTCTTCGGCGCCGAATAGTAGGAGATGTTCTGGTAGTCGATCGGCGCGATCGTCAAATTCGCCCACTTCGGCTCGCCCTCTTCGCGCTTCATCGTGAACCAGTGGCGCAGCGCGTTCAGCCGCCACTCCAGCATGAACTCGGGCTCACCCTTGCGCGCGGAGATGAGGCGAACGATGTCTTCGTTCAGGCCCTTGGGGACGCGGTCCTCGGCGATGTCGGTGATGAAGCCCCATTTGTAGTCCTGCTCGGCAAGACCGCGAATCGTATCGACACTTGAACTCATTCGTCCTCCAAAGGACTTGGCACGGATGGGGTCCAGAAACGGGCTTTTTGAGGGCTATCTGGGCCGGGCTGGGATGCTTGTTCCAATATCCCGCAATATAGGACTTGTTTAGTCCTATATTAGATTTAGTGTACCCCGAGATGGGGCCGTTTTCAAGGGCGGCTCGGCACAATCGCATCCACAGCGTCGCAAGATGAGGAAGCGGAGGCCGGAATGGCCCTTCGCCGCAGATTCTAATGGAGATATATGGTGGATAGGCCCTCAAAGAGCTGGTGTCGCTTCTACCCGCCGGAATTCATTTCGCTTTCGTTGCCGGGTGGAACTCATTTCGCTTGCGGGGTCCGGGCTCGCGGACGCGGCTGGCCTCAAAGCTCACGATCTGCCAGTCTCCCTGGGCGTCGCGCACATAGACGTGCGTGTAGCGGTAGTTGCCGGAAATTCTTCCGTCCGGCGTAGTGGCTTGAATATTTGCCAGGGAGGTGACTACAGCGGTGGTTCCATAGAAGCGGATCTTGCGGTCAGACAAGTCGAGCAGAGTGAAATGGAGATGGCCGGAACCGATTCCTTGCAGGGTCTCTTCGCGCGATTGCAGCGTGCCAGAGGCGGTGATGCCCATGTAATCGGGGGCCAACAGCGACTCCATTGCCTTGGTGTTTGCATTCAGCATGGCATCGCGCCATTCATCCTCAAGCTGATCGATGTCATGGCGGTTCTCGTGCTTTTGCCCCATGGACATTGCTGCGCAGAGAGGAACGGCGCAAACGGCACATGCAAGGAGCATTGCAATGGCCCGTCCGGGACGCAGGCGGCGGCAAGCCAGAGTTGAGAAGACGTTTGCTGATCCCTGCATACGCGTACACGGTATTCCGGAAACCATACGCTGGTCAAATGGAAATCGCGTGAGGGCGCGCCGGGGACCGATCCGCGGTCTGTTCCCTGCAACCGGTCCGCCTCGAATTGGACGAGATGAACCGCCCCGCGAGGCGCGCCTCAGGACGTAATGGACTTGAGCTCAGCCGCAAATTCCGGCAGCACGATGGTCTGGCCGCGATCGGGGCCTGTAGACACCATGCCGATCTTCGCTCCGCTCTCGCGCTCCTGGAAGGCGAGGTACTCCTGAGCGGCCCTGGGCAGCCTGTCAAACTCGGTGATGCCCTCCGTGGATTGGCGCCAGCCCTTCAGCGTGGTGTATTGCGGCTTGATCGCCTCAAGCCCGCGCACATCCGCGGGGATTTCGTCGGTGATCTTGCCGTCGATCTCGTAGCCAACGCAGATGGGAATCTCTTCGAGCTCATCGAGAACGTCGAGCTTGGTGACCACGAGCCATTCGGCTCCGTTTACCTGGTTGGAGTAGCGGAGCAGAGGGATATCGAGCCAGCCGCAGCGCCGGGGGCGTCCCGTAACGGCGCCATATTCGTGGCCGCGTGCGCGCAGCAGATCGCCGGCTGCATCGTGGATCTCGGTGGGGAACGGACCTCCGCCAACGCGGGTGACATAGGCCTTGGTGACCGAGATAACCGTGCCGATTGCGGTCGGGCCTACCCCTGTACCCGTGGCCGCGCCGCCGGCCGTGGCCGAAGAAGAGGTGACGAACGGATAGGTGCCGTGGTCGATGTCGAGCATGGTTCCCTGCGCGCCCTCAAACATCACGCTGCCGCCCTCGGCCAGGATCCCGTGGAGCATGCGGCCCGTGTCAGCCACAAAGGGCCTGATCTGCTCGGCCGCTGCTGCGTACTCCTCATACATTTTTTCGGGGTCCAGCGGGTCGGTGCCGAAGAGCGCATGGGCGATGGCATTCTTCTCAGCGCAGGCGGCCTCAATATGCGTCTTGAGCAACGCCGGATGCAGCAAGTCGACTACGCGCAAGCCGCTACGCGCCATCTTGTCCTCGTAGGCCGGCCCAATGCCGCGGCTGGTGGTGCCGATTTTCTTGCGTCCCGGCGCGCTTTCCGCGGCCAGCTCGATCATGCGGTGGTAAGGCAGGATGACCTGCGCGCGGTTGGAGACAAAGAGATTTCCGTCGACTTCGACGCCCAGCTCGCGAATGCGGCCGACCTCGCTGAGGAACGCGATGGGATCGAGAACCACTCCGTTGCCGATGACGCCCTTGCACCCCGGGCGAAGCACGCCGCAGGGAATGAGCTGCAACACAAACTTGTGCTCGCCAATGATGACGGTGTGCCCGGCGTTATGCCCGCCGGCATAGCGCGCCACAGCCGAGAACCGCTCGCTGAGCACGTCTACGATTTTTCCCTTGCCCTCGTCGCCCCACTGGGCGCCCAGCACCACAGCTGTTTTTGCTCGCATCGCCGTCCGATCCCACACAAATACCCGCCGCAACAGGCACTGAACGGGCCGTTGCGCGCGGGCGCAGATTTGGATGCGGCCTGCTTGACCGCAACCTCTTCGATTCTAAACGAGGTGAGTCGGCTCAAGCTGAAATGGATGCTGGAGCAGACACGCAGATCTGGTCTAGGATGGTCCGTGCGCCTGTTGGGCGAAGTCCTGCTGCGCGGCCCTGTTCTTTTGAGCGAAGAGGAGCGCGTGGCGGACACTGCGACAACGAAAGGGAGACAACCATGGATTGGAGCGAGCGGACACGACGGGCATTCCTGAAGCAGTTTGGCGCGGCGGGCGCAGCGGCGTTGGCAGTCGCGAACGCGGACGGGCTGGCGTTGCCACCGCAGGACTCCGCGACGCAACAAGCGCCTACGGCCGCCGATCAAAAGCAGGCCGCCACGCGCGACGCCCGCATGGCTTGGTGGCACG
>CAYOVE010000163.1:0-7376 GCA_964407295.1 uncultured Occallatibacter sp.
CGGCCCCGCCGGGAATGAGCACGCGGCCCACCAGCGATCGCCTGCGCGAAACGCTCTTCAACGTGCTCGCGCCGCGGCTGAAGGAATCGGCTCCTGACGGTGTCGCTTTTCTGGACTTGTATGCAGGCTCGGGAGCAGTGGGGTTGGAGGCGCTGAGCCGCGGGGCCCAGCGCGTAACGTTTGTTGAACGTGCGCCGGCAGCGCTGAAGATTCTCGACGGGAACCTGGCGCGGCTTGGAATCAGCGAGGGTGTGAGCGTGCACAGAAAGAGTGTGAGCGCGTTTCTCCGGTCATCCGCGGAATCGCGTCCAATTCCAGAGAGAGATCCAAAGCAGGAAAAAAATCCAAAGCAAGGAAAAAGCCTGAAACCAGAAAAATACGAAGTGGTGTTTCTCGATCCGCCGTATGAAGCGGCCGAGGAGTATGAAATCGCGCTGGGATTGCTGGGTGGAACGGCCCAAGGAATTCTTGTGGACGGTGCGGTGGTGATTGCCGAGCACCGGCGCAAATTCGCTCTTAGCGAGCGGTACGGCAGCCTGCAGCGAACCCGCCTGCTCGAGCAAGGCGATGCGGCGTTGAGCTTCTACGGGATACGTCCCTGATTTCGCCGGAGTTGGCTTCGAAAAACGCCCGCGCAATGCCCTTAAGAGGGCCATTTTCCTTCGCGCACGCTGATCTGTGAGCGAGGTCACTTTCAATTGCATTGACAGCGGAGGAAAGTAGATGAAAAATGGCGAGGCGAAAGATTTCGAGCCGTTCAGTGCTTTCTATTCATGCGGGCCACTCAGGTGGTTGAGGGAGGAAATGTGAAAAACGCGGTGAAGTTGCAGGTTTTGGGAACCCTGGTGGCTTTTGCGGCCGGGTTATGGATGGCGGGGTGTAAATCGGCGCCGGATCTGACGCAAGCCCAGGCATTGACGATGATTCAGGCTAAATACGACCAGACTCCCGCGGCGCCCGTGAGCATTACTGTGAACACTGCAGGCATGGTTCAGGGTGTGACAGCCAAGTATTGGTTCGAGACCAAGAGATATCCGAACGGCTATTGGGGTGACTTTACGGTGACGCCCGACGGCAAGAAGGTACTCACGTTGCAAGGCGGGGGGAGCGTGATTCAATGGCGGCCCGATAGCCCGAGCGATCAGAATTTTGTCGTCGTTATCCAGTCCGTCGCCACGAATCATTTGAAGGCGCGGGATGTGGGAGACATCCAGTCGGTGGGAGATACAAAGATTGCGTCGTTTACTGAAGGCGTAAACCTTGATGGGCTTCCACAGCCGCTCTCGGATATGGCGCACAACCCCGGCAACAAACTAAGCTCGCTGCGGCAGGCCACGTTTGCCCTGAGCAACGGAGCGTGGACGCTGCAGTCGATCGAATAGAGCATGCTTATTGGGGCGGCGCGCTGCCCGGAGCTTGTGGCGCAGGGCCGCGCGGGACTGAAGGTATCTCGCCGCCCTGGCCGCCAAAAACGTTCACGTTGACGGCGGTGAAGACTCCATCTTTTGCGGCGCCGTCGGCGCGCACGGTATCTCCTACCTGAATATCCGCAAGCGTGATGGGGTCGCGGCGCTTGCGGAATTCAGTATTTTCGTCGGCGACGATTGTGTGCGGCGCGCTGTCGAGCGTGCCGGTCAACGTGATCTTTGCGCCGTCAATGGCGGTCACCTTCCCCATCAACCAGGTTTTGCCGAAGTTGGCTTCCATGGCGTGGATCTGGTCCACGGTCTGCTGATCCATGAGGGCGACGGCCCTCGCATTCACTGTCTTCGCCGTGGCGTCGGTATCGCCCATGACGTTGATGACGTCACCGGCTTTGATGTCGGTGGCGGCGATCTGCTGCGGAGGATTTCCATAGCCGCCGCCCATGCCGCGATGTTCGCCACCAGCCTGGCCGGCGCCTTGACCCTGGCCTTGACCCTGGCTCCCCCCATGACCCTCACCTGGCTCTCCGCTTCGGGCCTGGCGCTTGAAGATACGCGTGTCCGCGGTGAAATGGACGGTGTAGATGTCACCCGCATCGGTCTTGATGGTGTAGTGGTCGGCTGCAACGCCGGTCACTGTGCCCATGAGGCCGCGGCCTATCATGCCGGCGCCGCCTCCGAAACCACCTCGTCCGCCGTGCTGGCCGTAACCGCCGCCCGATCCGGGGGTTCCATTTTGGCCCGATGGCGGTGCAATGCCGGGGTCCTGCGCGCAGGCTGCGGCGGTAAAGGAAACTGCAATAACGATTGCGAACAAAGTGCGGATGTTCATGAGGAGCTCCCGGGCGGCAAAAAATGCGGCCTATTGGATAGACGCGCGGGGCGCAGTGGGAGACGACGACAGAGCGGAAGGTGCGTGGTCCAGGCGGCTTATTGGCTGCGCTGCTTTTCTTCAATCAGCTGTTTGAAGGCGGGATTCGAGCGCAGGCTGGCGAATTCAACGTCGGTTGCAACCTTCTTGCGCGTGGTAAAGCCCTCATCGAGCGCCATGCGCAGGTATTGGAGAGCGCAATCGGTGTTGCCTGCACGGGCGCAGCCGGCGGCCATGTAGTAGTTCGTTGCACCCCGCTCTTCCACGGAAGACGGGTCCTCCACAGACGGAGTGTCGCGATCGGAAAAGATCGTGGGATCGATGGCCAGGGCCTGCTGGTAGGCTTCCCAGCCCTTGTTGTACTTATGCTCCGCCAACAGATTGGTGCCCAGGTTCTTGAGGACAAGCGCAGACTTGGGATCGAGTTTGAGGGCCCTCCGGTAGAAACGGTCGGCCTGGCTGTAATCCTTGAGCGACTGGTACAAGGTGCCGAGATTGTTCAGTACCTGAGGATCACCCGGATCGAGTTGGAGCGATCGCTTATAGCAGCGAGCGGCGTCATCCGAATTGAACATCATCTGGTAATCGATGCCCATTTTATTCCAGATAGCGGCAGTCTTTTCAGACGATTTGGAGTAGGCGGCAATGGCGGCCTGATAGCGTTGGTGGGCTGTGAGGGAGTCGCCGATCTGTTCGGCCGTGGGGGGGGACTGGGCCGGGGTCTCGGTGACAGGCCCTGACGGAACAGCGAGCGGCTGGGATTGGCCGCTTGCCTGGGCAGGCAGACTCCGCGGAGCGGCCAGGGAGAGCGCGAAGAGGGCCGCCAACGGAAACCGAGTTTGACCGAGTTTCAACATACTCCGCTTCGATGCTCCGTCTCGCTGCGGGAGCGAAGGATCATTCTGGCAGGAATTAAAGCACCATCGATGAGCAAATACCAGTCAACTGGGGTTACCAAATGACATGTCACGGGGGTTACAAGGCCTTCGCGGACCGTAAAAGTTGACCGCCTGACGTGATTCACGCGTCTGAAAGGATTCGATTTGCGCCGGATTCGCGCCACGATGCTCCGTCCAACGGGCGCAAGGTGCTCGGGTCCAAGCAAAAAAAAGGAGCCGCAGGCCCCTGACGGGCCGTCTAAAGGCTTTGACTTTAGCCGGGAAGGGCTACACTGGCAAAACCGGAGGGCGGACCTTGGGCACATCCACTTTTTCAGGCGCCGGTGCGGCGACCCTCAACCGATTCCGCGATGTGCGGCGCAGCACGATGGCTCTGTGCGAACCGCTCTCGGCGGAAGACATGATGGTGCAGTCTTGCCCTGAGGCTTCGCCCGCCAAGTGGCACCTGGCGCACACCGCATGGTTCTTCGAGTCGTTCGTGCTGCGGGAGTTTCTGCCCGGTTACCGGCTCTTCAACGAAGATTTTCCGTGGCTCTTCAACAGCTATTACGAGGGTTTCTCGGCATTTCCTGAGAAGCGGCTGCGGTCGTCGTTTTCGCGGCCCGGGCTGGAGGAGATTCGATGTTATCGCGAGCATGTGGACGCGGCCATGGAGCGGCTTTTCGAGCGTGAGCCGGAGCCGGAGGCGCTAAGGCGCATCGAGTTGGGCGCGAACCACGAGGAACAGCACCAGGAATTGCTGCTGACCGATATTTTGAATGCGTTTTTCACCAATCCGCTGCGGCCGAGATACAGGGACCAAGGGAACGAGGGAACAAGGGATCAGAAAAGCAGGGAACAAGGGACCAAGGGAACGAGGGACCAAGCAAGGCCGTCAGACTTCAAGCGATTTGAGGGCGGATTGAAAGAGGCAGGAAACGACGGCAGAGAGTTCTGTTTCGACAATGAGATGCCGCGGCATCGTGTTTGGCTGGAGCCGTTTGCCGTGGCCGACAGACTGGTGACCTGCGGCGAGTACGCGGAGTTTATGGCCGATGGCGGCTACCGCAAGCCTGACCTGTGGCTTTCGGCTGGATGGGATGCGGTGAAGGCCAATGGATGGCGGGCGCCCCTCTACTGGACCGAACAGGACGGAGCGTTGACCGTGTTCACGCTGCGCGGGGAGTTGCCGCTCAAGGAGCTCGCGGCAGCGCCAGTGAGCCATGTAAGTTATTACGAGGCAGATGCTTATGCGCGCTGGGCCGGGCGGCGTTTGCCCACGGAGTTTGAATGGGAGTCCGTAGTCGAGGGCCGGCCGGTCGAGGGGAACCTGCTCGACTCGGGAAACTTTACACCGGTCCCTTCCGCCAATCTCGTCCGAAACCAGAACGGTGCAAAGCACGAAGACCAAAACGGTACGAAGTACTATGGGGATTGTTGGGTGTGGACGAGCAGTGCTTATCTGGGTTATCCCGGCTTCAAGCCGCTTGATGGGGCGCTGGGCGAGTACAACGGCAAATTCATGAGCGGGCAAATGGTGTTGCGCGGCGGATCGTGCGTTACGCCGGCGCGGCACATCCGATCGACCTACCGTAATTTCTTTCCCCCTGAGACGCGATGGCAGTTTTCCGGCATTCGGCTGGCGACCTAAGCGCGCCAGTTGCATCGAAGTTGAAAGCGATTTAACTGAGATCCCATGACTGCAGCAGCTTCCCCTTCCCCGATTCTGCAATTCGATGAACGCGTTGGCACGGCGGTCCGTGAGGGACTGAGCACGCGGCCCAAACGATTGCCTGCGTGGTTGTTTTACGATCGCGCCGGTTCGCGCCTGTTTGATGCGATCACCGAGCTCGATGAGTATTACCTGACCCGCACCGAGCGCGGCATATTTTTCCGAGCTTCGCAGGAGATTGTCGATCAGGCGAGAGAGGGCCGCCGGCTGCGCATTGCGGAGCTGGGCGCGGGATCGGCGGAAAAGACGCGGCTGCTTTTGCGCGCCGCGGTCGAGCGCCAGGACGCAGTGGTTTATGAGCCGGTGGATGTTTCAGCGAGCGCGCTGGATCTTGCGAAACGACGCATCGAGCGCGAGATCCCCGGCGTCACAGTCGCGCCGCGGGTGATGGACTACACCGCCGGCGATGACAGCAGGTTTCATCCAGGAGCCATGGGCGCAGATGAAAGACGGCTGATGCTCTACATCGGATCGAGCATTGGAAACTTTGAGCCGCACCAAGCCGGGCGGCTGCTCGGCCGCGTGCGCGCCGGCCTTGAGATCGGCGATTGCATGTTGCTGGGTGTCGATCTGGTGAAAGACGAAGCGACGCTCGTGGCGGCGTACGACGATGCGCGGGGTGTGACGGCGGCTTTTAATCGCAATGTGCTGGTGCGCCTCAACCGTGAGCTCGACGCGGACTTCGATGTGGAGGCCTTCGCGCATCGCGCGGTGTGGAACCAGGCGAAGTCCCGCATGGAAATGCACCTCGTGAGCCGCTGTGCCCAGCAGGTAAGTATTGATGAGCTTGACATGACCCTCGAGTTCAAGGCCGGCGAGACCATTCACACAGAGAACAGCTACAAGTACCGGCCGGGGCAGGCCGAGGCGCTGCTCGCGAAGACGGGGTTCCGCGCCGAGGCAACGTGGACCGACGACCGCGGCTGGTTTGCTGTGTGTTTGGGAAGAGCTGAGTAGCCACGTCGAACAAGATTGGATTAGGGAAACCCAGCGAGCGCGGAACGAGAATAGCCGTGAGTACAAAATCCCGCGCCGGAGGCGCAGTGATTGTTAGCCCCTTGCTTCAGCATGGGGATTGCGTGCGGATGATGGCATTGAGTCCCGTAGGGACGGCGCTAATTCTTATCAACCGAGGACGTAACGTTCGTCGAATGCGATTCCGCAATGTCGCAACAGATCGGTGAATTCCTTTTCGAAATCCTGCCTGCGATGATGTTGTTCCTGATTTCGGATGTATTTCTTCACCGTTGTTACCTGAGAAGGGCTGACGCTAAATGCTCCGTACCCTTCCTGCCAGGAGAATTGCCGCCCTATCCATCGGGATGAGCTGCCCTTGAGCTTTTGAACGGCGTGAGCGAGGGATTGCTGGGCCGGTAAGACAAACAGCAGATGAACGTGATTCGTGGTTCCACCAGCGGCGAGCAGGGAGAAGCCTTCGCCGTGTGCGATGCCGCCGAGATAGGCGTAAAGCGCGGTCATACGCGTCGCCGGAATGAGGGGACGGCGGTCTTTGGTGCTAAAGATGCAGTGGATGAAATTGTTCGCGTATGTATGGGCCATGTTTGCGTCGTCCCTACGGGACTCCCATTCTAGATGCCTCGCCCTCCCCACGCTGAAGCGCGGGGCTAACAACCATTGCGCCTCCGGCGCGGGAGAGTGGCGAACCCACAGTTTAGGGCGAAACCTGCACCGCGGCAGGGCGCGCAACCTGATTCCCGCGAGTACTCTCGCGCGGGAGAGTACTCGCTGATCGATTCGCCGTTGCGAATGCAGCCGCTCTAACCCGCCGACGAATCGTCGTCGACGGTTGAAGAATCGTCGACCGGCGCATCGTCAACTGGAGCATCATCCACGGGCGCGTCGTCCACCGGCGCGTCTTCTGTTGTATCGGTCGGCGTATCCATTTCCTGACCAACCGAATCACCGTATTCGCCCGATTCGGCGTTCGAGCCTGCAGTCTGCTCCTCGCTTGCCGCAGCGTCGCCGTAGAGCTGCGCGTCGGCTGCATCCGTGTCCGGATTGCCAGTCGGGTCGTCGGCGTAACTCGCGGCGGTTGTCGCGTCCTCTTGCGCGGTCTGCTGGTCTGAGGCGGCGTAGCTTTCATCGAGCTGTGCCGTCCAGGTTTCGTCGGTGTTGTCCGGGCCGCCTTCGCCCGCCACCGTCTCCGATTGCTGATAGGCCTGTTGAGCATCAGTTGATGCGGCCGTGTAGTCGCCCGACTGGACGTCCTGAGCCTCTTGTTGCTCGTCCTGCTGGAGCGTGTCCTGATCGCTGGTCAACTGCGACGTATCCGTGGAGCTAGTCGAGTCAGGGTCAGTCGAGCTGGTGGTGTCGGGATCGGAGCCGACGACGCCTCCCGCCGTTGGATCGTCGGTACTGCCAGCCGTCGGGTCGCTGGCGGTCGGATCAGCCGGGTCACTGCCGTCGGGCGACGTCGACCCGTCTCCGGGATCGGACGATGAGCTGATCGG
>CAYOVE010000164.1:0-7349 GCA_964407295.1 uncultured Occallatibacter sp.
ATGCGTCGATGGGGATTTATATCTTCAACACGGAGACGCTGCTGAAGGCGCTGATCGCGGATGCCGACGACCCGGACTCGAAACACGACTTCGGACACAACATCCTGCCCAACCTGCTGGGCAACAAGAAGATGATGGCCTACAGCTTTGTAGACGAGAACAAGCAGGAGGCGCTCTACTGGCGAGACGTGGGCACGCTGGACGCCTATTACGACGCCAACATGGATTTGTGCTCGGTGTCGCCGGTGTTCAACTTGTACGACAAGAGCTGGCCGGTGCGCACGCGGCAACGGCAGTATCCGCCGGCGAAGTTTGTGTTCGGCGAGCCAGGGCGGTCGGGCATGGCGGTGAACTCGATCATCACCGCGGGCGTGATTATCTCGGGCGCGTCAGTCTACAACTCTGTGCTGTCACAGGACGTGCGCGTGAATTCGTACTCGGATGTGGACCAGAGCATCATCTTTTCGCACGTGAATATCGGGCGGCATTGCAGGATCCGCCGGGCGATTATCGATCGCGACGTTCACATTCCGGAAGGAACGGTGATCGGGTACGACCCGGTGGAGGACAAGCGGCGGTACTTCGTGACGCCGTCGGGGCTGACGATCGTGACGCGGGACGCGTCGATGTTTGAGAACCCGGTGGACCCGGCGTTCGGGCAGGGATATTCGGCGGAGTAGATGGAGAGCGCGGGCTCAGGCGAGGACGGAAAACGGACATATATTCAAAATTCAATTTATTTGAATCTTGAATATTCTTGTGCTAAGCTCTTCATTATGTTGAAGCCCGCGGACATTGTCGTCTTGCTCAAGCTGTCCACCCTGGACGGGCGTCCACCGTATCTCGAACTGGCTCGGGATCTTCACCTCTACCCTTCCGAGGTTTACTCCTCGCTCAAGCGCGCTGCTGAATCGCAGCTCCTGCATCGGCAAAAACGTCATGACCGCCTGAACCGCTCTGCGCTTCTCGAATTTCTGCTGCACGGAATCCGCTACGTATTTCCTGCCCAGAAGGGCGCTTTGACGCGAGGCATTCCGACCAGCTACGCGGCGTCTCCTCTCAGCGAGCAGATTTCATCTGACGACGATCCATCTCCTGTGTGGCCGTATGCGGAGGGTTCGGTGCGCGGGTTTAGTTTCGCACCGTTGCATAAAAACGTTCCAAAAGCTGCACTCGAAGACAGGAAGTTGTATGAGCTACTGGCTCTGGTGGACGCACTGCGCGATGGAAGAGCGCGGGAGCGCAACCTGGCAGGGCGCGAGCTGGCGCAACGTCTGGGCGAGTGACACGATGGCGAGAACGCACGTTGCCTTGCTGGAGTTGGCGGCCACGATCCTTGAGCCGTTGTTGCCCGAGATCGTCTTTGTTGGCGGCTGCGCAACGGCATTGCTCATCACCGACCCTGCAGCGGCGCCCGCGCGCGTGACGTACGACGTGGATGTGATTGCTGAAATTGTTTCTTACCCAGATTACGTCGCCTTCTCCGAGCGGCTCAGAGCTCTTGGGCTGGAGGAGGATACGCGTGAGGGAGCGCCTGTTTGCCGATGGCGAAGGGGCGAATTCACACTCGATGTCATGCCACTGGACGCAGCAATTCTCGGATTCTCGAATCGTTGGTACCCTGACGTACTGCGCGACGCCGATGAGCTTATGCTGCCGAGCGGCATGCTTTTACGGGTGATTTCATCTCCTCTCTTCCTTGCGACGAAGATAGAGGCCTCTAACGGCCGGGGCGAAATGGATTACTTCGCCAGCCGCGACCTGGAGGACATTGTGACCGTCGTGGACGGCCGGCCCTCGCTTGCAAATGAAGTGAAACGGTCCTCGGACGATGTGAGGGCTTATGTGGCTCAGGCGATCGGAGCGTTGCTTCGCGAACAGCGGTTTCTTGACGCCCCGCCGGGGTACCTCTTGCCCGACCCGGCCAATCAGGCGCGACTCAGCCGGCTGATCGCAGAGTTCCGCGAACTAGCCGGGCAGGGATGACTGCGGAAGTTTCCGCCGGCGCGGTACGCACGACATTCAGAGTTGTGAGCGGGACCACCGGGAACTGATTTCCGGAACGGAACAAAAAGTGCGTGAATTCCGTATGAACCCAACATGGAGTGCGTGGGTGCATTAAGCTGGAGCGGGGCGGGTTGGGGTGCCGCAATGGCACGTTCCGACTCCCGAACTGCGGGCAGGAAACGGCCGCAGGTTCAGGAACATTCCGCCCGTGCCGCGGCTGCGACGCCGACGGCGCCTGCGGTGCGGCGGACCTCCGGAGTGGATGATTGGGGACGCACGCAGCCGGCAGCAAGCGCGGGGGTGAGGAAGCTGGAGCAAGACTGGGCGCAAATCGTCCACCGCTGCATGGATGGAGATTCGGGCGCATGGGCCGAGATGGTCCGCACGCACCAGAAACGTGTGTACGGGCTGTGCTACCGGTTCACGGGGAATGCGGCCGACGCCGAAGACCTGACCCAGGATGTATTCCTGAAGATCTATTCCAATCTGGGCAGTTTTGACGCCACTCGCGGCAGCCTGCCGGTGTGGATTACCACCATGACGCGGAACCTGCTGGTGGACAACTTCAGGCGGACGCGCAACCAGAGGGCAACCGGCTCGCTGGACGATGGATGGGACCAGACAGAAGAGATGAAGCCTGCCGACCGCCTGATGGCGACGGGGCCCTCGCCGCATGAGTTTGCGGCGCGCAAGGAACTGGCCAACATGGTGCAGGGCGCGCTGGCCAAGGTGAGCGTGGAGCTGCGCGAGGCTGTGATCCTGAGAGACCTTCAAGACCTTGATTATAAAGAGATTGCACAAGTATTGGCGATTCCCGAGGGAACGGTGAAATCGCGCATCAGCCGGGGCCGCGCGGAACTTGCAAGGCTCCTGGAACGTAACAAGCTGGAGGTGATGTAGCGATGACAGAGCGCACACAATTTCCGAATTCTCCGGCCTGCGGCGCGTGGGAGACGCTGCTGGCTGACGCTCTGGACGGGCTGTTGAAGCCCGAGGATGAAGCGCAGTTCGCGGCGCACAAGGCCACCTGTGCGGCATGCGCGGCGCTGTATGAAGAAGCGCGGAAGGGGCGCGAGTGGCTGGAGTTTCTGTCTCCCGAGCCGGATGTGCCGGCAGGGCTGCTGGAAAAGATTCTGGCGCACACAGGTCCGGGACACGCGGCGAGCATGCCAATACCGGCGATGGCCGGCGGAAGAACTGTTCCCGCATTTGTACCGCCGGTGTGGCAACAGCAGGGATTCATGGCCCGGACGCGGCAAGCGATGCAACCGGGGCTTTTGATGACGGCGGCGATGGCATTCTTCTCGATCGCGCTCACGCTGAACCTGACGGGAGTGCGGCTGTCGACCCTGCGGCTGGCCGATCTGCGGCCGACGGCGATGCGGTCGTACATGGAGCGGCAGTTGAACATGGCCTCAGTGCCCATCGTTCGGTATTACGACCATTTGCGGTTTGTGTACGAAGTGGAATCGAGAGTGCGGCAACTACGCAGCCAGAGCCAGGGCAATGGCGATGAGAACACGACGCCGGAAGGCACCCAGGACCAGAAACAGGGACAGCCGGCAACACCCGGAGAGACGAAACAGAATCCCGGGAAGAACGACGGCGGGGGTCGCCTGGACCCTCAGCAGCCGCCGGACAATTCAGTGGCAGAACCGGCGTCCGGCCCCATGAATGACTTTGTGGAAACTTCGTTTCACTTGCATGGCAACAGAGGGCGATCCGACAGCTCCGCAAGGAGAGCACGGGAAGGGAGCAAGGTATGGATTGCGTAAACCATAGCGGTGTCAATGCGACGGCTTTTTGCCAGAATTGCGGAAAGCCACTGTGCCAGGCGTGCGTCAAGATGGGAGCGGGAGGACAGATCTTCTGCGAGCCGTGCTGGATGGCGTGGAACGGCGGGCAGCAGCCGTTTGTGGCTCCGCCCGCGGGAGCACCCAGCCCAGGGCTGGCGGCACTTCTGGGACTGATTCCCGGCGTGGGCGCGATGTACAACGGCCAGTTCGTTAAAGGCCTTGTTCATGTGCTGGTGTTCGCGGTGCTGGTTTCGATGACCAGCGCGGTCCACGGGGATCTGGACGTCTTTTTTGGGCTGCTGATCCCCGCATGGATTTTCTACCAGGCATTCGAGGCCTACCACACGGCGAGGGCGCGGCGCGACGGCGAACCATTGCCCGATCCGTTAGGGCTGAACGAACTGACCCACTTGTTTGGTACAGGCGGACGACCGCAGCAGGGAATGCCGCCGACGGCGCAGCCGGGTAACGGGCCGTGGTCTGCTGGAACGGGTCCGGCGAGTCCGTATCAGGCGCCAGGCCAGATGCCGGCTCAGGCACCCAATCAGGCGCAGTATGAGCCGCCGTACCAGACGCCGTTTCAAACGCCGTATCAGGGTCCGAATGTGCCGCCGGGTTATCCGTTGCCGGATCTTCCGCCAGTTCCGTCCGTGTACTGGCGGCGGAAGGAGCCGATTGGAGCGATCGTTCTCATCGCCCTGGGAGTGCTGTTTTTGATGGGCCGCTTCGACTGGTTCTCAGGGCGCGTGCTTGAATTCACCTGGCCGATTCTGCTGATCGGACTGGGAGTGTGGTTGATGGTGAGGCGCCTGAGCGAGAACAAGGCGAGTTCGCAGGGGAACTCCCCGGCTGGCTCGCAGGGGAGCTCGCAGACTGGCTCGCAGGGGAGCTCGCAGGGAGGGCAACCATGAATCGCTACATCATGATTCGCAGATTGCGTGGGCCGGCGGTTTTGTTGCTGATTGGCGTGATGGCGCTGCTGTCGGAGGCAAACATTCTTGGCTGGGGCCAGAGCTGGCCGCTGATCCTGATCCTGCTTGGGCTGTTGATGCTGGCGGAGCGTGCGGCGCTGGCGGGGGAAAACTATCCACCGCCTCCGGGCACGCCGTGGCCAAACGCCGCGCAGGGGACGGGCCAAACCTCGAATTTGGGCACACAGCCAACGCCGGACACGGCGAACGCGCCAACTGAATCGCATGACTATGGCGACGAGATTCATGGAGGGCAGTCATGAGCAGCGCACCTCCGAATATGCCTCCGGGAGGCGGAGCGCCTCCGCCGTACGATCCGAAGATGCAGTGGCGCGTGTATCGCGAGCAGCAACGCGCAGCGTGGCGGGCGCAACGCGATGCATGGCGCGCACAGCGCCACGTGTGGAAGGCGAATTACGTGGGAGCATACGGGCCTCGCGTACCTTCGGTGGTGGGTCCGGTGCTTCTGATTTGCGTGGGCGTGATCGCCATGCTGCTGGTGACCGGGCATCTCGACAGCACCTCGTTTTCTGAGTGGTACGGGCATTGGTGGCCGCTGTTGCTGATTGTGGCAGGGCTTGCGCTGCTGGCAGAGTGGGCGCTGGACACGCGGCGGGCAACACCCGTCCACAGGAGCGGCAGCTTTGTGGGGATCCTGTTTCTGGTCGCATTCCTGGGCATTTGCGCGGCGGGATGGAACCACATGCGGCCGATGTTCGGGAACTGGAACGGCGATAACGACTTCTTCAACTTCTGGGGCCAGCCCGAGCACGACCTGGATCAGCCGGAGAACACGCAGGCGATTCCGGCGAACGCGACAATTCAGATTCTCAACCCGCGCGGGGACGTGAGCATCACGTCGGGCGACCAGCCAAACATTCAGGTGCAGGCACACGAGATGGCGTATGCCGACTCCGATTCCGGAGCAACGAAGATCTTCGACAGCGAAGCCGCGCACGTAACAGTGAGCGGGAGTGCGGTGCTGGTGCAATCGAATGGCAACGACCATGGCCGCGTGAACCTGACGGTGACGGTTCCGCGAACGGCAAAGGTGACGGTGAACGCGGGCAAAGGAGATATAACGGCTTCAGGGCTGGGTACGGGAATCGATGTGACAGCCGGGCACGGGGACACGCACCTTGACGCGATTTCGGGTCCGGTGAATGTGCACTTCTCCAATGACAAGCACGACTTCTCTGCGCACCAGATCGACGGAGATGTGACTGCCAGCGGCAGTTGCAACGATGTCACTCTTTCCGAGATCCAGGGAAAGATCTCGTTGAACGGGGAACTCTTCGGGGAGACGCACATCGAAAACGCCACGGCCCAGATCATTCTGCATACGCCGTATACCGACCTCGAGATCGCGAGCCTTCCGGGCGACATGACGCTGGACTCCGACAACCTGCACGTGAGCGACGCCAAGGGCCTGGTACACGTGACGACGCGCTCGAAGGACATCGACCTGAGCGAGATTTACGGCGACACGTCTGTCGAAAGCAGCAACGGAACCATCAGCCTGGCACCGGCTGGGGTGTACAACGTGGAGGCCAAGAACGACAAAGGCGACATTGAGCTGACATTGCCGCCGGATGCCTCCGCCACAGTGAACGGACAGACGCACAACGGAGACATTGTGACCGACTACGGGTTGACGATCAGCGGCGATGAAAACAAGACCGTAAGCGGAAAGATCGGCTCGGGCACGGCGCATATCCAACTGAGCACGAGCAACGGCGACCTGCACATCAAGAAGGGAACGGCCTTCCCGGCCGCGGCTCCTGCTGCCCCCAAGGCACCGACTGCGCCGGCCGCGCCGAACGCTCCGCACCTGAAGAGCAACAAAACGCTGCCCCAGCAACCGGTGACGCAGTAGGGCGGAAAACGAAAAACAGAAGCAGCAAGCGGGCGCGGGAGGGCGAAACCTTTCGCGCCTGTTTTGTTTTTTTGAGCGGCAGAGTTATGCTCCTCGGCAGGGGTGCTTTCCCCTGGGGGTCAATCGGGCCATGACACATGCGCCGGTGAAGGTGATCACCGTTGAGCGCGAGTACGGTTCGCGCGGCGGAGAGTTTGCGCGACACCTGGCCAAACACCTGGGCTGGCGGCTGCTGGATGCCGAACTGGTGGCCGGCGCGGCGCGCATGGCAGGAGTGGATCCAAAGCTGGCAGCCAAGCTCGACGAGCGGCTGGACCCCTGGTACTACCGCTACGGCAAGATGTTCTGGAAAGATCCCGTGTACGCGCCCGCGACTACCGAGGATGAAAAGATCTTCGACTCCGAACACATGGCGGAGCTGATCCGGAAGGAGATTCTGGACGCGGCTCATGAGGGCAACTGCGTGCTGGTGGGCCGCGGTGCAGCGTGCGTGCTGGCCGGAAAGCCCGGATGCTTTCACATTTTTGTGTATGCCACGGCCAGCGCAAAAAAGGATTGGTTCGCGCACGCTTTTCCTGAGCAGGCGCAGGAGGCGGAGCAAAAGCTGGCGGCGTTCGACCGGCGGCGCGCGGCGGTGATTCGCAGGTTCTACCAGCAGGAGTGGTGCTCGCGCGGGCTTTATCACATGCTGCTGAATTC
>CAYOVE010000165.1:0-7330 GCA_964407295.1 uncultured Occallatibacter sp.
TCATCTCGACCAGATCGCGGAAGCTGAGCTTGTAGCGCAGGTACCAGCGCACGCATAGGATGATCACCTCGCGGTCGAAATGCCGCCCTCGAAACAACTCCTCGATGCTATTCAGTTCACTCACCTTTGGTCCTCAACTCTCCAAAGGCCACTGTAACCGGCGGGCCGGGGCCATTTGCACCAGAGCCAAACAGCTCCCGACGAGACTTCCGACCATACCTCTCAAAGCTCGACTGAGACGCAAACGTCTGCTGCTTCATCGCCATCTACCTCAAGCTATAAGATCAATCAAACAGCCTGTGGACGCGGAACTTGTGCAGAGACTCCTTAGGCTATTAGGCTTACTGTATGGATAAGTATTGCTGTATCGGTCTCGTCGGTGGGCTTGGGCCGGGGGCTGCGGTGCATTACTACAGAAAGCTGGCCGAGGCTCATGACAAGCAGCATTTCCAGCTCGACCTCGTCATGGTTCATGCCGAGACATCGCGAGTGTTTGAGTATGCTGGGGCCGATGACCGCGAAGGTCTGGCACGATACTTAAACAGCTTTATCGATCGCCTGAAGGCGGCAGGAGCGGATCTGGTTGTGATTCCGGCAGTCACCCCCCATCTTTGTATTCGGGAGCTTCTCGCCATCTCGCCTTTGCCGGTGCTCAATATCTTTGACCCGCTAGTGAAGGAGCTTTCCGCACGTTCGGCAACGCGGGTCGGCGTATTTGGCACGCGCTTTGTCATCGAGTCCGCACTCTTTGGCATGGCTGATGGCGTGGAAGTCGTCCAGCCTCCGCGAGACGAGGTCGAGTACATCCATCACACATACTTGGAACTCGCTCAAACGGGAGAGGGCTCGGAGATGCAATATCGAGGCCTTACCGATCTTGCCCTCAATTTCTGCAAGCGGGATGGCCTGGATGCGATCCTTCTCGCCGGCACTGATCTCTCATTGATTTTCAATGAAGCAAACATCCTGTTTCCGTTTATCGATTGCGCTGCGTTGCACATCGAAGCGGTTCTCCAGAAGGTGCTCCCCCAAGCCATAGGCGTAGCCCCTGCCTGAGACGTCTGCAAATCGGAAGTAATCCGGCGCAAGCACAGTTGTTGATAAATCCCATTATCACGCGTGAAAAGGCAGACCCACGCCTGAACACACTCCTTGCGCTCACAGTGCCTAAAACGGCTCAAAGCGATGAACTGGAGCCTAGCCGGCAAGTCCAAGATACGTAGCGAGCAACGCCAAGGAATCACTGAAACCATGTGCGAGAACTGGCGCCAAAATTTCTCCCCGCCAGGAGATAGGCGGCTCCAAACACGATTCCGCTGGCGGCGGCGCTGACGACACCGGCCCGGGCCTTGATACCAGTGAGCGAAGCCGAACATGATGCTCGACCATAGCAAACCGAGCACGAGAGCGGTGCGGGAACGGCCTCCCAGGTCAGCAACCCTGTTCAGCAGATACCCACGATAGCCGATCTCCTCCCCGAAGGCGGCGTAGGTCCAGATGATGCCAAGCCAGCACCATAAAGGTCCCGTGCATACCCTCAAGGGGATTCGCCCTCGCGGAACAGTGCAGAAACGGGTGCGTGAGCGGATCGACAAAGAATTGCCCGACAGCCTGCTGGACGACGGCTGCCGCAGCAGCCATGAGGACCGTGCGGGTCCAGAATTTTGGCAAGCCAATCTCATCGCGGTCCAACTGCCTTCCCGCAATCGGAAGGAAATCAACCCCATCGCAAAGAGAAGAGGAACGGAATTGGGCAATACGTGCTAAACGCTGTGTGGAATGACGATCAGACTACCTGCGATGGCTGCCCCGGCAGAAAACCATCGCGCACCTGAACTGCATCCGGCATCATTGTGACTCCGTCGACAACGTTGGACACCCCTAAAAAGGGTGACATGATGCTCAGTCCTTGCAAGAGTCACCAGATCCGCCCAATCCTGTCACATGGCGAGCGCATCTATTACTGCCGACTTTAACGAGGGCAAATAGTCTAAGGCTTTGAATATTCAGTTCGATCTTGCTCATGTTGTGGTTGAGCCGCTTCGATTTGCCTACTGCTCAATCATGCGCGATCATGAATTTTGAGCGAACACAAGTGAACTCAAATTGGCGCAAAGATTTTTCCATCGATCGGAGAATACGTTGCGATCCTTAAAGGCGAAGGCTCGTGCATTGAAGGCCACACCATGATAGTTTCCGTGTTGCGCAACTCATTCTTTACCGTTTGCGCCTGTATCGCCTGCTGTGGCCTTATGAGGGCGCAAATTGCTACATCTACGGTCGTTGGCGACTATACGGGGACTCAAGGACAACTTCACTTTCGGCTTCGTATTCAGACAAATTCAGCAGGAAGCCTAATCTGTTTCATGGACATCGTGGACCAAGACGCTTTTGGGATTCCCTGTACTCAACTCGCCCTATCCGGGGCACAGTTCAGCTTTGCGGTCCCTGACGTCCAAGGAACCTATAAAGGCAGCATTAGCACGGACGGCGATGCGATTACGGGCACCTGGGATCAAGGCCTGCCGATGCCGCTGGTATTAATTCGAAAGCCGCCAGCCACGGTCACGGAACTGAGTGCGCAGCTTACAGAAATCGATGCAATGGTCGCGAATGCGTACAACAAGAAACCGAGTGGCGGCCTAACCATTGGCGTGGTGTCTGACAGCCAGCTCATCTGGACGAAGAGCTATGGCAATGCGGATACAAAGAATCACTTGCCGGCGAACATAGACACGGTGTATCGGATTGGCTCAATTACAAAAATGTTCACCGCAGTCATGCTGGAGCAACTTGTGGAAACGGGTAAAGTGCATCTGTCTGATCCGGTGAGAAAATATTACCCCGAAATTGACAATGTACAGGGACGATTTCCCAATGCTCCCCCGATTACCCTGATCCAACTTGCGACACACACGTCGGGGCTAGGACTAGAACCAGACAATGTAGAAAGATATGTTCAGGGCCCGGTTGCCGATTGGGAGAAGACACTGATAGCTGCACTTCCTCATGTCCATTATGTTTTTGAACCAGGAATACGCTTTTCTTATTCCAACATTGGATACGCGGTGCTGGGTGCTGCTTTGGCCCGTGCGGCAGGCGAGCCGTACCTTGAGTATGTCCCCGCACACATCTTTAGGCCTCTGGGCATGGCACACACGGCCTTAAAACCGAATGCCGAAATAAAGCCATATCTTTCCACGGGGTATGAGGTGGAAGGAGATAAGACCGATACTGAAACGCCGCTACGTGAACAACTTGGCCGCGGTTACAAGGTGCCGAACGGGACTGCTTATACGAACGTGAAAGACCTTGCCAGATTCGCTTCATTTCTCATGGGCAACGGACCTGAAAGTGCATTGAAGGCTACCAGTCTTGAGCAAGATTTGGATCAGATAGAGGTTCCGTCCAATTCATGGCTGACCGGAGGGTACGGGCTTGGATTCATGGTGACACGCCGCGATGGTTACGTCGCCTTCGGACATAGTGGTGATGTTGCAGGATACCAAGCAGCCCTATATATCAATCGTGATAAGAAAATCGGATTGATCGTGCTGGCCAATGTCGGAGGTTCGGAATCAATCGATGCGGAGGAAATTGCCTTGAAGTCTCTTGACCTGCTATCGAAGTAATGATGCGCATGCTCGGGCTAACCTTGCAGTCAAGGGGCATAAAGAAACTGCTCGAATGAACAGCCATCGGGAATGGCCGGGTTGCGATCCCATAAAGCTACCTTCCACATTTGAATGCAGCCTGCAAAATCGCCTCGATGCTTTGCTCCACATCCTTGTCTGTTGTCGACCAATTGCTTACGCTTATGCGCATTGCAGGTCGGCCTTTCCACACCGTCCCCCCGCACCAACAGGTTCCGTCCTCTTGGATCGCAGCAATGGTGCGCTGAGTTTCTTCCGGGGTGCCGAACGAAACCAGAACCTGGTTGAGCACGACTTCGTTGAGCACTTCGTATCCTGCAGACCGCAAAGCATCGGCAAACCGGCTTGCCTGCCGACAGTTGCGCTCGATCAATTCAGCAAGACCCTTTCGCCCGAGAGTTTGTACGGCCGCGTACACAGGAAGAGCCCTGGCGCGTCGTGACTCTTCAGGGACGAACTCGTGAGGATCCCTCGCGCTTCCTGTAGCAACGATGTAGGTTGCTGCCAGAGACATTGCGCTGCGATGCGCACTCTCGTCGGAACAGAAGACGATCCCGCAGTCGTAGGGGACGTTGAGCCATTTGTGCGCGTCGGTCGCCACCGAATCGGCTGTCTCGACGCCACGGACCAGAGTCTCGCGCGCGGGTGAGACTGCAGCCCAGAGATCGAAAGCGCCATCGACATGGAACCATGCACCGCGCTCTTTTGCCAATTCTCCAATTTCTCGAAGGGGATCGACAGCGCCCGTATTGACGTTGCCAGCCTGCGCGCAGACGATGCAAGGTCCCTGATGACCACGCAACGCCGCAGCAAGAGCGGTTGCGCGCATCCGGCCCTGGCTATCCGTAGGAATCCGCCGAACTCGATTGGCGCCCAGGCCTGATAGTCGTAGTGCCATGGCTATAGTGTAATGTGCCTCCTCGCTGACGAATACGTCAATTGGCGGGGCTCCAAAAAGTCCCTCTGCCTCGACATCCCAACCTGCATCGCTTAATACACGATGCCGTGCAGCAGCGATTGCAGTGAAGTTCGCCATTTGACAACCGGTTACAAATCCGAAGCTCATAGTGGCTGGAAGTCCGGTGAGTTCACGCAACCATGAACCAGTGATCTGCTCGATCACGGAAACCAATGGAGACGAAGCGTAAACAACGCCGTTCTGATCCCAGGTTGACACGAGCCAGTCGGCAGCCAGTGCGGCTGGAACGCTGCCCCCTACAACAAAGCCGAAGTATCGCGGCCCTGCAGAGGCAACTGTTCCACCTGTACCTGCATTGGTCAAGGTCTCGACGAGTATTTCCGGGCTGATTCCCTCGCGAGGCAGCGGGCCACCAAGCATCTGCTGCAACTCTTCGGATGATGTAGTCGCGCAGACCTTTCGACTGTCAATCGACGCCAACCATGTGGAGGCATGGCGCTGAATGCTTGCTAGAAGTCTGGACGTATTCTCGTGCATTTTCAGGAACCTCATCGTAAATTCTTAGTTGCTCTGCTGATTAGAGCTGCAAATCGACATCAAGCCTTTCTGCTACAAGAGAAATCCACGCCCGAAGAGACGGACTGAGGTTATCTGGACGCTTCAGTATCAACCCGACTTCGCGACACTTCTTGGGGACGAGGGAAACCGCGCGCACTCCTTTTGTCATCTGCGGAGCAGCGAGACTCGGGATAATGCTTACCCCTATCCCCTCCGCAACCATAGCTTTGAGTGTTGTCATCTCCCTTACATTAAGAACATCTTTTATTTGCAAATTGGCGTTAGCAAAAAGTTCTCTGATCATCGGTTCGCATCCGCCTTCGGACATCAGGAACCTGCGCCGTATCAATTGTTTTAATGAAATGGAACCCGCATGAGTATCGTGCGCCGGAATCAATGCCAACCATTCATCCGAGATCACCCGTATTCCTGTTGCCCCCTCAACAGGAAGCGCGGCAAAACCTACATCTGCCATTCGCTGTTGAACCCATTCGACTACTTCAGCGTCCGTTCCTTCATACAAAGACAGCTCCACACCCGGGTACCGACGGCCATATTCACGCAGCAAATCGGGAAGAATAGTACCCGCGACACTTGGAATGGAACTGACACAGAGACTTCCATGATCGAGACCCGCCGTGGCTGAGGCCTCAGAGCGTATCGAGTCGAGCGATTTCAAAATGTCACGCACATGTGGCAACAGGCGCTTCGCGGTTTCCGTGAAGCGTAAACCAGTGGTCTCACGAACAAATAGTGTCGCGCCGAGATTTTTCTGTAGAGCAGCCAGGGCGTGGCTTGCGCCTGATTGGGACATGCCTAAGCGTAGTCCAGCTTTCACAAGGCCCTTCTCTTCCGACACAGCCGCAAATAATCTGAGGCTTTGAATGCTTAGTTCTGCTTTGTTCATGTTTGAGTTGATCATATTCGATTTGCTTCATGCTCGATTATACGCGATGATGAATCGTATGAGCGAACTAAACATCGGCATTATCGGCGAGTTTGACGAGACTTTCCCCCCACATGTCTCCACCGAAATGGCTCTTCGTCATTCGGCGTCATTTCTTAATCAGAACATTCGAACGGAGTGGCTGCCGACAGATCACAAGCATGATCTGAAAAGATTTGACGCTTTATGGTGCGCACCTGGAAGCCCCTACCGCGATATGGAGAGCGCCCTGTCAGGCATACGTTTTGCGAGGGAACAATCAATACCATTTCTAGGAACATGCGGCGGTTTTCAACACGCTGTTCTCGAATTCGGACGCAATGTGATGAACATCGCCGATGCGGCCCACGCTGAATACGATCCCTACGCATCCTGCCTTTTTGTGCAACCGTTAGCCTGTCAGATTAAAGGGCTAACTATGCGCATTCAACTTGATGCTAATTCGCGTGTCGCAGAGATATACGAAGCATCGCATGTCGAAGAAACCTACTACTGCAATTTTGGGATGAATCCCGACTATTATGATCGAACCCAACTTGCCGGCCTCTCAATCGTGGGATGGGATCATCAAGGTGAGGCGCGCATCGTCGAACTCCCGGAGCATCCATTTTTTCTAGCAACCCTGTTTGTCCCACAATCCAGGTCGCTGCCCGAAAGTCCTCATCCGATTGTCACCGCTTTTATGAGAGCTGGGCAGAGGAACGCAAACAAGCACAGGACAGGGTGTGAAATCGTGGACTCCGGCGAGCGATGCCCAACATAATCGCCGATAGTCTTCAGCGGAAATTCAGCATCAATCAGACATTGTACGCAGGTGTGCCGCAGCGTATGCGATCCACCCTTGCGCACTTGGATCCCAGCTTTCTGGAGATAAAACGCTACACTCGATGACACTGTGGCGGGAGTGATGGGGGAACGCGGAGCCACAACACGGAAGAAGAGATGGCGATCCTCAGTCTCAGGTCTACCTCGTTTGAGATAGTCGATCAGGGCTTCTCCCACTACTCCGGCAAGTGGATACGCAGTCGCATGGCCAGCCTTGCGTTCAGGCACCTGGAATCGCTCGCGTTTCCAGTCGATATCTTCCAGCGTGAGTTTGGCAACCTCGTGGGCTCGAAGCCCATAGGTGACAAGAAAAAGCAGGATGTACAGTAAGCGTTCGAAGTTTCCATCTGGCGCTTTCCTGACCGAAGTCTGAGCATGCATTCATGCAACAGGCAGAAGGATCAGGACGTCGCGCTCGCCGGTGGCGAT